>CALMUT010000169.1 GCA_937872925.1 uncultured Myxococcales bacterium | reverse complement strand
TTGGCGAGATCGAAGCGCGCAGTCTGTTCCTGAAGGAAGCCCACCCTTCGATGTACGACTACTGCGTCGCCGGCCTTTCGATGAGCGAAGGCGAGGCGCATCGCACTCTGGCCGCGGCGCGCGTGGTGCGGCGCTACCCGGAGGCGCTGCCAATGGTTGAGGACGGGCGCCTGCACTGTTCTGGGTTGGAGCTCTTGCGTACGCACCTGAACGCAGCGAACCATCGCACGCTTCTGGAGGCTTCGTGCGGCAAGACGAAGCGGCAGATTGAGGAGCTCATTCGCATGCACTTTCCGAGGCCGGACGTGCCTTCGCGGATCGTTCCGGTGTTGGAAGCTCCGGGGGAAGGGGGCGTGTCGCAAGCTGATTCGTGGTGTGGCGGGGGCGTGTCGCAAGCTGATTCGTGGTGTGGCGGGGGCGGGGACTTCTGCGGCGCGGGCGCGGGCTCGCATAGCGTGGCGCTGGGATCGCGGGGAGGTGCGAATGCGGAATTGGAGTTCGTGACTCCAACGTGTCCGCTTGGCGCCGTGCGTGGAGAATCGAGTTGCCTGGCGGAATCGCACGGCGCGGCGTGCGCGGGCGTGAGGTTCGTCGGGTGCGCAGATCCGCACGACGCGGCGCGCGGAGCGTCGAGTTGCGCAGCGCATGCGGAGTCGCCTGGAGCCGCGCGCGCACGTGCGCGATCGTCGAGCACGCGGCTGCGCCCGCTCTCTGCGACGCGCTTTCATTTGCAGTGCACGGTGAGTCGCGAGTTTCGTGACAAGCTGGCGCGGGTGCAGGATTTGATGCGCCACAGTAATCCGCGCGGAGAGCTAGAGCCGATCTTTGAGCGTGCGCTCGATCTTTTGGTCGCGGACTTGGAGAAGACGCGATTGGCGAAGACCGATCGCCCGCGGCGCGCCAAGCAAGCAAAGCATGGCGCGATTTCACGGGCGGCACGCAGGGAGGTGTTCGAGCGCGACGGCGAGCGTTGTACGTACGTTGCGCCTAGCGGTCGGCGCTGCACGGCGCGCGCTTTCATTCAGCTGGATCATGACGTGGCGCGTGCGCGCGGCGGCAGCGGCGAGCCGGAGAATCTGCGCGTGCGTTGCGGCGCGCACAATCGTTTCGCAGCGAAGCAGTTGTTCGGCGAGCAGTATGTGGACGACAAGATCGCGGCGCGGCGCGCGCAGAGTCGCGCGGGGGATCGTGATGTGCATGACGGGGAGGATCGCGAGGTGCATGCCGCGGAGGATCGCGACGCCTGCGCCGAAGAACGCCGCGATGCGTGCGGCGCGGAAAGCCGTGATATGCACGCCGCGCAGGAGCGCGACACCTGCGCCGAAGGCCGCGGGGCGTGCGCTGCGGAAAGCCGCGATGTGCGTGGCGCGGAGGATCGCGATGCGTGCACCGCGAAAGGTCGCCAAGTGCGCGCCGCGCAGGAGCGCGACACCTGCGCCGCGGGAGACCGCGAGGCGTGCGTCGCCGAAAGTAGCGCCGCGCACGTCAGGGAAGGTCGCGCTGCGTGCGCCGCAGAAAGTCGCGCTGAGAACGCCGTGCAAGGTCGCGCTGCGTGCGCGGCGGAACGTAGCGATGTACACGCCGCGGAGGATCGCCACGCGTGCGCGGCGGAACGTAGCGATGTACACGCCGCGGAGGATCGCCACGCGTGCGCGGTGGAACGTAGCGATGTACACGCCGCGGAGGATCGCGAGGATACGTGCGCGGCGGCGTTGAGCGCGCCCGGCGCCGCGGGTGATGACGGATCTCGGGAGTTGGCTACGCAGGATGCGACGTCGCGGCGTGATGCGTTTGAGTCGAAGCGTGGGCCCGGGTACGAGGGCTTCGTGGCGACCTGCGCGCGCAACACGAACGACGACAGCCTCCGCCAGCGGAGGTTCATGGACAGTTCGGGCAGTTCTGGCAGTTCGGAGACAACCTGGACCTGTCTGCTCGGTGAAAACACTCAGGCGAAACTCGTCCGGGGACTCACGAACATGGGATTCCGGGAACGGGTTGCGCGGCGTGCGGTTGCAGAGTTGGCGGCGCGCCAGCTGTCGAAGAGTCAAGCCTCGGCGCGCAGCGAGCATGCGTTGCCGGCGCTGTTTCGTGCTGCGCTCGCAGTATTGGTTCCTTGACGCTCGCGGCAAACGGGCGTTGACCTAGGTAGCGCGTTGCCTTGTTGCCGCCCCGCCGGTGACTCGGTCAAACCGCTCCGTTCGCGCGATTGATTCCGTGATCTGCCCCGCCGAAGGCGGAGCCATCGCCGTATTCGCCCAAACCGCTCCGTTCGCGCGATTGATTCCGTGATCTGCCCCGCCGAAGGCATGGGGGCGGTGTTTGCGCACTTCTCGGCGGAGCCATCGCCGTATTCGCCCAGACCGCTCCGTTCGCGCGATTGATTCCGTGATCTGCCCCGCCGAAAAACATCGCCGTACTCGCCCAACCCGCTCGCGCGATGCACCGTCGGTTCAAGTCCCGCGCGCTGTCCTGGAAAACACCGTTGGCTCGAAATCCTCAGCGCGCGCGGCACGTGCGCCTCGGCTTGAGTGCCAGGCTTCAGCGCCGACGCGTGCTCCTGAGTCCGCGATGCTTCTGACGTTGCGCGCTCGCGGGCTCGGGCGACTCGCGACCTTGCGGCAACGCGGTCCTGGCTCAAACTGTGTGCTGCGTTCGCGTCGGACTGGACGGACATCTTCGCGAGTGTCGGATCGCACGCGCCCGAACTGGCGCCACGCGTGGCGCGTGAGCTCCACGCGGTCCGGCGCTCTCCAGGATTGCGCCCGCCAGAGCAGGAAAGCCGCCGCTGAACGACGGCCCGGACCAGGCCGCCAGCGCCCCGGGAGCGACTAGTGAGCTCAACGCACGGCGATGGAGGGATGCAGCAGGCGTGAGTTCCCGCCTGGCGCGAAGAACTGCTCCCCCACCCAACCGCCTCCGGATTTTGTGATGTAGGTCAACACATTGTTGCCGGTCGTGCCTTCGGAAACGACCGCATGCACTTTGCCGGTTGCGTCCGCAGTGAACGCCGCCCCGGAGTGGGGGCCAGGGTGTACCTGGCCTTCGTTAGCCCAGGTCGCGCCGGCCAGGGTCTTGCGCACCAATTCAATGGCGCTGCCGACGCGGTGCCCAACGATGAACTCGCCTTGCGGAGAGAGGCCCGCGGAAATGAAGCCCGTGTCATAAGCGTCGTACCCCGCGGTGCCATCCGCTTTGACCCACGCGCTGCCGTTCCAGCGCGTGTAGCCAAACTTGAATACGATATGCGGGCGCTCCACAGAATCGAGCGCGATGTGCTTGTACTGCGCCGACTGTTTCGGAGAAAAACCGAGTAGCTCGTTGCTCCAGCCACTTGCGCTTTGCCTAGCGTAGTGCAGCTGGTAGCCGCCGTGGTCATGGTGCGCGATGTGGGCGAAGCCGCTGGAATCAAAGGCAAGCGCGGGCGCGCCCCCAGGGTTGGCGATCCCGGTCGGCGGCGTCGTGTCGAGCACGAGCGTGCCCTGCCACGCAGACCCGCTCCAAGAGTAGCGCTTCAGGGTCGAGCCTTGGCGAAAAGCAATCTCAGGCTTGCCATTGTACATAGTGATGAAGTGCTTGCCGATCCCGGTGGTGTCGACGTTCGAATCCAGGACGTCGTAGCCAAAGGAGCCATCCATCTGCACCCAAGAGCTGCCGTCCCAACGCGCGAAGCGGAGCGTCTTGGTGCGAAAGTGCGAGTAGGCCACATTGGGGTGGCCTGACGCGTCCAACACCATCTCTTGAATGGCGTACGTCGAAGACATGCTGGAGTTGATGCCCGAATCGATGATGCTCATCACCCAACTTGAGGTCCCCTTCAGCTTCACGGCGTGGCGCAGGATCCCCCAATAGGTGCCCGACGGAGCGGCCGCATCGAAGAAGAGCACGTGGGTGTCGCTGTCTGCCACGACGACACCCGCATCACCGAGGCCGGCGTCGTTTCCCGCCGCCCCCCCAATGCCTGCAGCTCCCGCGGCGCCGGCACCTCCATCTTGTCCGGCAGTGCCGCCGAACGCGCCGAAGTTGCCGAAGCCACCGCTGGCGGAGCCGCCGCTGCCGGAGCCACCGCCCGTGCCCACAACGCCGCATGCTTCGTTGCAGTTCGTCGGGCAACAGCCTTTCCTGCAGGTGCGGATCGTAGCCACGAACTTCGAGCCTGGGCACTTGCATTGGATCCCGGGGCAGTCCCCCAGGCTCGAGCAGCTCGTGCCACTGCAGTTCGAGCCCCCGTCGAGCCCCGGCCCGCCACTCGAGCCGGAAGAACTACAGGCGCCAACGCACGCCATGCCCACTGCCAGAAACCATCCGAATCGCATCGCAAATCCTCCCAGCCTTCAGAGCATACGGCATTTCTGCAGTCTTGGCCTGCACGCTGTCTGAGGGCTCAACTCGCGCGACCGGCCTTCCCGTACGAAGCTCTCATGCAGTTCGACGCGAGTCTTCGAGAGCGCTGGTTACGCAGCGACGGCGAGTATCAGTTCGCCATGCCTGGCGATTGGAATTGCCGTGCCCGCGAGCTTCGAGCAGTGGTTTTCGTTCAGCTACGAAACCGTCGCGGGCAAAGACGGATTCCACACGGCCATGGGGCGGCTGCACAGCGCCGACGGCACGCTGGTCGGTTTCACCGAGCAACTGGTCGCGTTGTTCGACTGACGGCGAAGGATTTCGACGGCGCTTTCGACTCCGGCGTCATGCCGGCGGCTGGCAGACGACGCCGAGCACGGTGCCTAGGTTGTTGCCCTCTTTGCACTCGGTGTTAGCGCCGCCGTCGTCAGCGACGACTTGGATGTCCGTCTTGGCCGATGTCGGCGGGTTGGTCCAAGTGCAGCTCACCGTCTCGCACTCACCGGGATTGAGCGCCTTGGTTGTCTTGGCGCTGCAAACTTGAGTAGCCCCGTCGTAAAATCCAACCGGTACGTTGGCGCCAAGGGGCGCCGTGCCACGGTTGCAAACTGGGGCTTTGAGCAGCGCGCCGCCCGCACCGCAGGTAAACCCGGCGATCCCGGCAGTCACGTCCGCGCTGTCCTTGCCGCTGGCGTCGCCGGGCACGTTCTGGCGGAAGTTGTTGAGATCCGGGTCCTTCCAGTTCTTTTGCCAGGCGCTCGTCTTCGGCACGGTGCCGTTCTCGTTCACATGCGTCACGTGATAGGCGTGCTGATTCCAGATCGTTCGGGAGCGCACCCAGCGATCGTTAGAGTCATTGTAAACGCGGATGCCCTGGACGCCCTTGGGATGCCCAGCGCGACACGTGTTGCCCGTGCCGGGTGTGCCCGCTGGGGGCGCCGCACATTTGAAACCCGCGTCCAAACACGCGGCGTCGGTTCCCGCGGAGCAACACTCGCTGGTCGCGGTGCAGCGGCAGAAACCAGAGTCACATACGCTGGCAACGCAATCTTTGTTTTCTTTGCAGCGCACGCCGGGAAACTGTTGGTCCACGCCGTCCGCGTTCAACATCGTGCACGCGATGCCGTTAACGCCATCGGAGCAGGCTAGGTTCGAGGGAGAGACCAAGTCGGCACGGAAGTTGCCGTCAGTGTCGGCAACAATCGGGTTCTCGTACCAGGTGCAGGAGGACCGCGCTTGGCTGAAGAGCACGTTGCCGTCAGTGCCGTCATAGACCCGCACGAAGCACTCGTCACCGTAGACCACCTCCGCCTTACCGTCGTCTTCGAAGTCGAACACGCTCGAACCCGTGATGTTGCTGGAAATGTCCTGAGTGCGACGCGACCATAGAATGCCGCTGGGACACGCTCCCGGCGTCCCCGTGGTGTCGTCGCAGGTATTCGTGTTGTTGCAGGTGCCGGTGGGTCGAGGAGTCGCGCCGCAATCGATGTCATACACGGTCAGGAATGCTTGCCCAGCAACGCCGACCTCAGGCAGGCCGTCGCCGTCGTAGTCGGCGATCGTCGGCGCGCCGCCGCCGCCACCGGGGACTGCGATGGCGCCCAAGATCACCGTGGCGTCTGCGGCGCGGATGGTGAGCGCCCCGCCGGCCACGATGGCCAGCTCGGGATTGTCCGCGGGGAGACCCGCGCCATACGCGCCGAAATCTGCGACGGCCACGAAGCCGGGGCTTGGCGCGGTGTAATACGACTCGGCGGTCCATGCACCGCCAGCCCATTCCCATATCGCGGCGCCGTTGGTGAGTTCGATCGCCGGATCCTGATCCAGGTTCGCCAAGACCGGGTTCAGCCCCTGGCTGTAGCTGGCATATCCAGCGGGGTTCCCGCTCAAGAGCGCGCCCGTCGCGCCGTCGACAACACTGCCTTCGATCACGATCTCCGGAATACCGTCATCGTTCAAGTCGTGGATCGACGGCCCTGCCCAACCGAGCGAGCAGCGGTGGTTGGACGCGTTGCAGGCGGCAATCACAGGTGTGGGGGAGAGCCACAGCCGCGACCAGGTACCGCTCTTTTTGGTGAACGCAACTAGATTCCCCTCCGCCGCGCGAGCCACGACTTCGGAAGAGCCGTCGCCGTCGAGGTCAGCGACCGCCACAGGCGAGGAAGAGACGACGAAGCCCGGGTGCCCAGACTGCCCGCCACCCAAATTCGCCTCCAAACTGCAGTCGTCGCCGCGCAGCACGCGGACCACGCCGAGGTCTTCAGTGTAGTTGCTGACGACCGTTGCCGTGAACGGCACCACGATGCTTGGCACCCCGCTGGCGCCAACGTTGAAGTTCACGACCATCGGCGTGGCTTGCACATCGCGGTGATTCGGAAACGGGTCGCCCGTTGGCGGCGTATTGAACTCGCACTTCACGGTCGGCGCGAAATTGCCTGGGGGCAATCCCACCTGACACGTGGGGTCAAAGGTCTTCGTCGGGGGTTGTCCCCAGGGCACGCAGCCGACGTTGGGTTCGCAGTAGGTGTCGTTTTGGCAGTCCTCGTCGTCGCTGCACGACGTTTGCGTCACGCAGAAACCGTTGATGCACACCTGGCCTTCAGGACAGCCGCCGGGACAAGTCGCCGAGCCGTCGGCAGCACCCGAACCGTCAAGATTGATGCTGGCGTCGCCGGAACCACCGCCCTGGCCGGCAGCGTTGGCACCCCCGCCAGTGTTTGAGACGGTCTTGCCTCCGTCTTCCCCACTGCAC
Source organism: uncultured Myxococcales bacterium (assembly GCA_937872925.1). Lineage (GTDB taxonomy): Bacteria > Myxococcota_A > Polyangia > Polyangiales > Polyangiaceae > JACKEA01. Next base: position 50,353 of record CALMUT010000169.1, on the reverse strand, counting down.
GCGGGCGAAAAGTGAGCACAGAACACGAGTGCCCCAAGACTGAGCGACCACCGAGCGAAACGAGATGCCATGGCCAGCATACTAGCGCGCGATGCGCCCGCCCGCGAATACTCCCGCGTGACGTGCCGGCAGACCGGCTCCGAACGGCCGATCAGTGCACTCGACGAAAGCGTCCGCTTAGGGCACGCAGCAGACCGTAACGGGTCCCGTGGGAGACACTTCGCCAGAGGGCGTGCCCGTGCCGCTCGCCGGGCAGGTGCCGGGAGTGCTGACGGAGTAGCCGGTACTCAGAGCGACTCCCCACTTCCCGTCATTGCTGGGCCAGCCGCTATCATCGTACGTCTTGCACCCTCCACCGTCGATGACAGAAGAGAGCTTCGAGTTCTGCGTACACGAGTTGATGTTGTATACATTCACCCCGCAAACTGCGACGCCACAAGCACACGTGCCACCCGTAGGGCCTCCGCATGTGCAGCTGCCCGTTTCGCAGCTCCGCTTGTCGTCGACGACCCCGTCGAAGTACAGCGTCTTCTGGGTGTAATCCGCCGGGCAGCTGTGATCGCCGTTCTGCGCAACGCAGGGTCCGACCGCTCCGGGCACTTTCGGAACGCACTTGTCCGTTGGGCTCGCGCAGGTGCCCACGGCACTCGCGCCGCATGCCCGGGAAGAAGGCTCCCACGACGGCGGCGCTACGGCCGCAGTGACCGCAGGACTGCATTTTCCGTTCGCGGTTTCCGTGCCCAACATTTGGCATGCGTTCAAACCGCCCGGGTCGGGCAACTGATAGTCAGCACAACTACCGACGCTCGTGGGGTTCGTGCTCACCGACGAGCACGCATTGCCCGAGTTACACGAAAGCAGCGCGCGACAAGCTTCACCAGTCGCTGCCCCGCATTCACAGTTGCACACCGGCGCGTCTGCCTTGAGCTCGGCCTTGTCGTACAGGGGCGTCGCGGCATCGAAGCCCGCTGGGCACGGGACCTTCGCCTGTTTGTCCACGAAGGCGACGCCCTGCCAGCCCGCCGGCACCGGCGGCGCGCAGACGTATCCGCCTTGGCATTGTGGATCCTCACAGTCCGCCTTGCTGTCGCCGTTGTCGTCTATGCCGTTGGTGCAGTCTTCCTTGCCAATGCCGCCGCCGGTACCGCCGCCCGCGCCACCCGTTGCACCGCCGGCGCCGCCGGTCGCGCCGACCCCTCCCGTACCCGAGCTCGCACCCGTTGCGCCTGACCCGGCCGAAGCGCCCGTCCCGGCAGACGCACCGGTCGCCCCCGTGCCGCCACTTCCGCCAGTGGAGCCAGCGTCGCCCGCCGGACCGAAACTGACGCTGTCATCGCCCCCACAGCCCAGTACCAACAGCCCAAAGCTCAAAGCCACAAGTGATGCCGCACGCATGGGTTCACCCTTCCGTTACGCTAAAGATGCTAGCAGTTGTGCCGCGCTTTACAAACGTGGGTGAACCTCCCACCGGCACCGCCGTTCAGCCCATTTGCACGATGGCCAGCTGCAGCGCCCAGCTGCCGGCAGCGATCAGACACGCTCCGAATACAATGTTCCAAAACACTCGCCGCTTCGAGACTTGGCCACTGAGGCTCGCGACCAAGCTGAGCCGCCGCTCACGACTGAGCGCCCAGCTCTCGAGGTGCACCGACTCGCGCCGCATGATCGTAATCGTTCCGGCGGATACCAAGAGCCACCCCAAAGAGCCAAACCCCAGCCGTGGGTATCCCAAAAGCACGCCGACCACATAGGCGGCCGAACCACTGAGCACGAGCGCGTAGACGCGGCGATGCGCCGACAGACGCGCTTCGAGTTCAGCGGCGGATGCGTCGTTATTCGTCACGACCTAGGCGCTAGTGTAGCAGCCGAAACGCTGCGCATCACCGTCCGTCAGCGCGGTACAACTTGGAAGAAGTCCCAGGCCGGCGTGTGGTTGTTCTCTTCGGCGACCTGCGCGGTCACGTAGAGCGCAGGATACGTCGTTTCGATGGCGCCTGTTGCGTCTGTCACGACGCCAGAAATGAACAGCTGCGGATTGTTGTCGGCCCGGCGAATGGAAGAGAATACGACCCAGTAGTAGTTCTTGCCGTCGGAGACTTCTGCGGTAGGCGCCCAGCGTGGCCAAGAGTTCGTGAGCCCGGGGCTGACCTTGCCCGCGCACGCCGGCGGGTCATTGGCTGCAAGGCGCGTCGCAGTGCCGCCCTTGGCGGGCACGACGTACACTTCACCGGTCGTCTCGTTGTAGGAATCCGCCCAGCTGCCGTTGGCTTCTTTGCGGGGCGCACAACGGTTGAACGCTAGCAGTTCGTCCCCGGGAGAGATCACCGGATAGTACTCCCAGAATCCCGCCTCGCTGGCTCCAGGTAATGGCGTCGCATTACCGCCCTGCTTGTTGTTGTAGGGCACCGTATAGATGTCCATTTGCGGGTCGGCGTCGGTCACCCGCGTGATCACGCCTTCGGATGCCACCGGCGCCGAGGTGTACGCAATCGTGCTGCCGTCGTGCCACCAGGTGGGTGACGCCACCTGGCCGCTATCGCCCGTTCGCGCCACGATGCCCCAGCCCGTATTCGGATCCGTGGTGAGCAAGTCCGTCCACGCCAACTCGCTCTTGTTGGCGGTGAGGGTCGGTTCCTGAAACACGGTCAGGGCCACAGCGTCCGTGGGCGAGTAGTGCGCAATGGTCAACGCTGGCGCCGACTGCTTGTGCCGCCCAAGCAATGTGAGGGCCGTGGGTGTCACCACCGAAGCCGGCGGCGCGGTGCCCTTGCCGTCGACGCTGTGCACATCCACGGACCGCGAAGCACTGCTGTTCCCATCGCGGACGTAGAACGTGAACGCGCCGTCGGGGGCCGAGGCGTGACAGGCCACGCAATTGGTATCCCCACCCACGACCGGCGGTGTCAGCACCGTGGTGACCTTCGTGTCGCCGATGGTGAACCCCTTGAGTGCCGTGGCGCCCGAGCCAGGAGCGCCGCTCGTCCAGTACACGACAGAGCCCGGCGCCGCGACGGGGGCGAGGTGTAACGTGCCATCCGCACCCGTAGCCGGACCCGCACTGAGCGTCGTGCCGTCCAGTTTGGCGCCGCGCAAGGTCACCTGCACGTCTTCACCGCCGCTGTTTTTGGTCAGCGCCGTCCACAAGGCGGCGTCAATCACGTAGGACGACTGCGACGTGTACACGACCAGGTCGTTCACCTGGTTTTTCACACTCAGCCGCAGCTCGAAAACGTTTTGATCCGGCGCCGGGGTCCACTCGAAGGAAAGCGGCGTCCAGTTGCGCGGCACCAATGCGCCCAAGCTCGGTTCGTACAAGCAAGGTCCACCCGTCGTCTGTCCGGGGGCTGCAAACTGCGTCGGCAGATCCGCCGGCAGTCCCGTGTCCACGACGATGGGATCTTTTGGAAAGTCACTGAAGCTCGTCGGCAGACCGCCGCTGCCACCGCCGGTTCCCCCGGTTGCACCTCCCGCGCCGCCTGCGCCCCCAGTCGCGGCGCCGCCGGTGCCCACGTTATTGCTCGCAACCCCCGCGTCGTCCGACGAACACGACGCCGCGAACCCCAACGCCAGCGCGACGAGACAAGCGACAACCAAGGCTGAAGTTTGAAGGCGCGGCGAAGTCGTACTCGGCGTGTTCATCGGAGTGCGAAGAATAGCACATTCTTGTTCCCCACCCCCGGCTCGCCGCATCGACAGCGTGGTGGGGCGCACTCGGGTGGCGTTGGCGCAAAGTGAGTGACGCTAGCGTTTCGTGGCTTTGCGCTTCTTCTTCGCCGCTCGCTTCTTCTTCGCCGCTCGCTTCTTCTTCGCCACTCGCTTCTTTACAGCGTCTGGCGGTAGGTTGCGCCTCGCGGCATCTCGGATCAACTGCCTTGCCCAGCCACTGATGCCGAGGCCTTGTTGTTCCGCCATGGCCACGGCCATGGCGTGCTCTTCCTCGGTCAGCATTACGTGTAGGCGCTTGCTGCGCTCTGTTCCAGCCATTTAGAGTCCCTTTACCATTGTCTCTTTACCATTTTTTCTCGGCCACCACTTCTTCGATACTGTCGTTGCTCTTGCCTCTGGTGCTCACATCAAAACGCGGGATCGGCCCTTGCGAGCCCCCCGCTGCACCTGCGCCCGGCCCGGGGCTCTGTCCTAGGCCAGCTGAGGCCGTCTGCGCCACCCTCAGCGGGCGTTGTCGCCCCCGGCGGCTCCGGGCTTGCGCTCGAGCCCGGGCCACCGGGAACCGATCGGGGGCGCGTTGGGGGCCTGGGGCGCGGTGGGGGCCTGGGGCGCGGTGGGGGGGAAGAACGCTCACGCAAACTGGTGTGTATGCTAAGTGCTTTGTTGTCTCTGGTAACCCCTCCGAAACCACGTCCTGTCCGGTCAATCGCGGCATGAACCTGCGTGTTTGATTCACCGGCCCGACTTCCGCTTCACCGGCCCGACTTCCGCGGGCACCGAACCGCACTGACGCCGGCGAAGCTCCAAGCTCCTCAGAGCGGTCGGCCGTAGAAGCAAAACTCATAGCAACTCCCCGCGGCAGCAACCGACATTGGGCATGGCCAGAATCCTGATCGCCGACTCTGACAAAGCGCTGCTCCAGGAACTCACTCAGCGCTTTGAAGGCCTGGGGCACTGCGTCACCACCGCCGGACGCGGCGCTGGGGTGCACAACGACTCTGAGGTTTACGATCTGACGATCATTGACTTCGAACTGGATGGCTGCACAGGCGACTACATCGCCAAAACGGCACGCCGGCGCGGCCGAACGCGCCACGTCGTCTTCTTCTCAAAGTACACCGTGTACGGCAAGCTCGGGCCCAGCGTGGTCAAGCCGGACGTTGACGAACTCGTGCGGGTGGCGGCAGCGTTGCTTGGCGATCACTAGCGCACCCGCTAGTCACGCCCGCCCGACTTCCAGGTCGGGTAGCACCCGGGTGCAGCCCATGACCCACAATGCCTTCATGCGACCATCCTCCCAGTAGTAGTGCAGTTCCATCGGCGGTTTGTAGCGGGTCAGTCTGCGGTCGAACTCCAGCCAGCCGCCGTCGGCTGCTTCAAACCACTGCGCGGGTGGCGCTCTGCGTATCAATCTGATGGGCTCACCGAGGGGCCGGTGCGGCAACAGGCAGTCACCCAGGTTGAGCGCGTCCGACGCGGCCTGCCCGCCCACCAAGACCTCTGGAAACGCTGTACATCGCATCGTGGCAAACACTAGCTCCATCCGGGCCGGCGACGCTAGGCGGACCACGTGTGAACACCGCCTGGCCCCTCCAGATGCGCCAGCACGGCGCGCACGTCGATGTGGCGACGGAACCAGAGCACATGCGCTCCCGGAGCGAAGTCGTCTTCGGTGCAGCCAAGCTTGCTGTCGACGCAAAGCAGCCAGCGCGCACCCGCGGCGTGACGCAGCGCATGCAGCTTGCGGCTCCGGTAGAGCTAGCTGTCATCGGCTGCCGCTTCGGACGCCCAGCCCTGCCAGTTGCGTGGAGATTTCTTCGTGGTCGCGAGGTATGGCGCTCCGCGCTTCGATCTCACCTTTTGCCGGCCTCCGCGTTGGTGCGCCAGGGTCGCTCCGCTTCGGAGTCCAAGCTCAGCACCACGGCGTGCGTGGGTCCGCGCGCTTCCGCGCCCACACGCACCCATGCATCGAGTGTACGTTTCGGGCGCTGGCGAGCGTACGTAGCTCTAATTATACGTAGTTACTTGTTTTTTATCTTAACCGGTTTATGTTTACTGAGATGGATCCCAAAGTGAAAGCTTACCTCTCCGCTCTCGGCCGTCGTGGGGGTCGGGCTAGCCGGAGGCGCCTCACACCTGAGGCGGCGCGCGACATGGTGAAGGTACGCGAGGCGCGCCGTGCCTATCGCGAGCTGCATGCGCAGTGTTTTTGGTCGCACGATCCGAACTACGAAGTCACGCTCGGTGATGTTCCGTGGGTCGCGGAGCGGATCATGCGCTACGGGGGCCGGCGAGGCTGGGAGTGGGGGGCAAAGCTGTGCCGCTAACACCGCTGCAAACCGAGGTCGCACGCTTGCTCAGCGCCAATCGAACGCCGGACAGCTACCTGGCAGGCGGTGCCGCCTTGCACATCGAACCAATGTCGAAACGGTACAGCAATGACCTGGACTACTTCCAGGATTCCGAGATGCGCGTCGCGAGTGCGTACGCGGAAGATCGGAAGAGCCTGGAGCAAGCTGGGTACGCGATCGAGATCCTTTTGCAACAGCCCGGGTTCGTCAGAGCAATCGTTTCCAAAGATGGGCAGACAACCAAGGTCGAGTGGGTCCACGACACCGCATGGCGTTTCTTGCCCACAGTAAAGAACGAGATCACGGGCTATCAATTGCACCCCATCGATTTGGCCATCAACAAGTTGTTGGCCTTGGCTGGGCGCAACGAACCGCGAGATTTTCTCGACGTAATGGACGCGCACCGAGCGATTTTGCCGCTGGGTGCCTTGTGTTGGGCGGCTGCGGGCAAGGACCCCGGATTCACGCCGCCCCTTCTGCTCGACTTGTTGCGACGCCGCGGAAACGTACGCGCGGAAGAACTCCGCCGCCTGCACCTGCGCGAGGTGCCGGATCTGACACAGCTAAAACGCGACTGGCTCGCGGCGCTCGACGCGGCCGACGCTTTCGTACAGTCGCGACCGCCCGATGAGCTGGGATGCTTGTACTATTCAAAGTCGGAACGCCGTTTCGTCGGAGACCCCAATCGAGTCCCAGATGCGACGCCTCATTTCGGGCGGCCGGGAGGCGTGCTGCCGCTAGTTTCCGACCCGGCGCCCTGAGCTCGTCCGGCAGCTCCCAACCGCTCGACGTTGCGCCCCCCCTTCCGCGCTTCCGGCCGTCCTGTGAAACTTCTTCTCCTGAGTCTCGTCTTCAGTCGGTGCACTTGCCGACGATGTTGCCGATGCCGTTGCGGAAGCCGGTGCGGATGTAGGCGTCGCGGTCTTGCGGGGTCTTGAGGCGCTCGTAGGCTGGCGTGCTCCGGAAGCCGTCCTTGAACAGCCGCAGCGCCGTCTTGCAGTCGCCCGCGCGCGCCGCGCAGGTCGCGGCCCAGTGGTGCATGCCCTTGTCGGATCCCGCGATGGGGCGATCTTGATCGTTCTTGGGTTTGACGACCTTGTACAGCTGCTTCGCGCGATCGTAAGCCTTGGCGCAGGCTGCGGCGGACGTCCCGTCTTGCACCAGCCCCTGGGCCAGTACGTGCAAAGACGTCAGTAGTTCATCGCGCGGCGACATCTTGCCGCGACAGAACTCTCCGACGACGGACTCGACCTCGGAATCCAGGTTCGGATACCTGCCGGAACTCTTGTGCTCCAGGTACTTGCGCGCCAAGGCTTTGCCTGCGTCGCACTGTCCCGACAGCATCAGGCACTTGGGGCGCACGGGATCGAGGCCGGACGTGGGCTCGTTCGAAGGATGCTTTGGATCCAGCTCGTCGTGCTTGTCGAGTTCGCTGAGGCAGCCCTTGCCGTCGCCCGCGCGCAGCTTGTCCTGCGCGGCCTGGTAGCGCTCTCTCGCCTCCGCCGACATCTCCACGGTTTCGGCAACCTTGCCCGCGGCGTTGAGGGAACCCGACGTGTCGGGTGCGCGACGGTTGGCGTGATCGGGACTGTCGCCCGGTTCGATCGGTCGCAGCGTGAGTCGGATGGGAAGCTTGCAGCTGTCGATCTCCGTCGCCGAGTCGCTCTTGCAGCTGGCCAAATCTCCGCCCTGCTTGTCCGCCTTCGCGGTTCGCTTCTGCGTGCCCCCCGCGCCGAAGCCGTACAGGCTACCACCGGCGCTCAGCTCCCGTTCGGAAGCGGAGCCCAAGGCAAAGGCGCCCAAGTTCATGCTGTACACGAAGTGCGTTGCGCCTTCGCATCCGGGGTTGTCCGCGATCTCCGCGCGGTACACTCCCGGCCGCGTCGCGTTGCGTGTACCGGCCACGAAGTACTCCATGCGAAAGTGCTCGCCACCCGCCACGCGGCCACTCAGAGAAGCGACGCCCAAGGGTAGTTTGGCGTACAAATCGGCCTCGGTTCCGATCTCCACGCGCTCGAGGGATCCGCCGGTCCAACTCACCGGGCGATACGCGCCGTAGGCGCCGGGAACCGAGTCGTCGCGACAGCCATCGAGAATGCGCAGCGTGCAACCCTCGTAGCGCACGACCACCACGTCACGCTTGGCCAGGGTTTCGAAGCTCGACATGTCCGTCGCGTCCCATTCGATGACGAAGGGCCGCTCGTGGTTGTCGGGGTTGCACTTGTTCTTTCCGGCGAAGGTCTCGCCCATCAGCTGACTCTGACCGGACTCGCGGGAGCCAGAGCCAGGCGCTTGGGTGGCCGCGCATGCGCCGGGCAGGGCGAGGAGAAACAAGGAAATCACACCGCGAAACTGCATTCGGTCACCGCATAGCACGGCTCGGCCGCACGCGTCGTGCCAGCTGCTGCCTCGGACGCTCGCTCTTCAGGCGCCTAGGAAATTCCACCTGCCAAAACTACCTAGTTTGACAATATGCCGGCCGAGCAGTCCGGGCAGCGTACGCCGCCGCCCCGCCTCCGCCGCCGCTGCTGCCGCTCGACGCGCCCTGCCTGCGTCGCTATCCTCCGCGCTCGCCTGACGTTTCAGGCGCTTCACCTGGGGACGAGAATGCGAATCCTGGTCGTTCAACCCGAATCACGCGCGGCACTCCCGAACCCTCTGCCGCCTTCGACGGGCGACGTAGTGCAAGACGCCCTCGACTGGTTGATGCCGATCTCGGACGGACTCAGCATCCCGAACGTCTTCTCGGTGTTTCCCGAGCTCACGCCAGACGCAATAACCGCGAGGATACTGTCGCTGTGGGGAGCGCTTGGCGACCGTGGCGCGTTTCGGGATGCCGTCGAAAGCATCTTTCATAACATGACGGACGAATGCCGGGCTCAAGCGCTACCGCGCGTGTATGACATCCTCGCCTCCAGCGAATACTCCGTCGGCGCGCGCGCGCTCGCGTTTCGGGTTTTGGAGGACTGGTGCTTCGACAAACCAGAACTCCCCGCCGACGAAATGCAGGCGATTAACGTGGACTTCCTGGGCGACTGTGGCTTTTCGGAATGCGGCAGTGTCGAAAACGCATCACAGTACATGGCCTCGCTCATGCACAGCGACGGGCGGAACGAGCCGTCGTACGAGTTCGTCGAGCGCATACGGCAACGTGTCGGTATGCCCTACGCATACGCCCTCTACGCAGCAAGCCTGGACGCGACGCCCTGGCACGAAGAAGTCCTGCGACGCCTCGCAACCACCGGTTGCCACACTACTAGGTACTTGCTCGAGATCGCGCATCTGGACGCACAGGCACGAACACAGTGTCCGATAGAGAAGCTCAACCCGGAGATCGTCGAGATGATTGAGCAAACCATCGACGCTTGCCGCATCGGACCAGGTCCGGGAGTGGTGCGCGACGAGTGGTTCCGTTCCGCGAAGTTCTGGCTCAGCGCTTGCGATCTACACCACAGGTACCTACTCGCAACTTGGGTTCCCACGCCGCGCCCCGGGGGCAACTTCGTCTACCTCTTGATGCACCCTGACGACGTGCCCTACGGTCGATGCCAGCGTAGCTACCCCGAGCACCTAGTTCCCGATGAGATCTTTGGACTGCCGCTGACCCCCATCGATGCGAGCTTGGCGCTGACCTACGTGCAGCGCGGTTTCGAAGTCCTGGCCACGAGGCAGCCTGCGGCTTCGGTGGATCCCCGATCTGGCCCAAACGCCGCCTTCGACGCACTGCTGCATCTCGAACACGCAGCCGTTCAGATGATGTGCGCCGATGGTGAAACCCCGCCCACGCGGCCCGCCGTCGGCGAGTTGGAGGTGCTGCATCCAGAGCGGGCGGCTTCTCCCGCGAAGCTGGCCGCGTTATTGGCCAGCGATCCGTACAAAGCGTGGGGAGCACCCCGAGACCTGCCCATCATGATCCAGGCCGCGCTCGGAGCACAGGATTGGCGATCGGATCTGCAACGCCAGTTCCTCTCCGAATTCGGACGCTCCGAGCTCGCTGCCGCGTGTCGCCACATGGCGGAGTGGCATCGCAGTCGGTCTCAGCACACGGAAGCGGCACTCATCAGCGCTGCCGCTCGAGACATGACACCGCCGGGGTCCGGCCGCGTGCTGCTAGAAGCGCTCACGGACTTGTGGGTCAACATCCTCGTCCCGACGCGCGAGCATCCGTTTGCGGGCACTGCAGGCGAGGGCCTTCAGGCGCTCGTCGATCTTGAACTCGATGCCCAAGCGAGCGCGGTGCAGCACCCGCAGTGTGCTGGACGGAGCGCGGACTTTGCAAGAGCGTTCGCCACCACCTTGGCGATGCTCGAAACCGTGCTCAAGAACTTCCCGAACGCGACGCCCGGCGATCACCTCGGCGACGTTGCGGCGCTGCTGACTGAAATCGATGACCCAGCCGTCACCAAGAAGCGCGCTCGCGAGCTGAATCTCCGTTGTTCCGACCTACTCCGGGCGCACGGCCTCGACGCGGGCCAGACCACGGTGGTGCTGCGCGACATCCGAACCGCGTGGCTCCAACGCCGACGTCCACCGGCAGGCGACCAAGACTAACGACGGCCTTGTTGCCCAGCCCCGGCTCGCTGCGCTGCATCGCGTTGACAGAGTGTCGCGCGCATTCGGGTGGCGTTGGACGCAGCCGCAGAGACAAGAGCCTCGTGGCGGCAACGACCGACGCTCCCGCTTCACTGCTCAGTGCCGCCGCTGAAGATCCTTGGGTGTGGCGAAAGCCGGCGAGCGCCTGGGGATCGCCAAGCGAGCCGAAAAATGCGGTTTTGGCCCCACGTGCCGCCGCGGCGGCCCGGCGCTCGGTGTTCGCTCGCGATCACGTTCGACCAAGTTGAGCAGAATCTGCTCAACTTCGCGATGTCGTTGCGAGCAACCCGCCCAACGCGTGCTGCGCCTTTGAGCAGCTTGCGAGTGCGCAGCCGACTTGCTCTTATCTTCACGGGGCAAGTGACGGGCAGGGGTCGTACCAAAGCGCAGCCGAGGCGAAACGTTGGTGGAGCGTCTGCGAAACCGATTGCCAAGCCGGCAAGCCACGCTCCAACTTCTGCCAAGACATTGGGCAAATCCGCGCGGCAGTCGGACAAAGCGGGACGCGCAAAGAGCGTTGCGTCATCGAAGGAACGGCGCGGCGGCGCGATGTCACCACCCACGGGCGAGAACCGCGGCCGCAAAGTGATCCGCCACCTGAAACTGCTCTCGGCTCTGGCGCACACGGCGCGGGGGCTGACCGCCGAGGACCTGTTGCACGCGAGTGGGGACAAGTGCTCGATGCGGACGGTGTTCCGCGACCTGTCCGATCTTCAGGCAGCGGGATTTGCTCTTGCGAGCGATGACGGACGCTGGTCGCTCGACCAGGGCGTCCGCATCCACGCACCCATCGAACCCGATGAACTGCTGGCGCTCGTCCTCGCGGAACAGTCCATCGCCGCCGGTGGCGCGACCGCGCATGCCGCGCCCCTCGCCACCCTGCGCAGCAAGCTGCTCGCGGCCGTGACGCCGCAAACCCGAGCGTACTGCGACGAACTACGTCACAGCGCAGTCGCCACGGCGTTTGCGCCCAACGTCGGCGGTGCCTTGGAGCCCATCGCCAGCGCCATCCAGGACGCCATCGGCCGGGAGCACGTGCTGGCGATGACATACGAAACCCCCGGCAAGCCGGCGGCGCGCCGTTTCGTCGAGCCCTACGCCACATGGATTGCGAATGGCAGGCCATACCTGGTCGGCTTCTGCCGAACCGCCAACGAAGTGCGCACATTCGCGTTGGCGCGCGTTCTCGCTGCCGAAGTCCTAGACGAAGACTACGACATCGATCCGAGCTTCAACGTCGCAGACTACGTGGGCAAGGGCGTTGGCGTGTACCACGGCGCGGTGCACGAGATCGTGCTCGTGCTGGCCGCGGAAGTCGCACACCTGGCGCGCGAGCGCACGCTACACCGCACCCAGACAGTTGAGCCACTCATGGATGGTCGCGCGCTGCTCCGCATCCAGGCCGCCGGCCTGCCAGAAGTCGCCGCATGGGTCGCGAGCTTCGGCGGCAACGTGCGCGCCGTCGAGCCCCCGGAGCTCGTCGAGATGGTGCGGACTCCAAGACTAACTCCATGCTGTGCCGCCGGACCACTCTGCAGGTCACGTCGCGCAGTTCGATGCGCGGGCGGCTCGCCGTGGACGGTTCCAGAAAGCACGCCGTGGCTGCGGGTGCTCCAGATGGTATAGTGTTTGCTATGACGAACCCGGTTCCGGTCGAACCTGCAGCTCCGGCTACGCGACGTGTCGTCGGCCGAAGGCGGAACCCAGCCCCCGGTGCACCGCCGTCTGCGGTATCGCGCGCGGCGATGGAGCAAATGGCCGCCTACCGCACGGCGGCACCCAAGGGAGTCTTCCGTTATGCGACTCACGAAGAGGCGAACCGCGCCCGCGAGTCGTGGACGGTTGCCAAGGCGCTGTCTCTTCTGGGCACGCCCGAAGTGTGCGGAGCTGGGTGAGGCGACGCCGAATGCCGCGCGTGGCGATCCTCTCCCCCTTCAGTTGTTTCGCAGTGACCCCGGAGCGGGGCGATGACCGAGAGTGACACCACACGGCCAGCGACCTGGCAAGACGTCAAGCAGGTGGCAAGCATACTCGCCCGTCACGGAGTGAAATACGCTCTGATCGGTGGCTACGCCTTGGCCGCGCACGGGATCGTCCGTTTCTCAGAAGACATCGACATCCTTGTGTCCCCGGACGAGGACAACACTCGCCGCTGGATCCTTGCGCTGTCGGAGCTTCCGGATGGCGCTGCTCAGGAGCTCGCGGGCGAAGAGGCAACGCTGTGGGAGGGCGAGGGCCCCCTTGCGATCCGGATCAACGATGAGTTCACTATTGACGTGATGGCTGCAGCCTGTGGCCACGTTTGGGCGGAGCTGTCATCCGATGTCGAGATAAAGGTGGTAGACGGTCAACCCATTCAGGTCCTGGGAGTGGAAAGCTTGTTGCTCACTAAACAAGGCATGCGGGATCGCGATCGCGCGGACGCCCAGGTCTTGCGTGAGCTCATCGCTGCCAAGCAACGCTCCTAGTCGTACAGTGAAACTAGCTCTGCTCCAAAAGGCCCCTCAACTCGGCAGCCGTCAGCTTCGCCGTGTGTTCCGTTTCGGACAGTAGCGCGTCCGCGAGTTCGCGCTTCTCGGCGTGCAGTTGCACGATGCGCGATTCGATCGTGTCCACAGTGACCAGGCGGTAGATTGTGACGGGTCGCGATTGACCGATGCGGTGAGCGCGATCCGACGCCTGGGATTCCACTGCGGGGTTCCACCATGGGTCGAGGTGGATCACGTAGTCCGCAGCGGTCAGGTTGAGTCCGAAGCCTCCTGCCCGCAGACTGATCAGAAACACGTCGCCCTCGCCCGCCTGAAACGCATCGACCGCTTCGGTGCGCCGCGCGGCTGGCGTGGAGCCGTCCAGGTATTGGAACGCGATCCCCTTTTCCTTGAGTAGGGGCTTCACCAAGGCGAGCACGTCAGTGAACTGACTGAATACCAGGATCTTGTGGCGCGCAGCGACCAGCTCCTCCGCTAGCTCGAGAAAGCTCTCCAGCTTGGAGCTGGTGAGGTTCACTTCTGGGGCCACCAGTCCGGGATGACAACACAGGCGCCGTAGGCGCATCAGTTCGGCAAAGACTTGAATGCGCGCTTTGCCGCTGGGGCCCGAATGCGCCAACTTGGCGAGCGCTTCTTCGCGCACGCGGTTGTATAGAGCGGCTTCACCGGGCGTCATGACGACGTCGTGCTGGATGGTCGTCACCGGCGGCAGATCCTCGAGCACTTGGCTCTTGGTGCGCCGCAGAATGAACGGCTTCAGCAGGCGCCTGGGGCCGCGGCTGCCCGCTGACGGCGCAGTACTGAGGACCTTGGGGTTGCCGAGCAGCCTGGGGTTGAGGAAGTGAAACAGGCTGACGAGGTCCGCTACGTGATTTTCTACCGGCGTGCCCGTCGCAATGACGCGAGCCTTCGCATTCAGCCGAAACGCAGCTTTGGCACGTAGCGTGTCGGCGTTCTTGATCAACTGGGCTTCATCCAGCACCGCCGTGCCCCACTCGATGGCACTGAGCGCTTCGGCGTCTTGCTGTAGCAAGCCGTAGCTCGCAACGGCGACGTCACGCGGCCCGAGCTCCGAAAGCAATTCACCGCGCCCTGTGCCGGCGTACGCCCGAACACGAAGCGAAGGGCCGAAGCGCTGCAGCTCCCGTCGCCAATTCTCACAGACCGAAGTGGGCGCCACGATCAAAGCCGGCCCGGAGGCCACGCGATGAAGTAACAGCGCGATCAGCTGCACCGTCTTGCCAAGTCCCATGTCATCTGCCAGACAGGCGCCCAGCTCCAAATCACACAGCCGCGCCAACCAGCGGAATCCTTCGACCTGATAGTCGCGCAGTTGGCCGTTGAAGCTCTTTGGAACCCGCGGGGTAGACGCGAACACCTGATCGAATCGCTGTCGCCAGGCCGTGGCGCTCTTGTCGAGGGCAACACTGCTCCCTTCGCGAGTCAGCTGATCCAACAGCGTGATGGCAGAACTCTGGATCTGAAGCGTTTTGCCGGGTTTCGCTTCGGAGTCGCGCGCGGCAGCCATGCCCTCGAGCACTTCGCGTAGCTCTTGTTCCAGTTCGACGTATTCCCCCGAGGCTAGCTGCACGAAACGCCCCGGATGCGCTGCCACGAGCTCGATCACTTGTTCGAGCTGGAGGGACACATCTCCGTCGACTTGGACGAACCCGGTGAGTTCGAAGAGGTTGCCGCGCTTGGTCAACTTCCCACGAAGTGCCCGACGCGTCAGCCGTGCGCGAAGCGTGAGCGGCGTGCCCTGCGGCCAATGGATCTCGAGCGCGTCGCCAACGTCCCTGAGCTTTGCAAGCAGCTCAAGGCAGCTCTCCGGATCGCCCACATGAAAGCGATATTCGCCAGTCTCAGAGCCCGTCAGAACCTGGATCTGGTCGATGAGCTCGTCCGCGAGTCGGATTTCGCGTTCCAAGTCTCGCTCTGCCTGAACGGATTCGCCCTCGACTTCGCTCAACAGAGTGGGCGCACCACGCCCAGGCGTCACGAACACACCCCTGGATCCGAGTGGTCGCGTCAGCAATGTCACCGCCAGGCCACCGCGACTCGGCAGCAAGCGCATATGCGGAGAAGGATCTGCTGGCACCGTCTTGGCGTCGATGCGTTCGGACGACTCCACGACCACAATCGGCGCGAGTTTCTTCACGACTTCGAGCAGGCGGCACTTGCCCTCCTTCGGGACTTCAAAGCGGGGGCCGAGGGCTTCGACGACCTCGCGCGCTTTCTTTTCCAATTCGAACACCACGAACTGGCCGCCTATTTGCTTGACAGAAACCGCGCCGCCCAAGCCCGCGGGCTGCGTCTCCACCACGACGCTACGGTCGTGCACGTGCACGGTAAGCTTGGGCACGCCGCGCACGACCTCGCGCGGTGTCTCTTCTTCTCCGGCAAACACGCGCGGGTGTCCGATCAACGCCAACCAAGCGTCGGGCTTCATCCATTCCTCAGTCCGCGGATAACCCATCGAGAGGTAGCGAGCCTGGTGCGCGTAGCGCGCAACGCTTTGGTCTTCCGGCGGAAGTTCCCGCAGCGTCTTGCTATCGCCCATCAGGTGTTTGATGGCGAGCTTGCGGCCCTTTGTCCACTTGCCGCTCGCACCACGTTTCTGAATGAAGGGTACGACAGTTTCTGAGTACACGCGCCACAACACCCGCGTCGCCCGACCTGTCCTGCATCGGCAGCCGACGGGCCTTCTGTGTCGACCAACGCTCCAAGACGGTCCAGGGTGATTTCCCACGGCTTGCGCTCGATGCGCGCGTTGAGCAGCCAGGGGCCGACGCTCGGGGCAGCCGGCTCAGCAACGCCCGCAGTCTCGGCGCGCAGCCAATCGGGCAGCTTCTTGTACAACCGCCAGGCAACCTGCTCATACTGCTCCGCAAGCCAGAGGTAGCCAGCCCAACGGCATAAGAGCGCCTGTTCCACGGCTTCGCCCGACAACGCCTCCGCGTCGACCAAGTCGCCCGATAGCAGCGCATGCATTCCAAACCAAAGAGTGGAGGTTGCGTCTGGCTCGGCATCCCGCGCATGGCGGATCCGATCCGACTTTCCGGCCTCCATACTCAAAATGGCCTCGTGCACGCGGAAGGTTTCTTGCAACGGAGCATTCTTGCCACCGCCGTGCCTCACCATGCGCCGCGCAAGGTCCGAGCTCGGCGTGCGGCGCAGGAGCGCGACGCAGGCCAGCAGAGCCAGAACTCCAACGTGCTCCCCTCGTTTCGGCCGCGGCAGGCGTTCCGCCTCCTGCAGTGCCTCGTCGTAGCGCCCTGCGATCAGCGCCGTCGCCACTGTGATCATGGGGCGTGCACCAGCGTCTGGCAGCACGTCTGTAAGCCGGCGAAGGACGTCGAGATCGCCGCGCAGCGCGGCGCCACCGGCAAAGGCCCGGAGCGCCGTGTCCGTCGCGTCGCACAACTGGCTCGGATCCTGTGCAACCGCAAGGTACAGTTCATGCCTGGGCAAGATCGCCTGCTCTAGGTGGATCATCGTCAACTCGAGCAGTCGCGCGCGCAGGTCCGATGGCAAAGCTCGGAACCATGCAGGGTCGTGGCCCGCCGTCGACTCCATGGCGATCTCCGCCGCGCAAGCCGGCTTGACCTTGAACACCCTATCCAGTCCAGCGACGGCAGCGTCAGGGTTGGCGAAAATATCGATCCGGACTTCCGTGTCGATTCCCATGCTGCCCCAGCCGAGGGCTTGTCGCAGCACTTGCTTGGCCGTTCCGAGTTTGTTGTTCTCGGCCGCCCAACGCATGACCGCCGCGCCAACACCCCACGCGCAGGCGTACCAGTGACCGCGCAACTCTTTGACTAGACGTTTGGCCACAAGCGTCCGCAGCAGTCCTTTTCGAAAACTCGGAACCGACAGTGTCCGGCTTGCGCTTTCGCGCACACCCATACGTTGGAGCAAGTCACACCAGTGCGACACTTGGAGCGTGCCCTCTATCGCGAGCAGCATGAGCGCGCACCCCTCGGACGTCGTCACGTCCAGGTCGCTTGCCTCTCGGCCATCCGGATTTAGCATCTGCCTCGCGCATATCGCCGCGGCCGCACCCTGGCAACGGCATGTCGCGCCTGACAACAGCAGTATCGGCCGCGCCCACTGCCCTTCAGACGGCCAGCAGACCGGCGCGCGCCCCGGATGACCACCCGCATTCCACGCAACTCTCTCCCGACGGCGGTTGAAGCGGCGGCCTCATTGAAGCTTCCTTGGCCACCTCCGACGCCGCTGCCGACAGGGATCGATCTCCGCCGCGAACGTGAGGCCGCCCCACTGAACCGGCTACTTGCGGCGGTGCCGAGTGCGCAGCGGAGATGCGGACCGGTCGGCTCGGAGCTCGCAGACGCGCTTGGCGCCCGCGGGTTCGCCCGTGTCCGGATCGAAG
Organism: uncultured Myxococcales bacterium; assembly: GCA_937872925.1. GTDB lineage: Bacteria > Myxococcota_A > Polyangia > Polyangiales > Polyangiaceae > JACKEA01. The sequence continues at coordinate 32,861 of CALMUT010000169.1, read as the reverse complement.
TTCACCCGGGCGCGATCGCCCCAGGCCTTGATTGCCGCTCGGTCGTAGACCTGCGCAGCCTCTTCCTCGGTATCGAAGCTGCCAAGTGACTTCGTGAAACGATTGACCGTGAAGAAGCCGCCCGCTCTGGATGGTCGTCCAGCCGCGGATCGCTACGCCGCATCGCATTGACCGCGTGTCGCGCGCATTCGGGTGGCGTTGGACGCAGCCGCAGAGACAAGCCCCTCGTGGCGGCAACGACCGACGCTCCCGCTTCACTGCTCAGTGCCGCCGCTGAAGATCCGCTTCGAGCTCGCGCACCCGCGCCTCCGCAGCGAGGCGGCCCGCTCGTTCGGCACGGCGCGCTTCGCGCTCGGCAAGTCGCCCGGCGCGTTCGGCCTCCGCGTTGGTGCGCCACGGACGCTCACCCTCCGGTTCTTCGCTGAGCACGACGGCCGGCGTGCGGCCATCTGCTTCCGCGCGAACACGCACCCATGCATCGAGTGCGGGTGAGTGCCAGCGGTCGCCCGAATAGGTACGCCCGAAGCTACCGTCTTCGTACAGCCGCCACACCTGAAGCAGCTGCGGCCCACCGAAGCGCTTCGGGCCGTGCAGTTCCGGATCGATCACCCAGAGCTCCTGCACGCCGCAGTCGGCGTAGCGTTCTTGGATCTCCAGGTAGTCTTTGTACGGATGGTTTTCGCTGACCACTTCGATGGCCAAGCGTGGCGCCACGTGCCCGGCTTTCCACGTGCATAGGCTCTTCAGTTGTTTCGAGTCCGGCGGCACCGGCTCGATCAGCGCCACGTCCGGGTCGAGCCCAACGCGCGGGTGGGCTTCCATCCAGCGCAGCGCCAGGTTGCGCACCACCAACGCTTCCCGCTTTTCGCGCTCCACCCACGCGGACAGCACCTCGAACAAATACGTCACGAGCAGATTGTGAGCGTGGGATTCGGGCACCGGGATCTCCGGCAGCTCCCACGCCTCCGTCTTCGGCGTCAGCCGATAGGAAAGCTCGATCATTTTCGGCGCGCTCACCATGTCCAGTGTACCGCGCTCCTCGGGCGCCGCGAGCAGCGGCAAGTGCAGCGCCCGTGCCAGCCGCCCGCGCCCTCGAAAACACCGGGGATCTCCGAAGTTCTTGGCCGACGTCAGGCGACTTGGGTGTGGCGAAAGCCGGCGAGCGCCAGGGGATCGCCAACAAGACGTTGACCGGCGCGGCGGCCCGGAAAGTGGGCTTGGTCCACATTCGGCGGTGTATGCTCCAATCCATGGGCAGTGTGGGGCGCAGAATCAAGCGCAAGACTGGGCACCTGCCTGGCACCCAGGGCAGCGCAGTCATCGAGGCACGCTTGGCGACGCTCGAACGACTCACTATCGACAGCCACGACCTGAGCGTACCAATCACTTACTTCCACGACGAAGTCGCTGGCCTCGACGTGTTCGCGCGCGAGAGCCGCACCGGTGACCCAGGGCTCATCAGCCAAATCGTCGAGGCCTCGCTAAAGCGCACGCTTCCAGATTTCGAAACTGCGGAGTCGGGATTCTACTACCTGGAGGCGTTTCGCCTTTGGCATGGCTTTGCGAGCGGTGCAAAGCAGGAGTTTGCGGCCTTCTACTACTTCGAAGACATCGCTGTCGGTGTCGCGCACGTGGCTGAAAAGCTACTTGGCGGCAAAAGCCACTTCATTCGTTTCTCAGGAGTTCCCATCAACGCACCTGTGCTTCCCGGTTCGGTGACGCGCGGGCAAGGGTAACGCGCAAGCAGCCGAGCGCACGATCCCGACGTGCGCCCCTCGACTACTGCGACATTGCGATCTTGTCTGGACTTCCGACCACCCTAGGGCCGCCCGCCCACCGCTCAGTTTTCCCCGCTGCCCGCCGACGGATAGTCCTTCGCGCAGCGAAACCCGGCGACCAAGATGCGCCAGCCCCCGGGATGGTGAACGCGATTGGACGCGCGCAGCCCGTCGCCGCGATAGTTGAAGGCGCCGCCGCGCAGCACGCGTTCACATTCGTGGGGGATCGGATTGGTGCCGGTGTAACCCTGCTGCTTGAGCCGGCGCAGCTCGTCCTGAGCCGCGAGGATCTGATCGCAATTCCCCGGCACCCCCTTCGCGGCGGTATCGCGCTTGTAGGCGTAAGGATCGTATTCGTCTTCCACCCATTCCCAGACGTTGCCCGCCAGATCTAAGTGACCGTAGGGCCCGGCGCCCGCCGGGTAAGAACCGACGTCCGCAGTCTTTCCTCCGCAGGAAGCCGAGTAGCAGCCCCGAGTCGCATCGGGTTTGTCGGCGCCCCACACATAGTGCCGGCTCTCGTCGCCGCGTGCAGCGCGTTCCCACTCGGCTTCGCGTGGCAACCGCTTGCCTTTGTGCTCGCAGTACTTCTTTGCGTCGAACCACGACACCCCGACTACGGGCTGGCGATCGCCGCGGAACTCCCGCTCGGATCCGTACTTCATGCTCTTGGCAACGTCTCCGCGGTACGCGCGACAGACGCCTGCTTTGACGCAGGCATTGTAGTCGCCGTTGGTAACTTCAAGCTTGTCGAGCAGGAATGCCTCCAAGGTGACTTTGTGGGCAGGGCGTTCGTCCTGCTCGCCTTCATCGTCTGCGCCCATCGTGAAGGTACCCGCTGGCACGAGCGCCATGTCATCGGGGATCGGCGGAGGCGGAGGCGGCGCTGGCGTCGGAGCTTTCGCGGGCGTAGCGCTCTTCGCAACGGCGGCGGTTTTTGCCGGGGCTTCTTTCGGCGACGGCCTCGCGACGGGCTGCTCGGTGGAAGCAGCGGCGGGCGGCGGCGGCGAGGACCCCTGGCAAGCACACAGCAGAAGTCCGATGGGAAGCACGGTTCGCATCACGCCCACGCATAACGCATTCGCCTGGGGAGGGCCAAAATCGGAATTATCGGGCGAATTGTGGCGAATAACTTTGGTGAACCCGGCTATCCCCGCGACGCCCAGAGGCCGTTTGTTTGGTTTTTTTTGGATGTTCCGCCTCAGCACGTCATCGGCTGGCGCCATGTGCGGCCCGGTGCGCTTCCCGCAGATGCCTCAATTCTGGCCGCTGGGAACAAACGCAGGTACACACAGGTTCTCGTTCGATCCTTTCCAGTTTGTCTCATGAAGAAGCGCCTCTTGTTTTTCGGCAGTGTCGTGGCTGTGCTCACGGAGTGGTCACCGGCCTTCGCCGTTTGAACGGCTTGAGTGAACCCGAACCTTCCGGTCGGAGGGTCCGCCATTGACTTGCAGATGGGCGCCAAGCAAGCGCTGCCCAAGGATCTGACGCAGCTTGGGCTGGGTACGTCGTACTCCCACTTCGGTGAGGCCTACCGCGGCACGACTCGGGCGGACACCGAGGGGCTGTCCCTCGACATCCTGATCACGACGCTGAGCGCGCGGCACCACTTCGAGGACGGATGGTCCGCGGACGTGTCCGTGCCCACGGGCAGCATCTGGCTGCATCCAGGTCGGGGAGAGCCCACGCGCACCTTGAGCGGCTTCGGAGACATCGAGCTTGGCGGGGCCTACGATTTCGCAGGGATCTGGGGCGCAGGGGGCTACCGACCCAGTTTGCGGCTGCGCGCGGGCATCGGCATGCCAACGGGCAAAGAAAGCACCTTGGCGGATGCAGACTCCGAAGCGCCTCCCAGCGTGCTGTCCATCGGCCTGGCGTCCTATAGCGCCGTCTCCGAGCTCACCTTTACGCAATTCCTGTCGAGTCGCGTCGCCATCATGGCGCCCATCGCCGTGCGCGTTCCCTTCGGCAAGACCGAATCGGGCAAGGACTTCGGCAACGTGTTCCGCTACGGCGCGTCACTGGTTGTGATCCCGGGCACGGGCTTCGTCGTCGCGGCCGGCGTGGAGCATCAAGTGCGCGGGCACGTCACGGAGGAAACTGAGGGGCGACTGCTGAACTCGGGCTCCACGGTCACGCGCGCGGTGCTCAATACGAGCTATCGCGTGAGCGATGTGTTGTCCTTGCAACTTGGCGGCGGGCGGCCGCTGCGTGTGGACGCCCAGGGCAGCCAAATCTCCGAATCTTTTTCGCTCTCCGCGGGGCTCGGGCTGACCTTCGGCGGCGGCGGCGACGACGACGACGGGCACGACCATGGCGACGCGCACGGTGGACACGACGACCATGGGCACGGCGACGACCACGGCGGACACGACGCCCATGAGCACGGCGACGACCACGACGATCACGGCGACCACGACGATCACGGCGACCACGACGATCACGGCCATGGCGCAGCAGGCAAAGCCGACGTTTCCGATCTGGCCAGGGGCGGCGCCAGCTTTGCAGCCGGAAGTGCCGCAGTGCCGGGAAAGATCACCGTCGTCGACTTCTGGGCAACTTGGTGCAAGCCCTGCAAAGAGATCGACGCCGCGCTAGTCGCCCTTGCGAAGCGCCACGACAACCTGGCTGTGCGGCGGGTCGAGATCGTGGACGACGACTCGCCGGCTGCGCGCGAGCACCTGGGCGGCAAGGTGGCACTGCCCGAAGTCTGGATCTTGGACCAAAAGGGTCGCCAGGTGAGCCGGCTGCGCGCAACGAGCGCTTCTCAGGTCAAGAGCGCCCTGAGCCGCCTGCTCAAGCGTTGATGGAAAGTTCGCGACAAACCGTGGTAAACGCGCTGGCTGGCGCATGATTGAAGTCGAAAAGCTCACCAAGGACTACGGCACCGTCGTGGCCGTGGACGACGTGAGCTTTTCCGTGGGCCGCGGCGAGATCGTGGGCTTCTTGGGGCCCAACGGCGCCGGCAAGAGCACGACCATGCGGATCCTTGCCGGCTTTCTGGGCGCGACTTCCGGACGCGTCGAGATCGCCGGTCACAACGTGGTGGAAGCGCCACTGCAAGCCCGGGGCTCCCTGGGCTACATGCCCGAGGCCGCGCCGCTCTATCCGGAAATGCGGGTGCGGGAGTACCTCACCTTTCGGGCACGCCTCAAGCGCATGCCCCGCGCGGAGCGCGCCAAGGCCGTGGAACGCGCCATGAAGCTCGCGAGCGTCACCGAGATGCGCGATACGTTGATTGCGCATTTGTCCAAGGGATACCGACAGCGCGTCGCTCTGTCCGACGCCCTCGTCAGCAGCCCGCCGCTGCTCATCTTGGATGAACCGACCGCCGGGCTCGACCCGAACCAGATCCGCGAAGTGCGCTCGGTGATCAAAGGCTTGACCGAAAGCCACACGATCTTGCTCTCCACGCACATCCTTTCCGAAGTAGAATCGACGTGCGATCGCGCCTTGGTCATCGATCGTGGCAAGCTGATCGCCGAAGGCAGCATCGACGAACTGCGCTCACGGCGCCGTGCAACCTCGGTGACGCTACTGCTCCGGGACGCAGCGGGCGGCGCCAAGAAGCTGCTCGCCGGCGTGCGGGGCGTGAAGAAAGCCAAAAGCAAGCGGCTAGACGGCGATTTGCGGCGCGCCACCCTGCTGCTCGCCGACAACGTCGACCCCCAAGACGTGATCGAGGCCGCCATCGCCGTGCTAGCCAAGACGGACATTGGCGTACGCGAGGCCACGCCGGTGCGCGCGACCTTGGAAGAGGTATTTGCGCAGCTCACCCACGCGGACATGGGCGAGGGCAGCGACGAGGCCGACCCATGAGTGGGCTCGCCGCCGTCTACCGCCGCGAAATGCTCAGCATGTGGGTCACGCCCCTGGCTTGGGTATTGCTCACGGTGTTCCTGCTGATCCAGGGGCTGAGCTTCTACACCATCGTGGTGCACATCTCGAATATGTCCGCGGTGTCGATGGATAACGGCCCGGCGCAGGCTTACTTCGGGCAGTCGATCTTCCTCTTGGTATCGCTGCTGCTAGTCTGCCCGGCGCTGTCCATGCGCTCCTTCGCAGAAGAGCGTCGCAGCGGAACCATCGAGGCGCTGCTGACAGCACCGGTCACGGCGACGGGCGTGGTGCTCGGAAAGTTCCTCGCGATGCTGACCACCTACGTCCTGATGTGGGCGCCGACGGTGCTGTACATCGTCATCCTGCGCAATACCGGGCAGGTGGACTGGGCTGTGGTGGCCTCGAGCTATCTCGGCGTTGCATTCATTGGGGCGGGCTATCTGGCCATCGGCACCTTGATGAGCGCCATGACTACGAGTCAGTTGTTGGCGTTCGTACTGACGATGATGGCGCAATTTGGACTCTTCATCCTGGGCATCGGCGAGTACATCTTCGATCCGGGCCTACTGCACGCCATCTCCGGCCACGTGTCCGTGCTCACGCAAATGGACGAGATGTCCAAGGGCATCATCGACCTGCGTCGCTTAGTCTTCGACAGCACGCTCATCGTCGTCCCCCTGTTCGTCACCGTGCGCGTGGTGGACAGCTGGAGGTGGGGCTAATGGCCACCGCGCGCAGCCGCGGACGCGCGCTGTCAGTGCTGTCCGCCGCCGGCGTGATCGCCGCGACACTGTTGGGCATTTCAGCGAACGTCTTGGTGTCCCGTTTCTACAAGCGCTGGGACGTGACCAGCCGCGGGCTGTACACCCTAAGCGACGCCACCGTGGACACGTTGCGCGGTCTGGGTGACCCCGTCGAGGTCATCGTCTTCTTGAGTGCCAGTGATCCACTCACGGTCAGTGTGCGGCATATGCTCACCGCGTACGGGGCGGAGACGGACAAGCTGCGCCCGCGCTACGTCGACCCCGATCGCAATCCCGCGGAGTTTTTGGCGCTGCAGCAGAAGTTTGGGATCGTCGCGGGCAAGACCGACGATGGACGCGTCGTGACGGACGCTTCCATCGTCGTTTCGCGGGGTTCCCGCAACTGGTTCGTGACCACGGACGACATCGTCGTCTACGACGAGAACGACGGGCAGGCGCGGCCCAAGCTAGAGCAAGCGCTGACCGAGGCCATCCGCAACGTGCTCGAACGCGAAAGCGCGCGGATTTGCTTCAGCGTTGGGCACCAGGAGATCTCCATCGACGACGGAGGTCCCTCCGGTTTGGCGGAGCTGCGCTACCGCCTGCAGAAGGGCAACTTCGAGGTCGAGACAATCGATCTGGCGGCCCCGAAGTTGGATCGCGAGCTGCCCAGTTGCCAGGTCGTCGTCGTCGCGGGCCCGGAAGTCCGCTTCTCCGACAGCGCGGTGAAGCGCCTGGATGGCTACTTCAAGGGCGGCGGGAATTTGTTCCTGCTCACGAACCCAGTGCTCGACGAGGAGAACCGCATCTCGGCGACGGGCCTCGAAGCCCTCACGCGAAGCGCGGGCATCGAGCTCGGGGGCGACTTCGTCGTAGAAGGCGACGAGGGGGCGCGCCTGCCCTCGGGCCTCGGCGAGTCGTTCTTTGCTGCACCCAAACCCCACGACGTCACCCGTGGACTGCTCAAAAACGGCACACCGCGCTTCCGCGTCTTGCTCAGCGCCGGGCAGAGCATGAAGGCAGCGAACGACCGCCCGGTAGCGCTGCTGTCAACGACTCAGGATGCGTTCTCGCTGCGGGATATTCGGCCCTTCGTCGAGCAGGGCAAACCCGTTGCCAAATCCCCGGGCGACCCCAGTGGCCCCTTCGTGATGGCGTTTGCATCCGAACTGCCCAAGGAAGGGTCGCGCCCCCACGGGCCGCGCATGATTGTCGTGGGCAGCGCAAACCCCGTGTGGGGACGCAATTTCCGGGACCCGACCCTTTTGGGCAATCGTCTGTTCGTGGAGAGCGCGCTTTCGTGGTTGGCGGCACGACCCGCGCTGGTGAGCGTGCCGGAGAAGGCTGGGCACGACCTCGGACTCAGTCTGACCGAAGAGTCGATGAGTGACGTGTTCCGCTACGTGCTGTTCTATTTGCCGGGCGCCGTGGCGCTGCTCGGCGTGTTCGTGATGCTGCGACGCCGCGCCGGAGAGAAGCGCTCGCGAGCCGACGGCGCCGCGCAGAACGATAGTGACAAGACGGCGAAGCAGACGGCCGAAAAGGACGCGCAGAACAAGGCCGAGAATGACGCGCCGGACAGCGACGACAGCGAGGACGCCTCTTGAGTTTGCTGCGCCGCCACTGGGCCAATCTGCTGATGATTGCGCTGGCGGCGGCGGCGGTCACCGCGGTTTTGGCGACGAGCGATCGCGTCACGACTTCGGAAAAGGACGCGCGCGAGTCCAATCTATTGTCTGCATTTCGGGAGCCGGACATCTCCCGCGTCGAGGTGCAGGCGGGCGACAAGCGGCTGGTGCTGGAACGCGCGCTTGGCAAAGACGGCGGCGAAGACAGCTGGCTGTTGAAAGAACCGATCCAAGAAGAGGCCGACGCCTACGCCATCGACAAGCTCTTTGGCACCCTGGAGTTCGCGCGCTTCGTGCGCAAGATCAAGCCGGAAGAAGTGGACCGCGCCGCCTTTGGTCTGGACGCTCCCGAGCGCACCTTCCAAATCCAGATGGGCAAGATCCGCTACGGGCTTCGGATCGGTAAAGAAGCAGCGCAGCCCGCAGGCGCCCACTACGCAGAGCTAAGCGCCGAGGGAGCGCCGGGCGGAGGCGTGTTCCTGATCGCGCGGGATCTGGTTCAAGAGCTGAGCGTGGAACTGCGGGATCTGCGGGGTCGACAGATCGTTCCGTACTTTTCGTCGGAGGCCGCGCGCATCGTGCTCGAAGGCGAGGGCGGAAAACGCGCGTTGAAAGCCATGCCCCACGGTCGCTGGCAGTTCGATGGCATGCACGGCAACGTGCGGCTCTCCCGACCGCTGCTCGACATGGTGCTGGTGCAGTTTGCGCGCCTCAAGGCCGACCACTTCTTGACGACCGCCGAAGCCGACGCCGCGCTGGGTCCGAACCGGATCAAGATCTCGATATTTCCGAAGGACAAGAAGCAGCCCACCGGCATCGTCGAAGTCGGCGGGCGCTGCCCGAAGAGCGACAACGACACCGTGGCGGTACGCCGGGCACCCGATCCCGTTGCCGCCTGCGTTCCCAAGAGCGTGCTGGAGCCCCTCGCGCTTTCCGCCGAGCGGCTGGCGGACACGACGGTGAGTTCTGCGCGCAAAGATGAGATCGAGTCCGTCTCCCTGCGGGTCGGTGAAAAGCGGCTCGTACTCCACCGCAAGGCGTCGGGCTTCCGCATGGAGAAGCCTTCTGCCGGCGACGTGTCTCTCGATGCAGGCAATGCCTTCGTCACCAGCGTCTCCGAAGTCACAGGAAGCCTGGTGCCCGACGCGGATCTGAAGGCCCTGGGCCTGGCGCCGGCGGCGGGTGAGCTGACGTTCAAGGTGATCGTGAGCGAAGGCGAGGTTTCGAACGAGAAGATCGAGATCGGCCGGGTGGCGCCCGACGGAACCCTACACGTCCGCCGTGTTCAGGATGGCGCCGTGCTCGCCCTGACCCGAGACGCGGCGCGCGCTTTCACCCCCAGCGCGGTGCTCTTGCGTAGCCCGACGGTCTTGGAACTACTACCGGCAGAGATCAGCTCAGTAGAGATCTCTGGCGAAGTACCCAAGCAGAAGTTCCTACGCCACGCCTCCAGCGCCTTCGAGCTGGTGGAACCCAAGGGCTACGGTCACGACGCTGCACTATGCGTCGAAGTGATCGACTTGTTGCAGCACCTGAACGCAGAACGGTGGATCGCGGACGACGACGACGGCAGCTTCGGCTTCGAGAGACCCCTAGCGCGAGTGAAGGTCAGCGTGGCGCAAGATAGCGGCACGTCCGTCAAAGAGATCGTGATTGGTAGCCTCGTGAGCGGTGGGGCCAATGCTAAGCTCCTGGGCGAGCCAGGCGTCTTCGTGATTTCTCGTCGCGTTGTGAGCACCTTGGGGCGCTGGCTCATCGACCGAGGTGTCTTCCTACTGGACGCCGACGCCGCCACCAAGATCACTCTTGAGCGAGATGGCAAGCGGGTTGTGCTGACCAAGCAGGGCGAGGGTTTCGTGGCGGAAAAGCCGAGCACGCTCACGGAGACCAGCGTGCGGCGCCTGGTAGAAACCTTGTCTTCGCTTCGCGCGGAGGGCGCGGTGCACCTGGGGCCAGCGCTTCCGGCCGAAGGTCTGGGAAAGCCGCTGCTAAGCGTCCTCATCGAAGGCACTAGCGGAACGAAACGCTTCGATGTCGGCGCGGCGGATACATGGCAGGAGACGGCGATACACTATGCGCGGCCGAAAGACGGACGGGCGACCTATGCCATCGCGAAGAGCAAAGTGTCGGAGCTGTTGGCGGCATTTTAGCGCGCGGGCGACGAGGGTGAGAGAGGGCGCGGGCGTGAGAGCGGGCGCGGGCGCGGGCGTGAGAGCGGGCGCGGGCGTGAGCGTGGGAGCGGGCGCGCGAGGGCGTGAGGGCGCTGTTCAGCTCGGCAGTTGCTTGTCGCGCGGGGCGCGGAAAATGGAGTCCCAGTTGTTGCGATAGTTTTCTGTCGCGACCTGGGCGGGACGATTTTTGGGTGCCGCGGCGGCTTTTGGGGCGTACTCCACCTTTACGTCACAGATGTTCGGCGCGTCTTTTCGTGGACGCAGCGTGACGACTTCGCCGACGATGGGTTTGCCCTGCTCCATGTTGCGGATTTGACCGGTCTCGATGCGGCCCTCACGCAGGCGCAGGACGTTGGCACCGGCGCCATCGCTCGTCGGGCCTCCGATCAGCACGACGTCGTCGCTAGCAGCTGGCGTCGCCTCGCTTGTCGCTGGCGCAGCCACGCTCGGTTCGGGCTTCTGCTTTTCGTCAGGTGCTGCCAAAGGATGCTCCGACAATCTAGCACTTTTCTCCAAAGCACGCCTTCACGGGATGCGGTCCACGATGGCGGCGGGACTTCAGCTTGCTTTCCCAGACGTGAGCAACGCTGAGCCCGAGTTGCAGTTGACCGCGGTCTTCGGCGCCCCACTGCCAACGAAACTGGGCGCGGCCTTCCGCCAGGACCCGCACGCCCCCGGCCTCCACGCCCAAGGTGAACGCCGCGTAGGGGGCGTAGATGCCGAAGCCCCCATCGTCGTCCACCTCATCCACGATGAACATTTGAAATCCACCACCCAGCGTGCTGATCACCGCGGGGGATCGCAGGCCGAAGTAAAAGCCCATGGGCAAACCGCCGCCGGTAGCGCCGGGCGCCGACCAGAACTCGCCACCGATCAGCGCGCCACCCACCGGACCCGCCGCGCGGTAGCTACCTGCGGAATACGCTTCCATCTCGAGACGTCCGTACCAACCCGGGTCGACGTCGCGGGTGAATACGCGACCGAAGCTGCCGCGGACTCCGGCGCCGGCGCCTGGACGGGGCCCGGTTGTTTCTTCGTCGTCCTCATCAGCACGGTCTGAACGGGGCTCTACGCCGTGCTCGAGGGCGCGCTGTTGCTCCTTGTCAGGCTCCGACTCCACGCCATGCCCCAGCGCGCGCTGCTGCTCTTCGCCCGAGGCCGGGTCTGCGGCAACAACCAAGTCCGCCGCGGCAGCGTTGGTTGCGATGGAAAGCAAGGTCGCGAGCCCAACCCTCGCAGCCCTTCGGATCCGACGCTTACATGCCGATGGCGGTTTTGAAGACCCAGCCTTCATTGCCCTTTGCGTCGTACTTGACCTTGTACCAGTCGTTCTGACGTCCCGTGACCACCACATTCGTGCCCCGCAAGATACGCGCGACGATAGCCCCGTCCTTAGGTGATTCACGAATGATCGCAACTTCCCAACCGACGGTTGCGCGCCCACTCGCCTCGTCTGGTTTTGGTTCGGGCTTGTCGATGTTCTCGCCCTTCGGCGCGACGTCGACCACGAAGAAGACGGTGTATTGGGCGCGGGTGTGTTTCACGCCTTCTAGGGGCGCGGCAGCCAGGTCTTTGCGCGCGCACTCCAAGAACGCCTGCGTGGCATCGTCGGGGAGCGTAGTGCTCCTGCCCCGCGTCACTTCCACAACCTTCTTCTTGGGCAGATCCAACTCGAGCCCAAGGGAAAGCGTGCCGCGCGCCGTCTCCGTTCCCTTGCACAGCGCAAGGGTCTTGAGTTTCTCACCGAGCGCGGCTTCGAGGTCGAGCTCGTCGCAATGGATTTGACGTTTGCCTTCACCGTCGCGACAACTCGTCACTTGCGCCTTGCCGATCTTGAGCCGCGAAAGCGCTTCGTCCGGCTTCGGTTCCGTCGCCGGCGCAGGCACGACGGCTGCCGCCGGAGGCGGCGTGTCGCCACCCTCGGATTCCGGCTCTGCAGAGGCAGCAAGCCCTGCAACCTCCTCCACGGGTGCAGTTGGCACCAGCTTCACTCCGGCAAGCCGCGGCCAGACGACGCCGAGCGCGAAACCTACGAGCGTGATGATGCCCACCCGTCCGAGGCGTATGCGGTCCTGGCCCGGTGCGGGCACGTCAACTTTCAAACTGGCAGTCCGGGGAGCCATAAGATTTTCGGTTTTTTTGCTTAGCACGGGGGCGGCCAGATGGAAAAAAGCCGAGCATTTCTAGCGGCCGGCGGATCCGCGAGCTAGAAAAGGCCTGGCTTCTGAGGCTTTTTGCCGAGCTGCCGGTTTGTGGCTGGTAAAGCGCCTGCCAAGTGCCGGAGGATTGTCGGGATCCGCGACCATGAAGGCCTGTCCGCAGTGCAACCTGAAGTATCCGAGCGACAAGACGGTGTGCTTTGTCGACGGGGCCGGGCTCGTCGAGATCCAGGACCCTCGCATCGGCACAACCCTCGGGGGTCGCTACGTCATCGAAGGCGTGCTTGGCGAAGGCGGGATGGCAACGGTGTACCGCGCCACCCATCGCCTGGTGGACCGGACCTGTGCGGTGAAGATCATGAGTCGTGCCTTCGCGGGCAACGAAGTCATTCGCGAGCGATTCCGTCGAGAAGCCAAAGCCGCACAGAAGCTCGCCCACCCAAACATCATCGAGATCTTCGACCAAGGAGAAACCACCGACGGCTGCCTCTACCTGGTGATGGAGCTGCTCGAAGGGCAAACCTTGGCCGATCTTTTGGACCAGGGCGCCGTGCCGCCAGAACGCGCACTGCCGATCTTGATCCAGATCGGCCGCGCCCTTGCTCGCGCTCACGATCTTGAGGTCATTCATCGTGATCTGAAACCCGAGAACATCTTCTTGGCGGATGATGAAGTGCTCGGCGAGCGCGCAGTACTGCTCGACTTCGGTATCGCACGCTCTACAGCCGATCCGCGATTGACGGGTTCCGGTGAAGTCTTTGGCACCCCGCAGTACATGGCGCCCGAGCGCATCACGACCATCGACGCGGGCCCGTCCGCGGATTTGTACGCTGTGGGCGTGATGCTCTACGAGATGATGACGGGGCAGCTGCCCTTCGAGGCTCCGGACGTGGCGACGTACTTCGTGCGGCACCTGAAAGACCCGGCGCCTTCGATGCGCGTCATCGATCCGTCCATTCCGGAAGCCCTGGACAAGCTGGCCCTCGAGTTGATGGCCAAGACCCCGGAAGAGCGTCCCGTGGATGCGCACCGTGTCGTTGCAGACTTGACCGCGGTGGCCGGCGCTCTTGGTGTACGCATTCCCGACGAGCCGCAAGAAGAGATCGAGAGCTCCCGGGGACCGGCGCAAACGCTACCTCCTGTTGCCCTCGACCGCTGGGTGCGGCGCACAGGCGTCTTCGAGCACATGCTGGAAGCGGCATTTGGCGGATCACGACCGGCGGAACTGGTGGAGTTGCTGGAGCAAGTCAAGGCCCTGGTGCGACATGTGACGGAGTTGCGCAGCAAGAGCATGGCGCAGCAGCGACACCTGGAGAGCATCGAGTCCAGGGGTCGCGATGGGCGCCAACGCTTCGGTCATGCTGTGCACGCGCTGGGTGTGGATGCCAGCCGCCACCGCGACGAAGCCAAGAGCGCCCAAGCGCGCGCAGAGAGCATTCGTGGCGATGTGAGCGGCCACAAACAAGCGGTGCTCGATGCCCACAAGGCGGTCATGTTTTGGGAAGGTCGCTCCGCGTTCAGCGTGCCCTACCCTCAGCTGGCTGCGGCCTACCGAACCGTTGCGGATCGCGTAGACGCCTGGCTCGCTGCGCATACCACTGTGGCAGAAGCCGAGGCCGAGGCTGCCAAGCGCCGCGCCGAGGTCGACGACATTGAGTTCCAGATCCAGGAACTGCGCAGCGCGCTGTCACGCCACGAAGAAGCCATCGAGCGCGAGACGACCGAAACCCAACAGAGCGTGAGCAAGATGGGCGACGAAGCCGACAAGCTCGAGACCGAGTTGCTTGAGCTGGCCACGCGATTCTGCGCTCCGCTACGCAAGCGCAAAGAGCTGCAGCCGATGTTTCGAGAGCTGGAAGAAGACGGCAACCAAGCCGCTTGAGCGGGTCCAGCAGAAATGCGCTCCCCAATTAGGCGATCGGGTGCGCCGACGCTTGGTGCCCCCGCCCAGCTCAAGCCCGTCGCAGCTTGGGGCGGTTTTCCACGAGCAGCTCGGGGATGCGGCCGCGGCCGCCGGCTTTGCAGTTGATGGGGCGGGTGACTTGAACGACTTCGTGGTGGAACGAGCCGAATAACGCGGCGGTTTCGTCGGTCAGGGAGTTGGACAAGATGGCGGGCACGCCGCGGCTGCCCAGGGCGCCAAACACTCGGGCCAGGCGTTCGTGCTGGGGCAATCCAAAAGGATGACGATCGTAGGCGGCGAAGCTGGAAGTCTTGGAAACTGGCAGATACGGTGGATCGAAGTACACCGCGTCGCCGCGCCGTGCGCGCTTGCAGCTGGCTTCGAAGTCCAGTGTTTCCAAACGCACGTGCTTGAGCACCCGGGCGGCCGAAAGCAGCGCCGCTTCGTCCACGATCGTGGGATTGTCGTAGCGGCCGAAGGGGACGTTGAACTGGCCGGAGCGATTCACGCGGTACAGGCCGTTGTAGCCGGTTTTGTTCAGGTAGATCATGCGGGCAGCGCGCTGCACCGGGGACCGCGGTTTGCGCGCTCGCACCGCGTAGTAGTGTTCCTCGGAGTGCTGCCGCGCAAGCTTGCTCAGCGCGCGCATCAACGCTTGAACGTCGGTTTGGATCGCCCGATAGACGCAAACCAAGTCGTCGTTGGTATCCGAAAGCACCGCGCGCTCAAAACGTTCGCGCTCCGCCAAGGCGAAGAACACGGCGCCGCCACCAATGAACGGCTCGTAGTACGTCTTTATGCGCTCCGGCAGGCGCGCCAGGACCTTGTCCAAAAGCTGGCTCTTGCCTCCGGCCCACTTCAACACCGGACGCGCGTGGGACAGAGCTCGGGGACCACGCCGGCGCGGCAAGTCCTCAGCCGTCCCGTCTGGCTGGCTTGGAGCGCTTAGCTCGGCTTGGGGCATCAGGGCGCGCATGCCTTCGAGGCACTCGACTAACCCGCGGACTGGGTTCAGGTAAAGTTTGCGGCGCCGCGTCCAGCTCAAGTCGGCGCAGCATCTTGGACAGCCCGAACCTGGAAATTCCTAGCAATTCTGCAGCCTTGGTCTGGTTGTCGCTGGTTTCCTGCAACGCCTCCAGCACCAGCTTCCGCGTGAGTTCATCGACCCGTGCCTTGAGATCGAAATGACTCGCCGCGCCTCGCGCATCGCTGCTGCGCACTTCCTCGGAAAGATGTTCGGGCAGCACCGCGTCGTCGCAGAAGACCAATGCGCGCCGCATTTCGTTCTCGAGCTGCCGAACGTTGCCGGGCCAGGCGAAAGCGCTGAGCACGTCGCTCGCCTGAGGCGAGAGGGTCACCGCCCTGCCCTCTGCATGCTTGCGCAGGAAGTGCTGCGCAAGTCGCGGGATGTCGTCCGGCCGCTCACGCAGGGGCGGCACCCGCAGGCTCACAACATCCAGGCGGAACAGCAAATCCTCCCGGAAGCTTCCCTCCGTCACCAGCTCTTTCAAATCGCGATGAGTGGCACCAATCACGCGCACGTCCACTTTGCGCATGGATTCGCTGCCCACGGGCCGCACTTCCCCTGATTCGAAGACCCGCAGCAACTTGGTTTGCATCGCCGCGCTCATTTCGCCGATCTCGTCGAGGAAAAGCGTGCCGCCATTGGCCACTTCGAACAACCCCGCACGCCCGCGCACAGCACCCGTAAAGGCACCCTTCACGTGACCGAAGAGCGTCGCTTCCAGCAGCGGTTCCGGAATGGCTCCGCAGTTTTCGCTTACGAAGGGTTTGTCGCGCCTGGACGAGTCGTCATGAATGGCCCGCGCGACGAGTTCCTTGCCACTGCCGGATTCGCCAATCACCAGCACGGGCACATCAGCGCGGGCGATGCGTTTCATCAGGTCTAGGAGCTTCTGCAACGCGACGCTCTCGCCGATGATGCTGGCGTGTGCGCCCTCGCGATGGCTGGAAAGCTCCCGCTGCGCCAAGTCTAGCTCGACCTCGCGACGGGCCAGGCGCGCAGCCAGCTTTTCTTCGGCGCGGCAGGCGCGGCGAGCGGCGCGCCGCAGCAGCAGTTGGTCTCGCGCGTCCGCAATGGCGATCGCCGCAAGGGTCGCAACCAGACGCACCCACCCGAGCTCACGCGCACCAAACGCCCCGCGGCGCACGCGATCATCCAAATACACCACGCCCAGGGCTTCGCCGCGGGCGATCAGCGGGACCGCGAGCACGCTGCGCAGTTTCAAGGCGTGCACGCTTTGATGCACCACGGAGAGCTCGCCGGCTGCGTCAACGGCGACCACGGGCTCGCCCTGCTCCAGGGCGCGTTCCGACAACGAAGTGCTCAGGGAGAGCTGCTCTCCGACTAGGTCCTTGCGCGCTAAGTTGCGAGCAGCGCGCGGCACGAGTCGCCCCCCCGGCGCCTTGAGCAGCAAGAGCCCACGCTCCACTCCGGTCCAGAGTACTAGCGCGTCAAGCACCTGGTCGAGCAGCGGACGCAAGCGTTCCCGCCCCGCCAAAGCGCGCACCAAATTCTCTACGTCCGCGATCTGTTCCGGCACCAGCGCCGCGCCCGGCGCCGGGGGCACGACCTGCCACCACGGAGCCGCCTCGACACGCAGGGCCAGATCTGCAGGCGCGTTCTTCTTGAGTGCTTCGAGAGCGGTGCGCGCCGCGTGCACGAAACGTCGCGTGTGGTCCCCATCCGAAAGGCGTGCCGCAAGGCGCGCGGCGTATGCGGATGCGCAACCCAGCGCGGCTAGGGGCGCCGGTGTTGCCACCAGCGTGGTCATCTCCGCAAAGATCACGTCCGCACGTTGCGGTTCGGCGCGGCTACCCTCCACCGCGGCGCGCGCGCCCCACCAGTCCAGGCGCGCGTCCAGGGCCCGCTCTGGTAATCGGGCGCTTTGGTCCAATGCGGCAAGGGCGTCGTCCGAGAGTATGCCCGCGCGCCACTTGCGGCTTGCCACGCGCAAGGCGTCGTCCGGTGTTGGTTCGCGCAGGATCGTCGCGGCGCGCTCGGCGTGCTCGGCCTCGTCGGCGCTGCCAACGCAAAGGTCCGCTAGGCAGAGATGCACGTAGGCGCGGCACAGATCGTCGCCGGCGTCCCGGGCACGGGAAAGTGCCTCCGCAGCAGCTTCGCGCGCTTCGGTCTCGGCCCCAAGGGTTGCCAGAATGCTGGCGCGCGCCAGATGCGCCCGGGCCGCCTGGGCGGTGCGCCCAAGTGCCTCAAAAAGCAGTGCGGCGCGCTCTGCGGCGTTTAGCGCGCGGCTGGCGTGACCGGTGTCGGCCGCAGCAGCAGAGAGCCCCGTCAGATACGTGGCTTCTTCCAAAACCGCGCCGGCGCGCGCCGCATGTTCCGCGGAGCGCGCAAAGTGGTCCATCGCCGTGGCGGGGCGTCCTTCCGCATGGGAGACGTAACCCAGCACGGCCGACAGCCGCGCCAAGGTTTCCGCCGTCTTCGCGGAGGCCAGTCCGGAGAGCGCTTCGCGCCGCGCATCTGCCAACCTGCCAGCGCGCAGGGACGAGAGCGCACGCACTTCGCAGCTCTCTTCGCTTGCGGAGTGCTCAAGGAGCAGCTGGGCGGCTTCGTCCAGTCGACCGCGATCAAGCAGAATGCGCGCCCGAATCGCGGCCGCAGTACGCTGGTGTTCACCGCGGAGCGCAGACTGCTGCGCTCCGCTCTGACTCGACTCCGCCGCATCCCGGTCCCCGCCGCGCCGAGCAGCTTCATCGAGGCAGGACTCCGCTGCATCCCAGTCCCCGGCGCGCCGCAAGGTCTCAGCGCGTTCCAGCTGAGCCGACTCGGAGTGTACGTCTTCCAGCACGGCAATGGAGCGCCCGAGCTCACCGCGCAGGCGCAGTGCACGGGAGAGCGCGAGCGCCAAGGTCGTTGACTTGCCGTCCTCGAATACGACGTCCTCTGCAGCGTCCAGGTCAGCGGAGCCCGCAACCCCCGCACCGATCAGAAGAGCGAGTGCAACTGGGTCTTTGACCGCGGGTCGCGCTGCGGGCAATCCGCGAGACAGGTCGGAGAAGGTGAGCGCATGCGGGTGGGTGCTTTGCAGGCACTTCTGAAGTTGCAGGCACAAGGCCCCGTCCGACGGCCACTCCGTGACAGGCCAGTTGACGGCCTGGGGGCCCGCAAGCGCCATCAAGAAGCGCCGCCGTCCCAAGGGGTCCAGCTCTGACAACGGGGGCGCGCCTTGCTCCAGTAATTTGCCGGATACTCGCGTGATTCGCTGGCCGAGCTGCACGGCGTCTCGGAGCCAAACGCCGGGTTCCCCGTCCGTTTCGATCGCCGCAACCTCGTGACGCGCAGCTTCCCAGATCGATCGCCTGCGCGTGGCGAGGTACGCGCCGACGACCGCTTGCTTCGGACCCTGCCATGCGGACGCGCCAACGCGCTGCGTTGCTTTGCGAGCAATCCAGTCTGCCGACGGGCGGGCCTTCGGAGCCTTCGCCAACAATGCCCGGATGATGTCGCGGAGCTCAACAGGTACATCGCGCAGATGTTCACTGGTGAGCTTCGCGACGCGTGCCAACTTCGGATCGACGATCTCTGCCAGGCTCAGGCCCAGAGCATACAAGTCCCGAGCCCGTCCGTCGCTCTGACCCAGCGCGGTTTCCGGCGCAAGATAGCGCGGAGTCGCGCCGCTCGGCACAACGACGTCCAGAGGCGCGGCCAATCCCAAATCGATCAGCGTGGCCCGGGGAGAGGCGCCATCCGGATCGTACAAGATATTGTCTGGCTTCACGTCGCCGTGACACAGCCCCAATCCATGCAGGTCCGCGAGGGCACTGGCAACGTCCCGCGCGATGACCAGCGCGGCAACACTGCGCTCGGCTGGCTTGGCGTCTTTGAGAGGAAGCGTTCGTCCAGCGCACCACTCCAGCGCGATGAAGACGCGACCGGCGCTCAGCCCGGCGCGATCCGTGGGCACCCGTCCCACATCCACCAAGCGCGGGAGGGCGGAACAGCGAGAGAGCAAGAGTTGCCTGGCTTCAGTGGCAAGACGGCGATCGTGCTCCGGGAGCTTCGCGACCTTCAGCGCCAGGGCTCCGCCGGCGCGGTTCACGCGGAAAACCAACGCGCTCGCTCCCTCGGCGACGGGCTTTTCGGTGGGATGCAGCGCGTCGGGGTCTGCCAACAAAGGTGACACCCCAGCACGCGCTTTCATCCGGTTATTTTCCGCGCAATTTGGCTAACTGTCAACTCGAATGGCGCTGTGAGCCCGGCGTCGCAGAGGGTCGTCAGGCCGAAACCCGCCAGGACACCGCGGGCAATGGCACAATCTGGGGATGCGACAGGTCACCGAAGCACTGCTGCTTGCCCTGGCATCGGGCAAACGAGCCGCGTTGGCGACGGTCGTGCGCGTCAGCGGATCGACTCCGCAGTCCCCGGGCGCGCGTCTGCTTTTGACCCACGACGGCCGCAGCATCGGCACCGTCGGTGGAGGAGCGGTGGAAAAAGCGGTCCTCGCCGAGCTCCTGGTCTGCCTGCAGGACGGCAAGCCCGGATTGCACCGTCTAGACCTAGGCAGAGACCTTGGCATGTGCTGCGGCGGGACCATGGAGGTATTCATCGAAGCCGTGGAGTCCACCCAAAGGCTGATGTTGTTCGGCGCCGGCCACGTGGCGCGACCCACCGCCGCGCTGGCGAAGACCCTGGGGTTTTCCATCACCGTTGTGGACGATCGCGAAGAGCTCAATACGGAGCAGCGATTCCCGGATTGCACACGAGTGTTGGCGGAGCCGAAGGAGGCTGCCCGTAGCCTGAATCCAAGCGACACGGATTGGATCTTGATCGTCACCCACGATCATCGCCTCGACGAAGAGGCCTTGGACACTTACGCCCGGCTTCCGCATCGATACATCGGCATGATCGGCAGCAAGCGCAAGGTGCTCCGGACGCTGCAGCGCATTGCGCAACGCGGCGACGTGCCACCCCTAGGCCGTGTTTTTGCCCCCGTCGGGCTGCCCCTTGGGGCGGTCACCCCGGAAGAAATCGCCGTCAGTATTTGCGCCGAGCTGGTGGCCCTGCGTCACGGAACGGCGACGGCGCACATGCGTGCGGTGGATGCGCCAGAGCTTGCAGGCGTGTTGGCTGGTGCGGCAACTAGCGGAGCCGCCGCACGTGGCGCGGGCAAAGACGGTTGAGCCCGTCGCGCCGGTCTTGCTCTCGTCGAGGCGCGAGCCCCGTCATCCGGGGCAGGCCGTGACACCTTCGCGCAGCAAGGATAGCGTGACACTGTGAAAAAGCCGTCCGGCGAGCGCGAGGGTCCGACGGAGCCCTTCAAAGTGGACGCGGACGTGGAGGACGGCCCCACGGTGCAGTTGTTTGTGCCAAGCGAGGGGGCGGCACGGGTGATGGGGCTGCCGGACTTTGCTGGGGAGATCGCTCCCGACGCAAAGACGTTGAAGCAAGCACCCAGCTTTGCCGAAATCACCAACTCGGACTTCTACACGACGCGTACTCGCGAAACCGACCGGGACGCTTTTGAGGACGCGAAGACGTTGGAGCGACGTCCCCGAAGCGGTTCTCCGCCGAGCCTTCCCCGAAGCACTCTGCCGCGGAGCGCGCTTCCGCGGAGCCCTCTGCCGCGAAGCAGACCTCCGCCGAGCAGTCCTCTGCAGAGTTCACCCGCGCCGAGCGCTCCTCCACAGATTGGACTTCCGAGCTTTGCGGACGCACCCCCACCGGTGGATTCGGCGGAGGCGTGGACCCTGCCCCGTCCACCGCGCCCGCCACCTCGAACCTTACCGATCCCGCTCATCCCACCGCCGCTGAGTAGTCCGTTCCCGCTGCTAGAAAAGCCGGGCAAGAGCATCCGGCTCAGCCGAGACAGCGAAGCGGAAGCCGAGATCGAAGTGTCCTCGGCGCTTTCTCCAGTTGAGACTGCAGCCCCAGCACGATGGGACACCTTGGTGTCACCGCAGCGCGCGCCTCTTCCGCCCGTGCCTGAGTCTTTCCCGCGGGCGCCGGATCCGACGCTCCCCCCCACAGATCACTTCGCCGGGTTTCCTCCACCCCCAGAGATCCATCTGGGCACGCCTCCGCGACATGCCTTTGTCCCCAAAGGCAGCATTCCTCCCCCGGGAGTATCCCGCCCGGCGCACCCCTCCGTCGCACCGTCACCCCTCGACTTGTCGAAGGACCGCACCGTCATCGCTGCAGCGGTCGGTGTCTTCGCAGCCCTGACCTTCGGCGGACTCATCGCCGCCACGCTTTTCCTGTTGCTGCGATCTCCGGACACCTCGGAGCCCGCCGCTGCGGATCGGCCGCTCAGCGGGCCGCCCGCACTGGCACCCATCCCTACGCCGCCGGAGACCGCCCCCCCAGCGAACGCGCCACGCTGCCGCTTGGTACTGCCACCGCGACTACTCGCCCAGCAGGGCCTCGCAAGCGTACGCCCGGAAGTAGCCACGGCCCCTGGCGCCAGCCAGGTTGCCGTCGGTATCGCCGCAGATCGCTACGAAGCACGGGGGCTGATCGTGAATCTGCAAGACCTGTCCGCGGAAACGCGGCTGGCCCAGCGACTCACGCGCCCGGTCTTTCGCGTAACGCCGCTGCCAGCCCGATCCCCTGCGACTTTCGTCATCGATACAGATGATGCCCGGGTCAGCATGCTGCGCACGGTGCCAAGCAGCCCGCCATACAAGCTCGGCGCAACTCAATCCGGCATCGTTCGGGTCGACGAAGGACGCGAGCCGAGCGTGGTGTGGCCGTATAGCGGCCAGATGGGCGAACCTGCATTCGTTCGCGCTCGTCGCGTGGGGATTGCGGTGGCTTTTTTACGTGGTCAGACGGCCGGCGACGCCGTGGTCGGCTGGCTGTCACCGGCCGGTGCACGCGATACAGCATTGGAGCGCGTGGACGTCGGATCCCGATTCGCCGAAGCTCCGGCAATCGCCGGTAACGACGACACCCTGGCGCTGGCAGTGGCCGCGAAGAGCGGCGCTGAGCTGTCCCGCCTCTTCGTAGCCAGCGCACCGCACGGGAAGCTGCCGCTCCGTGCACGGCGCATGGACGAGTCTCCGTCGCCGGAAGCGGAACGGCACCCCAGCTTGATCGCGTTGGACCGCGGCTTCCTCGTCAGCTGGGTTGCGGGGCCCTTGGGCGCGCAACGCCTACGGGCGCGCACGCTGGCCGAAGACATGTCTCCGCAGGGCCCAATTTTGGAACTTTCGTCGACGGGGGTGACGGACGCGCCGGGGGCTCTCGTGGCGCGTCAAGGGCGCGTGCTAGCGGCACACTACCGCGACAGCCCGAGCGGCCCGCAGCTCTTTGGCAGCGCGCTGGCGTGCGAGTAGCGTCGCTTCCCGCAGCGCGACTGGTGTCGTCCTCGCTCCGGACGCGAAAGCCTGTTTCCAACGGCCGGCGGCGGGAAAAAGCCTGGTACAGTGCGGCGTCATGAGCCTTGAGCTTTGGGTGAACGGCCAGCGGCTTTGCGTGAGCGGAGCCGATCTGCATCAGCCGCTCTTGCACTTTCTTCGGGCGCGCGGACTGACCGGAACCAAAGAAGGCTGCGCCGAAGGCGAGTGCGGCGCTTGCGCGGTCGTGCTCGTGCGCAGTGACGCCGACGGCACGGCCCGCTTCGAACCCGTAAACAGTTGCCTGCTCTTGCTCGGTTCCGCGGTCGGCCAGGAAATCGTCACCGTCGAAGGCGTCGCCCAAGACGGCAACTTGCACCCCGTGCAGCAGTCCATGGCCGAGCTGGGCGGCTCCCAGTGCGGCTACTGCACCCCTGGATTCGTGATGAGCATGTTCGCGGAGTACTACCGCAAGCAACGCGACGCGTACGATCCCGAAGCGATCAGCGGCAACCTCTGCCGCTGCACCGGCTATCGGCCCATCCGGGACGCGGCCCGAGAAATGGGCACCCCAAGGCCGGACGACCCCCATTTGCGCCGCTTGCAGCTTGCGCCGCCCCAGCTCGCTCCAGTCGCTGACCCGCGGTTCGTACGCCCAACCCATCTTGCCGAAGCACTCGACTTGCTGCGACAGAATCCCAACGCGAGCATCGTCGCCGGAGGCACGGACATCGCGGTCGACATCAATCAGCGCGCGGCGACCCACGACTTGCTGATCAGTCTCGAAAACGTCGCGGAGCTGCAGGAGCTGTCCTTTCGCGACAACTGCCTGCGCATTGGTGCTGGCGTCAGCCTGTCGGAAGTAGAACGACGCGTGCACGACCGCGTGCCCATGTTGCAGCAGTTGTTTCCGTTGTTTTCGTCACGATTGATCCGAAATCGCGCAACCCTAGGCGGCAATCTGGGCACGGCGTCGCCGATCGGCGATAGCCCCCCGGCGTTGCTGGCTCTGGATGCGGAGCTAGACCTGGCAAGCGCCGCGGGCACCCGCACCGTCGCCCTTTCGGACTTCTTCCTGGGCTACCGCAAGACCGCCCTGAAGCCCGGCGAGATCATCGCGTGCGTGTCTATCCCGCTGCCGCTGCCACAGCTGCAGCGCTTCTACAAAGTCTCCAAACGCGTGCTGGACGACATCTCCACGGTAGCCGCAGGATTCAGCCTTCGCCTGGACGCCCAGGGACGGATCACGTCCGCGCGCCTTTGCTACGGCGGCGTGGCAGCCACTCCCGTGCGCGCACTCGAAGCAGAGAAGGCCCTGTTGGGCATGACCTGGAGCGCAGCCGCGTGTTCGGGCGCCCGGCCACTTTTGGAGCAAGCCTTTTCCCCCATGTCGGATCATCGCGGGAGTGCGAAGTATCGCCGTGCCATGATCACGCGCCTGTTCGACAAGTTCCTGCACGAAACCAGCGCGCCGGCGCTTGCCACCGGCGCGTCTGTCTAGGCTACAGGCTTTCGAGCAGTAGCTTCAGCAGACCGGGCAGGTTGTCCGCGTGCACCCAGTGTCCTGCGTCTGCGAGAGTGTGTAGGTGGATCCGCGGCTGCGACAGCGCCTGGACCCGTGCCAGGGCGTGCGGCGTCCAGCGGTCACCGTTTTCGGCACGCAGCAGGTGGACGTCAGGACCGAACCCTCGAGCTTCGAGAAACGCGATGGCATCCAAATGGAAATAGTCGTCGGTCAGACCCTCGATCTGATCGAAATCGAAGACCCAAGTGAAGCCCGCGTCGCTTCGTTTCAGATTGGTGGTCAGCCACTCGGCAACTCGGTCCGAGAGGCCGTGATCGGCGAGTGCCGTCGCTACCGCTTTTCGGTCCGCCGCCGGCACAGGCACCGAGCGCAGCGCCGCCATGACCGTGGCCACGTCGCTTTGCCCGCGCCAATTCGGGTCCGTGTCCAAGCGGGTATCTAAGGTCCACACACGCTCACAACCGGCAAGCTGATGCGCCAAGAGCAACGCGACCTTGCCGCCGAGGGAATGCCCAATGACGGTGTGTACGTTGCTCTGAGTCGTCTGCACGAGCGCAGCAACGGCATCCGCGCAGCCACGCACGCTGATCACGCGATCAGACTCACCGAGCTTGGGAGAATCGCCATGCCCGGGCAGATCCACGAGCAGCGCGCGCGTGTCCGGCAGCGCCTCGGTGAGCGCGCGCGCCAAACTGCGCAGGTTGCGTCCCGACGCAAGCAGCCCGTGCACCAGAACGATCGTGCGCCGCGCGTCACCCGGGCCTACAAAAGAATGCGCGAGGGTCACGGGCCTTTCGTAGTGACGAGCGCAGGAATTGGCAAGCACGCCGTGCAATCAACAGTTCGGGCAACTGCTACACGGGCTCGCGCTGCAACCGATGCTCGCCGGGCCCTTGAATCCATTGCAGGAAAGCCCGCAGTAGCCAGCACCGCAGTTGAACTTGGTGTTCTCGTTGCAGGCGTGATCGTGAGCGTCGCAAGTCAGGATACAGGGGCCGGCGCCGCAGTTGATCGTGCGGTTCTTGCAGGCGTGATCCTGTTTGCACAGCACGTTGCAGGATAGGGACGCGCCGCAATTGATGTCCATGCCTTCGCAAGCGCCGTCGCCATCGCAACGGATGTTGCAAATGAGACCTGCGGGGCAATTGATCGCCTTGTTTTTGCATGCGTCTTTGCCGATGCAGGAAATCGTGCACACACCCGCTGCGCAACTCGAACACTCCGCAGGTTTGGTCGCGGGACAGCTCGGCGCCGGGACGCTAGAGGGACAGCTGCCACCTGTGCCCGCGCCGCCAGTACCGACGACGCCGCCTGTGCCACCCGTGCCACCTGAGACGGCGCCACCCGTGCCGGCACCACCGCTAGCCGCGGTTCCTCCAGTGGCAGCCACGCCACCGGTGTTGGAGCCGGACGCGCCCGCAGTGCCTCCACTTGCTGCCCCTGTTCCTGCCGTGCCGCCCGATCCCGCTGCTCCGCTGCTGCCCGCACCGCCAGCGATGCCGCCCGCTCCAAAGCCGCCCGTCGCGAAGCCGCCGCCAGAGCCAATCAGCCCGCCGCTGCCCACCGCACCCGTACTGCCCGCGTCTTCGGGCGCGGCACCGGTGCCCGATTGGTCGATGCTGCACGCACACAGCGCGCCAGCGAAAAGTAGCAGCAGCGGAATGGACGATCTCTGGTGCATGGTTACTTGGGCACGTTGCAGGAGGGGTCGTTTTCGTCGATCAGGCCATCGCCATCGTCGTCGATCCCATTATTGCAGATTTCGACAACGCATTCATCGACCACGCAGTCGCAGTCGTCATCCTTGCCGTTCCCGCAAATCTCCTTGCTGCCGCAACTCTGGACGCAGTCGGCTTCGTCAGCCGTGCCGTCGCAATCGTTGTCCAAGCTGTCGCCGCAGATGTCGACGCACAAGCACTGCACGTCGGTGTCCGTGTGCGTCCAGAACGCTCGGTGGTTGCCGTCCTCCACGCTCTGAAAGGGCGCCCAGAAGCCCGAATAGCCCGGATCGCTGGCGGCCGGATCCACCGCTGCGATCCAAATCTGGTCCTTCTTGTCGTCCGCGGGGCGCAGCGTCGCGTATTCGCGCAAGCTGGAATACGCCAACCAGAAGATCCCAGGCTTCGTCGATGGCGCCCAGGTTGGCATCGAGTTGCCCAAGTCGATCAGACCGTCTTGGTTGTTCACGCGTTGGTTCAAGCGCGTCAGTGCCTTGGGCGTGCCGCCACTCGGAGCGATCAACTTCAAGACCGCGGTCTTGGCATCCTTGCTGCCACCCTGTGCATTGACGAAGGCGATCCATTTGCTGTCCGGGCTCCAGGATGGGAAGAAGTTGTTGTCGTCGCCGCCAGCGCTAGGCACGATGACTTTCGCCGTGCCCCAGTTGCCGCCGTTGTAGGGGATGAGTGCGATCTCGCCGTTGCTCACGCTCTTGCCGCTGGCCTTGGTGGCCATGGCCACCGCAACAGTGTCCCCAAGCGCGTTCCAGTCTGGGTGATTCGCCTGTTTGCCAGACGGCAGCGGGACCTCACCGTTGTTTGGCCCCACGGGGTTCCCGGTGTCTGAGTCCAGCAAGATGAGCTTGCCGTCAGAAGCAATGAGCAGCAGCTTGCCGTCCGGGGAAAAGGTAGACCACGACATCTTGCGATCCGCCTGCCCGGAGGCTGGCAAAATGGTCTTGCGGTCGGGCACCGACGCCTGCCTCAGCTTTTCCCCTCCGTACCCGACTGCAAGCCTTTTGCCGTCTCGGGACAGCGTGTGGCACGCCACGCAGGTGTCCGCGTCGGCCGCCTGGGGATCCGTATAGAACTTGACGGGGATAGGATCCGAAACCAGCGCCTTCATGACCCCAGCTGTACCGGTGGACCAGTAGTAGATCGCACCCTCGACCTCGGCGTCGCTGAAGAGCAGCGTAATAGGTTTGCTCTGCCACACTTTGGCGGGGCTGGCCGTTTCTAGACCGGAGACCGTCCAGGTTACCGAGGCGCCGCGGTTGGACTCGGCGATCCAGTCCCATTGCTCCTCCGTCGGCTGCCAGTTTGGCGTGCTGGTGTACACCGTGACGGTGGTCTTGGGGCCGACGAACTCGAGCTGGAACAGATCGTTGCCCGTGCCTGCGCTCCACTCGTGATGGATGCGAGAGACGTTGATGGGAAACATGGTTTCGTGGTTCGGGTACACGACGGCTGGTTCCTTTATCGGGTCCGTGCCCGCGGGCTGCGACGCTCCGGAGCCGAATAGGCTGCTGGCGTTGCCCGGTGTGCCCGGCTCGTTGAAAGCTTTGTTGCCGGTGTGGTTCGCGCATGGCTTGCCGCCGCAGCCAGAGCCTGGGGTGCCGCCCGTTCCTCCACCGATCCCGGCGCTGCCAGCAGCACCATCTAGACTGATGGTCCCGCCGCCGCCGCTGGCGCCGCCGCTGCCGGCCGCGCCGTTCACGGTGGATGAGGACGAGTCGCCGCCGCCGCAGCCGTAGCCCAGTAGTCCCGCCAGGGTTAACACCGCGCCCAAAGTCATGTGTCGCATCATCGAAGGATCTCCCGCATCACGACCCAAGTACCGTGAGCTCGACAAACGGCTCAGGGCGCAAGCTGGAACACCTTTGCCTACATGCGCGTGAGCCTGATTTCGAGCTCGCGGTACTTGGTGGGGTACCCTGAAACCCATGCAGTCCGTTGCCCCGCCCGCTCTGGGCCCAACCCCAAGTGACTCGGACTTGGTGGCTGCGGGCAGTGGACGCGCTCTTCCACCGCTATGCACCCATGGTCAACGGCCTCGCTCTACGCTTGATGGGACGTCGCGACGACGTCGATGATCTCGTGCAGGATTGCTTCGTCGAAGCCCTGAGCAATTGGAGGAAGCTACGCGAACCAAGCGCGTTTTCCGGTTGGCTGAAGTCCATCGTGGTGCATCGCGCAGCCAAGCTGATCCGGCGGCGGCAGATCGCAGCAAAGATCGGACTTGGCAGGGCGCGCCTGACGATCGACGTCGATGCGCTGATCGCTCCGGCGGTGCCCGCCGACGTCGCCACCGAGCTGCGCGCGGTGTACCAACGCGTGCAAGGGCTGCCGGCGGACTTGAGAACGGTGCTGATCCTGCGTCGGGTAGAAGGCTATAGCCTCGACGAGATCGGCCAGATCACGCGGGTCTCACTCGCGACGGTGAAACGCCGGCTTGCTGCCGCTGAGCGCAGCATTCGCCGAGAGGACGGCAAGCTATGAGCTCGCGCCCCCCCAGCCACTTCATCAAGCCGGACCTGAGCGCCGCCACCTTGGAGCGGCAGCTGGAGCACATCCACGACCGCGTAGAACACCGCCGCGCGCGTCGCTTCGCGCCCTGGGCGCTGGCGGCCGCCGCTGCCGCCGTCGCACTGGTGCTCGGGGTGCTGTGGCAGAACTGGCCCGCGACCAACCGGACGGCGTCCAGCGCGGTAGTGGAGTTGGAGACCAGTGCCAGTGGCCAGGCGCTGACCCTGGCGGATGGATCCCGGCTCGAGCTGGGCGCAAACACGCGCCTCGACTTGGCGGAAGCAAGCCCGAGCCACACGCGTCTCGTGCTTGCCCGAGGTCGAGTCACCGCGGAAGTCACCCACGTGCCCACGCGGCGCTTTTCAGTGAGCGTCGCGGACTACGAAGTGCATGTGGTTGGCACGCGTTTCACGGTGGAGCGCGATGTTAGCAGTGATGACATCAGCGTGCAGGTGGCGCGCGGAGAGGTGCAAGTGCGCCTGCCAGGTGGCAAGCACGTTGCGGTACGCGCTGGGCAGCGCTGGTCGAAGGCAAGCCCCGACGTAGCGAGCGCCACAGCGGCTTCCGCGGCGGTGGTTGCGTCGGTCCAGCCCGCAGACGCACCGGAACTGCCGGACGCAGCAAACGCAGCCGACGCAAAGAACGCTGCGGAATCCCCGGCGCCCAGCGCCGCGCCAGGAAAACCGCAAGCGCCCAGCGCGAAAGAGCTCTTCGACCGCGCGCAGCGCGCCCGGGCAGCCGGCAAGAACGCGGCGGCCGCAGCGGCGTTTCGCGAGCTGCGAACTCGCTACCCCGACGATCCGCGCGCCCCGTTGGCGGCCTTCGAGCTTGGACGCATCGAACTGGATGCCAAAAAGGATCCCAAAGCCGCCACCAAAGCGCTGGACGACGCCTTGAGCGCAACGCCCAAGGACGCACCCTACCGCGAAGAAATCGAAGCGCGTCGGGTCGAGTCCCTCGGTGCCGCGGGTGACAAGAAGGGCTGTGCGGCCGCGCGTGCCGCGTTCCTGCAACGCTACCCCCATGGCATCCATCGCGCACGCGTAGCTCGAGCTTGTCAATGAGATCGCCATTCGTGGTGGCTGCGTGCGTGTGCCTGGCCACAGTCGCAGCCACACCCGCAGCGCCAGCGGCCGAACAGACCTGCGGCGGGCAACGCCCCTTCGTCGCCGTGCACGTGCCAGACACGCTGGGCGACCGCGGCTTTGGGGAGCAGGTCGTGGCGCAGCTGAACGCAAGCTTGGCCGCGCGCGGCATCGACGTCTGCCGCGACGACGCACGAATTGCCGTGCCAATTGCGCGGGTCGTGCTCGTGGCGGGGCGAGCAGATCGCGTGACGATCACCGTGGAAGCGCAGGATGCGGTGACGCGCAAGCGCGTTGCGCGGGATTTCGATCTGACCGCGCTCCCTCGGGACGCTTGGGCGCTGGCCCTCGCGGTCGGCGCAGACGAAATCCTGCGCGCCAGCTGGGCCGAGCTTGCGCTCCGAACCAAGCAGGACGACCGCGCGGCAGCGCCCGCGCCGGTGCAAAGCATCGTCGAGGAAGGCGTGGTTCCAGAGGAAGACCAGGCAGAGCGCGCGCTGACTCTGGGAGTCGCGGGGGTCGCGGATGCGTTCAGCGCTGGGCATACCCAGGTTGGAGTCGACCTGCGCGCTGCAGCGTACGTACTACCGCCTGTCTCCTTGGTGCTCAGCGCGGGGCTGCGCACCGGACTGGCGGCAGAAAGCGCATCGGGAAGCGTGCGTTCGAACGCCAGCGTGCTTGGGATCGGAGGGAACGTGCTCGTGACTCCTGCGCAGGCAGCCGCGGGAGTCGAGCTGGGGCTGCGGGCACAGGTGCTGCGCTTGGAGTTCCGCGGCGAAGCCGAAGCCGGCGCTGGCGACAGCACCGCAAGCGCCACTGCAATCACGACCCTCGCAGCCTTCAGCGCCTTTTATGCGCCGGATCCGGCGTTGCGGCTATTCGTAGAAGTGTGCGCTGTGTATCCACTGCGGGCCGCGGCGGCCCGGGATGGCGACACCACAGCCACAGCCGTGGATGGCCTGGGCGGGAGCCTCGCGTTGGGGTTGGTCGGGGTGCTGTAGTGCGGCGACTCGTCTTGCTGGCGCTTGGGATTTTTGCCGCTGCCTGTGGCCGCGACGAAGTGCTCGTGCTGACTCCGCCCGCTGGCGCGCGCGATGCTGGCGTGGACGCCGCCCTAGACGCTAGCGCCGACGCGCTCGCCGAGGCCGCGGATGCTCCGACACCGGACACCGGCGACTGCAGCTTGCTGCCGACCGACCAGAAGTGCGCGGACCGCGACGAATGCTGCTCCGGCCTATGCGACTTGGACCCCACAGGCACGCTCACATGCCGTCCCGCAACGGGCTGCCTCGACGTCGGCGCGCTGTGCACCCACGCCGGCGCCTGCTGCTCACTTTCATGCGAAACCGCCGGCGACGGCAGCAAGCGTTGCAACCTGGGGCTGTGTGCCAGCACGAATAGCACGTGCACCGACGACGCAGATTGCTGTGGCCACCGTTGCGACGGCGCTCAGTGCAGCAACAGCGAAGCGCTATGCGCCGCGGCCGGAGAGTCCTGCGACAAGAACGAACAGTGCTGCTCCGGAAGCTGCGACACGCTGGCTACGGGGCAGCCTCGCTGCGCGTTGCTGCAGGCCTGCCGCGTCCGTGGAGAGACTTGCGTGGATTCCGCGGACTGTTGCAGCGGCCGCTGCGTGGAGCGCGGTAGTTTGGGTCTCTGCGAAGACCTGGCCCAATGCACTTCGGCCGACGGCAAGCCGTGCTCGCGACAGGTCGGTGAGATCTGCAAGGACGACGGCGAGTGTTGTTCGCGCAAGTGCTCAAAAACGTCCCAGGGCCCGAAGAGGTGTGCCGCCACCGGCGGCTGTCGCGCGCGCTGCGAGATCTGCACGCAGGACGCCGAGTGCTGCACGCAGAAGTGCGTGCTGGGGGCGGACGGCGCGCGACGCTGCGCGCCGCCCATTGCGTGCCTGCCCCTGGGTGAAATCTGTGACACGGAGGCTCAGTGTTGCGCCACGAGCAGCAAACCCAAGTGCGAGGATAACCCCAAGGGCGTCGGCGCCAAGCGCTGCTTCGACCCCAATGCACAGTGCATGAACGACGGCGCCGCGTGCACCCTGGCCAGCCAGTGCTGTGGCGGGCACTGCGTTCCAAACGGCGGCAGTCTGCGCTGCACTTCCACATGTGTGGCAGATGGAGCCGCGTGCACCATTCGCGCCGACTGCTGCGGGCAGTTCTCGGACTGCCTGGCCCTGGACGGGCAGCGAAAGTGCGCACCCGTGATGCGCTGACGCCTACTTTGCCAGGAGCGGGTCAAGCCGCGCGGCTTCGCCCTGCTTCAAGTACACGCGATGCCCCGCGGGCAGCGTGACGGTTTCTGTGGTCAGATCTGCATTGGGCCAACGCACGGTAACTTCAGCCTCGCAGGCGGCTCCGAGACCGAAGTGCAACACCATGTCGTGCTGGGCGCCGTAGTGCCCGTAGCCGCCGCCGACTTCCTGGGTTTGCGTGATGTCCCCAGCTTTGACGCTGACCCGCGCGCCGACCGCAGAGCGATTCGTTCCCGCAGCACCTTCCAGTCGGATCTGGAGGAAGTTGCCCTGCTCCCCCAAGACGTTCTCGAAGAAGCGTACGTTGGCGGTGTCGTAGCAGTTGTTCGGCGCGGTGACGTCACAGCGCGCCCGGGAGTGCCCCACGATCACATCGAGATCGCCGTCATGGTCAAAGTCCGCGAACACCACGCCATGGCTGCGGTTGTGATCGATGCCATCGGCGATGGGCACCTCCGCAAAGCTCAGCTTTGAGCTCTGATGATAGAGCAAGCCATGGTTCCCGGCGTAGTCCGACGCGCCCACGTAGATGTCCGACCAGCCATCGTTGTCAAAGTCGAAGACCGCGTTCGTCATATGACCTTCGTCCCAGCTGACGGTCGTCTTGGTGACCTCCAGGCCCAGAGTCGCGTCGCCCGGCCGATCGAAACGCAGCGCGGGCTCACCGCTGTTGACGAGCAACTCGCTGCCGTCCGAGCCTTGACCGGCCCACCAATGCCGGATCTCCCCGGTCAGCAGATCCATGTCGCCGTCGTTGTCGATGTCCGCGCAGGAAGTCGTGGCACTGTTTCCGCCGTTGCGAAATGCTTGACGGTCCTGGGTATGATTCCAATTGGGCTGCGTGCAGGAGATCTGCGGCGCCGCGACCCCAACGCAGTCTTCGGCGCTCGGGTTCTGTTGGCAGTAGCAGCGCGCAAATTGATTGTCTTGCCACTTTTGGTTCGCGTCGAAGGCGTAGCCGGAGGTCAGCGAAGCATTGCTGAACGCAGCGGCCGGCCCGGCGCCGGCGCCCAGCCACAGGTGGTTCGGGGCGCGACCGTACGAAGCCGCCAAAAGCTCGGGGTTGCCGTCCCCATTTAAGTCGCAGGCCAAGCTCGACCAGGCATTGCTGTGTGCGTGCGCTTCGTTCAGATCTGGGATCGAGCCCCAGGGCAGCGTGGTCAGCCCCACCTGGTCCGTGACCAGCACGAACCCACCTTG
>CALMUT010000168.1 GCA_937872925.1 uncultured Myxococcales bacterium | reverse complement strand
CCCCTGGCCCCATGCTCTTGCAAATGGGGTGGTCCCATGGGGCTGCAAAGTGGCAAACGCGCATCCCTCGCCGTCCTGGCGCCACCACAGCGCCGCCGTGCGCTCAGCCGCCAACTTCGAGCGCAAGTCGCCTCAAAACCCGTCAAGCACAAAGTGCATGCACGCGCGTTTTCTGTCTCCAAAGCCGTTGCTCCACACGCGCGTGTTCCCTTCGCTAAGACCGCTGGGTCCGGTTCGACCAAAGCCCCCGCGGTCCACCGTGCGATCTGCTTGCGATTGGGTGCCCCCGCGTTTCTCGGCCCTGACGGTCGGCGTGCTCGGCCTCCGGCCTCCGCGCGACCCATGGGAATCCCCGACGGGGGACGCCGGCGCCCCCAAGCGCGGCCGCAACGCCC
The DNA here is from genome assembly GCA_937872925.1 of uncultured Myxococcales bacterium. Lineage (GTDB taxonomy): Bacteria > Myxococcota_A > Polyangia > Polyangiales > Polyangiaceae > JACKEA01. The sequence goes on along the minus strand of CALMUT010000168.1, from coordinate 5,332 downwards.
GCGCGGGGAACGCGACGATCTGGGACTGTGCGCGTCGTTCTCGACTTCTCGCAGCTGCACGATCGACCTGCCGCTGCCACCGGCGCTGCTGCCACCGGCCCGCCGCTGCCGCCGAACGTCCGCAGCGTTTCCGCGTACTCCCCCGCACCTATGTCGCCAATTTGCTCACAATCGTGAACATTTTCCCGACTTGTGCGCGTATGTCCCCCGATTAATCACTTTTCTGAGCATTTTGCCTCGATAGATTGCGCGCGCTTTTCTTGTCGCCGGCATCGGCGTGCCCGAGCGGGCGCAACAACGCCACGAGCCTGCAACGCCGCATGCCATTCGTTCACCGCGCCGCACGCGCCGCACGTCCCAGGCCCACACCGCGCGTCGCAAGCCCCGCACGTCACAACCCCGTAACACACCGGCCCTTCACGTTCCTCGCGGACACGCGCGCAGCCGGCGCCACGGCGGAGATGCGGAACGGCGGGCCCCCAAAGGCCCGCCCGCATCGGAGCCCCAGCAGCAAGGCAAGGCCCCGGCCGCCGGCGCCCACGCCGAGCCTCAGTCGCCGATGCCCGCGTCAGCCGCCATCCCGTTATCCACTAGTTCGCAGCGCGATGCATGGCCGCGCGTCGAAAGAACAGACGGCGCGGAATTGGATGCCCCGCAACTTCACGTAGCCCCTCGGGCGAGGTCGGCCCTCGGCCTCCGCGCGCCATCCGCGCCTCGGCGGCAGTCCGCGACGCTGCCGGGCTGCACCTCGAGTTCCAAATGCGGCACGTCATCATCCACAAAACCCATAGTCCACGGGCAGCGTCGCCGTGATCTGACAAGTCGTTCCCGACGGACAGCTCGGCGCTGCGTGCGTGCACACGATCTTGTCGTTGCTCGGATCGCAGGTCGGCTGACACTTCGCGACCGGAAATCCGCCGCCCGACGGCGCAGCAGCGCAACAAACTTGACCCGGGCAGTCCGACGCGCCGTCGCAGTGCAACGCAAAGCCACTGCACGCTGTCGCCAACGGCACGCAGTTCGGATGGCAGCAATACTGTCCGGAGCCGCAGGTCGCACTGCCGCAAGTCACGCCCGTCGCGCCAGCACTGCCGCCAGTTCCGCCTCCAGCCTGTCCGCCCGCGCCCGACGCGCCGCCGCCGCCACTCGCACCCGCGCCACCGCTGCCCGACGCGCCACTCGCACCCGCGCCGCCGCTGCCCGACGCGCCGCCGCTGCCCGACGCGCCGCCACTGCCCGACGCGCCGCCACTGCCCGACGCGCCGCCGCCGCCCGCCGCGCCGCCGCCCCCCGCCCCGCCGCACCGCCCCCCCGCGCCCCCCCCCCCCCCCGCCCCCCCGGCGCCGCCGCCCCGGCTGTCCCCGCCGCAGCCGACGAGCCCGAGTGAAACGACCAACGCCACACCGAAAACCCCATGCGCCTTCATGACCAGACCGTAATCCCTCGCGGACGCACTCCGCAATGCAGCGCCGCGAGTCGAGGCTCGCTGCCGACGGGAACGACAGCGACCGACCTGCGTGCGCGCGTCTCTTCCGCTCAGCCCCAACTCGTGGCAAAAACCGGGCTTCCGTCCCATGAACGTGACGTTAGGTTTCTTATTCGGAGTCCCGACCCATGAGCGAAAAGATGGAGCAACACGCATTTCAAGCGGAGGTCCAACAGCTGCTCGAGCTGATGGTGCACTCCCTGTATTCGAATAAAGAGGTCTTTCTACGCGAATTGGTCAGCAACGCCTCGGATGCCCTCGACAAGCGGCGCTTCGAGCAGCTCACCCAGCCCGAGCTCGCCAGCAAAGAAGAGCTGCACATCCGGCTGGAGCGAGACACCGAAAAGCGAACCCTCTCGATCGTGGACAACGGCATCGGCATGTCTCGAGACGAGCTGATCCGAAACATCGGCACCATCGCCAAGTCCGGCACCAAGGAGTTTCTCGCCGCCCTCAAAGAGAGTGCGCAGGGAAAGCTACCGCCGGATCTGATCGGCCAGTTCGGCGTGGGCTTCTACTCCGCCTTCATGGTGGCGGATCGCGTCACGGTCGTGTCCCGCAAGGCCGGCGAGGACACGGCTACGCTCTGGCAGTCCACGGGCGACGGCACCTTTTCCATCGGCGACGCCGAGCGTGCCGAGGCCGGCACGACGGTCACCCTGCATCTCAAACCTGCGGACGAGGAAGGCGGCCTGCCGGATCTGTGTAGCGAAGCCGTGCTGCGCGGGATCGTGAAGCGCTATTCGGATTTCGTCGCCTACCCCATCCGCATGCAGAGCTGGCGTCCAGGCAAAGACGCAGCCGATGCCAAGGTGCTGGAAGACGAAACCCTGAACTCGATGAAAGCGATTTGGGACTTGCCCAAGGCCGAAGTCACCGAGACCCAGTACAAAGAGTTCTACCATCACATTGCGCAAGACTGGACCGATCCGCTGCGCACCATCCCAATCCGCATCGAGGGCACCTTAGAAGCCTACGCCCTGCTCTATGTGCCAACCCAAGCGCCCTTCGATCTCTACAGCGCCGAGATGAAACGCGGCCTGCAGCTCTACGTGCAACGCGTCTTCATCATGGACGAGTGCAAGGAGCTGATGCCGCCGCACCTGCGCTTCATCAAAGGCGTCGTGGACTCGCACGATCTGTCGCTGAACGTGTCCCGCGAGATGTTGCAAAAGGACCGCCGCATCCAGACCATCAAGAACCACCTGGTCAAGAAGGTGTACGCCACCCTCGGCGAGATGAAACAAGACAGCGCCGAAGAGTACGAGAAATTTTGGCGCCAGTTCGGGGCGGTGCTGAAAGAGGGGCTGTTCGGGGACGCGCAAGAGCAGAGCACGCTGCTCGATCTGTTGGTAACGCCATCCACGAGGAAAGACGCCGAGCTCACGTCCTTGCAGGCGTACGTCGAGCGCATGAAAGAGGGTCAAGATGCGATCTACTTCCTGACCGGCTCGTCGAAGGAGGCAGTGGAAAAGTCTCCGCTACTCGAGGCCTTCGTCGCCAAGGGCTACGAAGTGCTGCTGTTCTCCGATCCCATCGACGAGCTGTGGCTGGAGCGCGCGCCCAAGTACAAAGACAAGCCGCTCAAGTCCATCGGCCGTGGCGACATCGAGCTCGGCTCCGACGAAGAGCGCAAGACCCAGGCCGCGGAGCTAGAAGAAAAGCAGAAAGAGCTCGGGGATCTCCTGAGCCAAATGCGAGTCGCGCTCCAGGACGAGATCAAAGAGGTCCGCCTCTCCAATCGGCTCACCACCTCCGCCGCCTGCTTGGTCGCCGACGAACACGACATGAGCCCGCGCCTGCAGCGCATGCTGGAGCAAATGGGCCAATCGCCGGAAAAGCCCAAGCGCATCCTAGAGCTCAATCCCGCCCACGAGCTGGTGACGAAGCTTCACGCCATCGTCGAAGCCGACCAAAGCGATCCCCGCGTGCAGCTCTACGCGCAACTCCTGCTGGGCCAGGCGCACCTCGCCGAGTCCGGCCAAGTGCCCGATCCCAGCGCCTTCAGCAAAGTGCTCGGCGAGATCATGCACCACGGTTTGGGCTCAGGAGCCTGAAAGGCGGCAGGGCAATGAACCTCACCCTGGAAGAGCTGCGCAGCGACTTGATTCTGCGCTGGAAAGCGGCGTTTGATCGCATCGCGGAGGCAAAGGCAGAGCCACGCGACGCCGCGGAAACGGTGTACACCCAGTACCCGGCGTACGCGCTGTCGGGCTATTCAACCAAGAAGTTCAAGCCTGGCGCGCGGGTATCCCGCAGCCCCAGCGCCGACGGCGATGACTACGAGTTCCGCCTCGATGCTCAAGGCCGACCCGTGCATGTGCGGTTCTCGCACCGCGTGAATCGCGTGAGCTGGCGCGGCGTGTACCGGTACGGCGAGGATGAGGTTGAGCAGATCGAGTTCTGCATGCAGACCGGCACACCGAGTCTGTACAACCGGCTGATCCTATCGGGCCCGTGCGTGCTTGCCGAGCAGCGCTTCGTATGCAACAGCGGCGGATCGGACAAGCGCTACAAGGATCCGCAGCAGCTGCTTGCGGATCCCCATGCGTACTTCATCTACATCACTCGCTACCAAGTCGAGGATGGCCTCACGAAATCAGCGCAGGAGTACCAGGAAGTCAGCGGGGAGATCCATCGCCCGACCCTCGAATACGCCTACGCGGCGGGCAAGTTGGAGCGGATCACCCAGCACTGGCCTGGCGGCGAAACGCGCACGGTGTTTGCCGCCAAGTCCAAGACATCCCTGAAGTCCTTGAGCGACGCACTCTCGAACAAGATCGCGGCCGCAGTCTTAACCCGCTTGCGCGATGCAGCTTTCGACGCGCCCCTGGTCGCTCTCGAACTCAGCTTCCGCGAAGGCGACTCCCACATCCCGATGCTGATCCCCCTGACGGAACGCGACGCCGTCAAAAGCCTAGCGCTCCCCGCTGAAATCCCCGCAGAGCGCTGGCTCAAGCTCGATCCCGAACACTTCGCCCCAGAGATCGCGGACTTCGACGCACGCGCCGCAGCAAGCTCCAGCCCTTCCACCGTGTCGAAGATGCTGCGCAACGCCGCACGCCTCGTCACCGCAGGCGCGCCGGAGTCGGTCCCAGTCGCCGAAGGCTTCGTCGCCTACGCCATCGACTGGGAACTCGAAGCCGACGAAGTGCCCAAGATCCTAAAACAATGCGGCGCAACCCCAGCACTGATCCGCAAGTGGAAGAAGCGGGGGTGGCTCTGACGCGACGATCCGACGTTGCGGCACTGCGACACTGCGCCGTCGCGACACTGCGCCGTCGCGACACTGCGGCGTTGCGACACTGCGGCGTTGCGGCACTGCGCCGTCGCGGCACTGCGGCACTGCGCCGTCGCCGCACTGCGGCACTGCGCCGTCGCGGCACTGCGGCACTGCGCCGTCGCGACACTGCGCCGCTGCGACACTGCGCCGTCGCGGCACTGCGGCGCAGCCGCCCGCGACCATGGCCCCCAAATGCTCACAAACGTAAGCACTTCCCCCACTTGCTCGACCATCCCGTCTCAATGCCCACTCTTTCCGGCATTTCGCCCCGATAGACTGCGCGCCGTTTGATTGGATGCCCCCGCGCGTGCGCGTCGCGACCCGGTCGGCGTGCTCGGCCTCCGGCCTCCGCGCGCCGGCGCCCCCAAACGCGGCTCCGCCGCGCGGGGGACGCGACGAAGGCGTGGCGTCAAAGTCCGCCGCGTCGTCAAAGTCCGTCACGCCGTCAAGGTCCGTCGCTCCGTCAGTGTCCGTCACGCCGTCAAGGTCCGTCACGCCGTCAATGTCCGCCGCGTCGTCAATGTCCGCCACGACGTCAATGTCCGCCGCGTCGTCAAAGTCCG
>CALMUT010000167.1 GCA_937872925.1 uncultured Myxococcales bacterium | reverse complement strand
GTGTTCCACCGCCGCCGCAGGTTTGGGGCGCGGTACAGCTGCCGCAATCGATGAGGCCGCCACAACCGTCGCCCTGCATGCCACAGGAAGCGTTCAGCTCGGCGCAGGTCTTCTTGGTGCAGGGATCACTGCCGCATTTACTGGGGCCGCCACCGCCGCAGTATTCCGGCGCGGAACAGTTGTCGCAGCCGATGATGTTGCCGCAACCGTCGGCTTGCTGCCCGCAGTCCGCGCCAAGCTCGGCGCAGGTCAGCGGCGTACAGCTGCCGGCGTCGATGATGATTCCGGAGTCATTGCCGCCGCCGCTGGCGCCCGCAGCGCCGTCGGGGCCTCCATCACCGGATCCGCCCCCTCTGCCGCCGCCGTCGCCGCCCGCAGAACATCCGACGCTGAACGCCACAGAAACGAGCGCCACCCATATTCGAAGCCAATGCGACATCCAGCGATTCCTTCCGCCTGCGGTGGAGCCGCGGGCACGGCCCGAAGTACGGTCAGTTTGGGCCAATCTATAGTAGTCGGCGGGCGGGCGGCGCCGAGCAAGCCCCCCCCCGCGGTACCGTGGGTGAGTGGGGGCAACCCCTTGGGTTTATTGCCCGTGGGCCCAAGAAAGGGGCGGCCCGGCGGAAGACGTCGGTGGGCCTAGCGTGGCCAGGCGGACAAGGAACTGAGATCGTGCACCGTGCGGCCTGCCTTGCGCGACATCGTTGCGGCGCAGGCGGAGCGCACGCCGGCGCTTGCTCAGCGTGTGACGATCCCGTGCACTGCCCACACGGCGCCGGCTAGGGGTAGCGCGTAAAGCGTCGCCCAGAGTGTCCCCCATGCGGCGCTGCGTCCGAGGTCGCCCGCGCAATCGTGATCGTCGTTGGCGACGCGGGCGATGCCGCCGCGTACTGCCAGGTACGCCACCGCGAAGAGCGCGGGCAGAACGAGTTCGATCAAGAGGAATGTGGCAGCCAAAGCGGCGGCCGCGATGGCCATACCGACCCAGACCCCCGGCGCAGCGCTGCAGCCGGGGTCGCAGCCCGCCAAGTCGCTCCACTTTGTCCCGGACGAGCCTTTGGCGGACTGTGACTTGGGACGATCGCTTCGCTCGCGAGGGGCTGGGAGGCCTCGCTTGCGCTTGCCACGGAGAGCGGCGCCGCTGGGTTGCGGCGGCTCGCTGGCCGGGACCTCTCGCTCATTCGAAAAGGCGGGCCAGCGATAGACGTGGTCGTCGGACAATCGAAAGCCGCGGTACAGCAGCACCGACAGAGCGGTGGCCCACAGCAGCCACCAGGTCAGGACGACGAGCTCCGCCTCGAGAAGGCGCGGCAGGCCGAGCATCACGGGCAGCGCCACCGCGCACAGCAGCATGCACGCGAGCAGCACGGCCGTGGTGCCCCGGCCCGAGAGGGGCGGAGCGATTTGCTTGGCGATGCGCTTGAGCCTGGCGCGATATGGATGCGCTGCCTTTTCGTCGTGCACGAACTCGACGTCTTGTTCTTGCCGCGCCGGGCGCTTGGCGATGGTGCGGCCGTGGTCGCGGCCACCACGAACGATGAAGAAGACCGCGCCCGCGATGCCGGCGACGAGCACGGTGGCCCAGACTTCCAGGCTCGCTTCGCCGCTGATCCGAACTTCGTAGCGCCGGCCGGTGACGGCGGCGATCAGGCACAAGACGAAGAAGGTCAGGCCGAGTGGCCAACGTCGTGCTTGCGCGCTCTTGAGGTCGAAGACACAGGCTTCACACCATGCGGTCGCATCCACCGTTCTGAGAAAGCACGCGTCGCATAGGCGTCGGCCGCAGCTACCGCAACGCGCAATGGCGGAGTCGTCTGGGTGGTTCTGACAGGTCGCGCCTGGTTCGATCTGTGTCCCGCCGGTCACCACTTTTTGATTGTCGCGCAAACTGCCCGGTTTGGGCCCAAATCGAGAGGAGGGGCCCAAATCGCCCCCGCGCCGCGACCCAAACAACAAACAAACCAGCAGATGTGAGACCCGTCCCGTCCGAGTCCCGAAGTTTGGGCGAGGGTTGGCTCAATTCGATTTGGGCAGCCTATTTGCGGCAACACACCGTATACGGCGTCTGTTCGGTCACGCTACCAGTTGCTGCACCGCCTGTAGCCGCGCAAGTCCCCGCTTTCGTAATGCTGCTAGATGAAACCCGCGCGGCGGCGTCGCCGTAGATGGGGCTCGCGAGCGTCGTACAGCTTGCGCCCGACACAGTCATCGCGCCGGCGCTGCCGCACGTCTTACCGGCAAAGAGCGCGACGGTTGCCGTGCACGTGCCCGCGCCGGGCGCGCCGCAATTGCAAGCCGTGCAGGCCCGTGTATCGCTGACACTGCTGTAGGTTGCGCGTTCGCTGTACTCCCCGGCCGGACACGCGACGTCGCCTTGCTTAAAGATGCAAACCTCCGGCAGCTCGCTGGGCGCGTCGCGAAGGCAGGTTCCGGCGCACACGCCTGGAGCCGCGAGATCGGAACATGCCCGAAACACCTGACCAGTCGCCGCGGGGGGCTTAGTGAGGGCTCCGCCGGTTGCGGCGCAACTGCCGCCGCTGTTCTTGCTGGCCAAGATGGACGCGCGCAGATGGATGGTTGTGGCGTTCAGCGCGGCAACTTTGCACGCGCCGCCCACGTTCAAGATGCTTTCGTTGCCGGAACAATCACTGGAGGTGCCGACGCGTATGTCCGCTAGACACGTCTCGCCCGCGGCGGGTGCGCACTTGCAACCACTGCAACTGGCCTGGGGCCAGGTGGCTTTTGTGTAGGCCGTGAGCGCTAGCTTGAGGCCCAGGGCCCCGCAGCCCGGAGCGGGCGTCGCGGCGTTGCCCAGGTACGCCGCCACTGGGCCCTGCCAACCCACCGGAACCGTCTGAACGCAGTGCGCGCCGAGGCCGCAACTGCTTCCCGAGGCGCCGCTACTTCCCGACGCGCCGCCGCTCGCTGTCCCTGCGCTTGCGCCGGTCCCCGCGCTGCCGGCCGCGGAACCGCTGCCCACCGCGCCACTTTGTCCGCCCTGGCCGGTCCCATCCGTCGTGGAAGAACGACTGGAGCAGGCCGCGATGAGCAGCGCGACGAGCGCCATCCCCGACGCGAGCCCCGTAGCGCGAAAGTGCATCCAAGTAGGGTATGGGCGGGACGCGACCGGGTCAATGCAGCTAGCGACCGCGCGCCTCTAACCGCAGCGAAGTCAGCGATTGCGTCGCACGGAGCGATCCGGCGGACTGGAGGAACGCGCGCCGGCTATCAAGAGTGTCGTCACGCGAGAGTCTTCACCATGCAGCGCAAAGTGCGGAATCTCTTCGCGTTGGGGGCGACGGTCTTGGTCATTGGTGCGGGCACCGCGGCCGTGGCGCGATCACCGCTCAACGTCGCCTCCAACATTCGGGCTTCCTCCCGGAATCACGGGGCGGTTGTGCCCATTGTGCCCCGGTGGCCTTCGGGCCACAGCATTTGACCAGACCCAAGTCGCGTGCCAGCGTGAGCCGGGCGCCATCGGGCCCACGAAGTGCTCGCAGTCCCACCCGGCGCGTCACGGCTGTTGTGAGTATACCCACGGTTCGAATCCCAGGATCCCTGAGGATCGGCACGGCGGCTGTAGCGGCGCTTGCGCTGTGCATGACTGCTTGTGGCAATTCTCACGCCCCCCCGGAATGTGCAGCCGCGCCGGTGTACGCGGGCGGGGCCGCGCGGTCGGCGCCCGAAAGCGTGTGGCCGCATGCCGCGAGCCTGCCGGTCCAGGGCGAACTGCCCCCGGAGCTTCAAGCCGCGCTCAGTCTGGCCTTGGATGAAATCCTCAGCCACGTGCCCGCCGCCAGTGTGGCCGTGGTCATCCCGGGGCAGGGGATTTGGGCTGATACGCGCGGCATCGCGTCGACCGCCACCGGCGCGGCCGCAGAGCCGAAACAAATGTTTCAGGCGGCGAGCATCACCAAGGCGTTTGTCGCGGCGCTGGTGCTGCAGCTCGAAGTTGAAGGTGCGCTGTCCTTGAAAGACAGCGTCGAGCAATGGTTTCCAAGTGCGCCGAACGCGAAGCTGATCACGATTGAACACCTGCTGCGGCATCGAACCGGGCTCGCTAGTTTCAACGCACTCGAATCGTTGGGACCGGATTACCGATCTCCGCAAGACAGCGTGGGGCTTGCGTTTGAGGCCGGCGCGCAGTTTTGTCCCGGCACTCAGTTTGCGTATTCGAATACGGGCTACGCCATGCTGGGTCTCATCTTGGAGGCAGTGGAACAGAAACCGTTGGACCAGATCCTCGCACAGCGGCTCTTCGTTCCGCTCGGGCTCAAACACACCACGCTTCGACGCCCTGGTGTGCCGGTGCCGACGGTCAATGGACACGACCTTCAAAAAGCGGTGGTGGTTCAGGATGACTACGCAACGGCCTATGCCGCCGGATCTATCGCGTCCACGGCGGAAGATATTGTCCGCTTTTGGCACGCGTTACTTGCAGGCGAATTGGTGCCGAAACAACGCGTGCACGACATGTTCGTGAACATGTCGCCCATGTCCGAAGCTCGAACGTCATTCTACGGTCTTGGAGTTCAGCTCTATGACGTGTCGCCAGGTCCGGGCTTGATGCTGGGTCACAGTGGCGGAATGCCTGGATTTACCAGCGTGGTCGCCTACGTCGCTGCCGATGATGTCTTCATCGCGGTGCTCGTCAACGAAAAGTCCGTTCCGGCGGAAGCCGGCCTGATGACGCTGCTTGGGGCCCTGCGTAAGCATCGCGGCGGCCGAGGCGGCTGAGGCGAGCGTGTGGCGGAGTGCCACTCGATCCCTACATCGATGAGTCCGCGCGTCGCTTCCTCTAGTGCTTATCCGCCGAGTCGAGGTCGACTGTGTGGCTCACCAGCAGCGCGGATCGAGGCCGTTGGGCATCGGGATGCGCTGGTACAGCACGAAGCGTTGTTTGCCGTCGTCGAAGATCTGCCACTGGTCGAGGAGATCGCGCACGGGCTTCTCGATGCGGGTCGTGGGCGTGCCGATGGGCCACTCCGCTGCGGGCTTGCCGTTCTCGGACCAGGCGAGTCCGTGGGCGTAAATTGGGTTTCGGAAAACCAACCCTAGAGCTCCTCGCCTTCGGTCGGTCGAGAACGACTGTCCAGCGATGGCACTGCAGCCTTCGGGGGAATCACTGACGCGCGAATCCTGATCCAAGGGACGCCCGATCGGCGCGACAGCCATGTGGAGCTGTCCAAGGGCGTCATCGATGACCGCCGAGTTGTGCAGGTATCCGATGATCGGCGGCAACAGCGGCACCGCGACCACAGCGATCAACACACCGAGCTTCCAACCCCGCATCTCCAGGTCGAGGCTAGGGCGATCACTGTGCGGAGGCCAGGGGGCCATGTCGGTGCCGCTTCCGGACGCTTTGTGCACAGATTCCAGACAGAATCGGGCACGGTCTCGCCTGGGCGCGCGGATCTCGAGAATAACGGCAGACCAGTACCTGGCACGGCACCTGCTTTGGTTTGGGTCCAATGATGAGGCGAACGCGCAGGCTTGGAGTGACTGGCGGACTGGCAGGGGAGGCGAGCCCGCGGCCATGAAGGCTTCGATCTTGGCGCTGGCGAGTCTCGTTTTCGGTGTTGGCTGCGGTGCCAGCGACTCGTCGGGGCTGGGCGGGGGGGGCGGCAGCCGGCTGGGCGGGGCCCCCGGCGACGGAGGCAGGGCGGAGGCCGGGGGGGGGGCGGGGACGCGCGGCGGGCCGCGGGCCCCCGGCGGCCGGGCCC
>CALMUT010000166.1 GCA_937872925.1 uncultured Myxococcales bacterium | reverse complement strand
CACACTTCCCCCCCCCCCCCCCGCTTTCTTTCTCGCCCCCCCCCCCCCCTGCTCCCCCCCCCGAGGCCCCCCGGGCCCCCCCCCTCCCCCCGCCGCTTCCGCCAATGGAGGTCCCCCCGCTGCCCGCGGTCCCTCCCGCGGTGCCGCCGGTTCCAGCCCCGTTCGCGCCGTCATTGGAGCTGTGGCAACCAGTGAGCCACTGCGCTGCGGTGATGAGTATGAGTACGCGGAGCATGAAAGAGCAGAACAACGCCATGTGGGCCTTGGTGCAATGTCGGTGCCAGGAGCATGTTTCCCGAAAGTGGGGAGATCACCTAGGTTTCGAGGAGGCATCGCGCTCCGCGAGAACCAGCAATTCCCGTGTTGCGTCATCCGGTGTCTCAGGCGCGACTCCACTGGGTCACTCAGCCACCGAAGGAGCTCTGCACTTGTCGCACGCACTTCCCTGCGACGCGACGGGGTCGCCGTTGACCGAACGTCGCGCGGAATCGCGTCGGGACCACGGGCGACGCTACGGGCAACCCGGGTTCGGCTGCTGCAGCTTGCCGTCCACTTGGTTGCCGGAGATGTCGTTCGGCTTAGCGGTCGCACCAGCGGTGCACCAATCCCCACCAGGTCCAACGCCGATGTTGGTCAGGGTGTTGTTCTTGAAGGCATGCCCACCGGAATTTGCTGGGTGGATGAACAACAGGTGGCCGTTGCCGGGCACGCCCTGAATGTTCTCGAAGGTGTTGTCGCGAATGACAGAGGCCGTGTCGACGCTTGCGCCCGTGGCCAGGAAGTCGATGATACTTCGGCAGCCTGGCTTCAACGTGAAGTTCTTGATGACGTTCTTTTCGACAAGGGCGTCCTTCTGCCCCATGTGAATGGCGGCGCCGCAGGTTGCGCGGACCAGTCGACAGTCTTCTAAGGTGTTGTTGCGCACCGTATTGCCAATCTGCCCTCCCTGAGAGTGCAGCATGACGCAGGCGCCTTCGTTGCGTGCGATGTAGCAACCTTCGATTCGGCTGTTCTTGATGGCTGGTTGAAAGTTGCCTGCGTTCGGCTCGAAGTCGATGCCTGCTTCCGGGTCCGTGCCGTTTGCGTCGGTCAGCTGGCAAGAAGATTTGTCGCCGTTTCCGTCGCCGAGAATGGCGCAAGTGTCGCAGTTGATGACCGAGATGTTGTTGCGCCAGGCTCGGCGGACGACGGGGTCGCGTACGGTTATTCGAGCGGGAATACTGCTCTCTTTGGGGCCTTCGCTGGACGCGATGTAGAGGCCGTCGACCACTGCATCGACGGAGTCCAGCGCGTTTATCTCAATATCCCGCCCGGACATGATCAGCAGGTTGTGCGCTGGAAGTTCCTTGGGCGTGCGCGTGCTGCGGTTGCCGTCGAAGTCGAGATCGTCCAGCGTTAGCCACTGCCCCGCCTCGACCCGCAACAGCCAGTCCCCGAATTCAACCGCTGCTCCGTCGGGGGCCTTGAGGGTCGAACCGTGGCCCCGCAGGACGTAGCGAGCGCTGCTGGTGCCCGTCGGCGCGTACCATCGCAGCCCAATCGCCTTGCAGGTCTTGCCGGCAGGCCACTCCAGAGTGCGGTTGTCCCAGTTTGGCGCATCGTCGAGAGCGGCTTGGAGACACTTGCTGTCGTCTGTGGTTCCGTCACACGCGCAGCCGTACTTGGTCGTCACCAGTGAGCCAGGAAGCGGTGGCGTCCCGCCGGTGCCGCCACTTCCGCCGAGTCCCGCGCTGCCCCCCGTGGAGCCCGCGGCGCCGCCAGTTGCGCCCGCGCTGCCGCCGGCGCCCCCAAGACCACCGCTACCGCTGGTGCCCCCTGACCCGGATCCCCCGCTGCCGGAGCTCCCACCCGAGGCACCGGTTCCACCGGTTGCCGAGTCGTCGCCACCTGAGTCGCCGCAGGCCGTCACCCAGAGCAGCGTTGCAATCACGAGGCTGGCGGAGAGGATGGGCGCGGGACGGGACAAGATGAATCGCATGTTGGCGTGCGTTGCAATCCGGGGGCCAGTGACATTTTGAGGTTTCTGCGGCTGGAGGCGCGTGCGGCGGGAAGGACGGCCTCCATGCGGGAACTGACAGTTCTCGCGTTCGCGAGGCTCTTCGCCCGCGCGCGCTTCGTGCTGATTCCTGATCCTCTGGAGCGATGCGATTGGGGGTTGGCCCCCCGGGCGGGCGCGGAGCGGCCGCGTGAGGGGGGCCCGCGGCGGCGCAGCGCAGCGAGCACGCCGCGACCGTGTGCAGACGGTTCTGTTGGGGGGCATCCAAACCCAATAAAAACGGAAAGTTAGGTTGCTGACGAAAGGATGATGTCATTGGGTTGGGTTGTGGCGCGGCCGGGGGCTACGATCCGGGGCTGGTGAGCGAGTCCGGGCCCCAAGAGATTGGGCGATACGCCTTGTTTGGCGAGATCGCGTCGGGTGGGATGGCCTCGGTCCACTACGGGCGCGTGGCTGGACCTGCGGGCTTTGCGCGCACGGTTGCCATCAAGCGGTTGCATCCGCACCTGGCGAAGGAGCCCGAGTTCGTCGCGATGCTGCTGGACGAAGCGCGGCTCACGGCGCGCATCCGGCACCCTAATGTCGCCTCAGTGGTTGACGTGGTGGTGGATGGGCAGGGCGTGCTCTTGGTGATGGACTACGTGCACGGCGAGTCGCTGTCGCGGCTGATGCGCGCGGCCGTTCGTGATTCGGTTCGGCCCGGTCTCGATGTCATCAGTGGGATCATGGTGCCGGCGCTGCATGGCTTGCACGCCGCGCATACCGCCAAGTCGGAAACCGGGCAGCCCTTGCGCATCGTGCACAGAGACTTCACGCCGCAGAACTTGCTCGTGGGTCAGGATGGGGTTCCGCGTATCGTCGACTTCGGGGTCGCGCGGGCGGTGGGGCGGTTGCAGGCGACCCGCGAAGGACAGCTCAAGGGCAAACCGGCGTATATGGCACCAGAGCAGATCTTGACGGATGAGGTCGATGCTCGGACGGATCTCTTCGCGGCGGCTATCATGTTGTGGGAGCTGCTCACGATGCGGCGCTTGTTTGCGGCAAGCAATGACGCGGCGGCCGTCAATCGCGTATTGACCCGCATTGTCGACCCGCCGTCGCGAGTGGTGCCGGACGTTCCTCGTGCGTTGGACGCTGTGGTCATGAAGGGGCTGGCGCGGGAGCGCAAAGAGCGTTGGCAGACTGCGGAGGAGATGGCGCACGCCCTTGAAGCCGCGTGCACGCCAGGGAGTGCGACGATTGTCGGAGGCTGGGTACGCCTCCTGGCAGGCGACGTGCTCGAGGAGCGCGCGGCCACCGTCTCAAGCGTCGAAACAGGGACGCCCAGCTTTCCGTTGAAGCCAGCGCCAGCCGTAGAGGGCACGGGGACGGCACTGACCTCCGACAGCAACCGCTCGCATCGGCCGCGGCGGGCGCTGCGCGGAGTGGCTCTGGGTATTGGCGCTGTGGCTTTGCTGGGTGCCGGGATCTTGATCGGTGGCCGGTCGTGTTCGGCTGGGCCCGAGCCCTCCGTGGCTGCGGGGCCGGCGTCGACGTTGGGCTCGGTTGGGCGGCTGTCCAGCGCGTCGCCAGTGGTTGGCGCCGCGGCAGCTCCGGCCGCCAGTGCGTCGAGCGCTACGCCTTCGGCGTCCCAGCCCGCGGCGGAGGGGAAACCCCCAGTGGCCAGCGGGACTCCTGCCGCCAAAGTCACAGCGAAGCCCGCGCACCCCAAAAAGCCGGCCGCGGCCGCGAACTGCAAACCGCCTTACGTTGTGGATGAGCGCGGCGTGGTACGCTGGAAGCGCGAATGTCTAGACAGCCGCTAGTCCGGTCTCTCGCACCCCTTGTCGCTCTTGCACTGTGTCTTGGTTCCGCGCCGGCGGCAGGGCAAGAAAGCGCGGCGGGCACTCCAAAAGAAGGGTCCCTGGATGCTTGCATCGCTGCGCACGAGAGCGGACAGGAAAAGCGCCTAGCCGGGCGACTCCTCGACGCTCGCAAGGCGCTGAGTGAATGCGCGGCCAAGCAGTGCCCGCAAGAAATCGCCAACCAATGCACCCAGTGGCTGATGGAGTTGCGGGGCGAAATCCCCAGCGTCGTGCTGGTCGTGCGGGACCAGCAGGGGCGAGATCGAAGTGACGCCAGGGTGCTGCTCGATGGCAAAGACCTGGGACGCGGCTGGGTCGGCGCGTCGCTCGAGGTCGACCCGGGCAAGCACGAGCTGCGCGTCGAATACGGCAAAGGCGCCAGCGTCGACCGGGACTTCGTGGCGACTCCGGGTGAGAGGCGACGTCGGGTCACGGTGAAGGTGCCTGGTTTGGCATTGGGGCGGCGTGCGCCCGAGAAGCCGCTGGCATCGGATCCACCCTACTTTGGCTACGCGCTGCTTGGCGTGGGTGCGGTCGCGTTGGGCGCGTCGGCCGTGCTTTGGCTCAGCGCCAAGAGCGACCTCGATGGTTTCAAGGCGGACTGCTCGCCGGCATGCGATCCAGCTGACGTTGACGCAGCCGAGCGCAAGGCGCTGTTTTCCGACATTGCCCTGGCGATTGGGGTGGTCAGTGCAGCGAGCGGCTCCTACCTGGTGATCTCTCACGGCTCGGGCACGCCTGGGGATCGAGGGTTTCGAGTGAGCGCAACAGGGCGGTTCTAAGTGTCGGGTCGAGACGAAACGACGGTGCGCCGTTCTCTCGGCGCCTTCCTGCCTCGCAGCTCGCGCTTCGTGTTGGACGTCGTAGCGGGGCCGGACCGCGGCGCGCAGCTGGAACTCGACCCCGCCGCGCCCCAGCAGTTCTTGGTGGGGCAGAGCGCGACCTGCGCATTGACGCTGACGGACCCACTGGTGTCTCGGCGTCACGTGGCGCTGTCCGTGGAAGGCCCAGAGCTGCACTTGGTCGATCAGCGTTCAACCAACGGCACTTTCGTCAACGCCGTGCGGGTGACTGAGGCATTCCTACGTGGCGGTGAGAGCATCGGGGTGGGTTCTTCGCAAATCCGTGTGAGCCAAGTCGGTGACCAACCGACGCCGGGGCTCACGGGTAGCGATCGCTTTGGTCCCATGATCGGTGGCAGCCCACGCATGCGCCGCCTGCACCCGCTGCTGGAGCGGCTGGCCCTGTCGGACGTGCCGGTGATCATCGAGGGCGAAACGGGAACCGGAAAAGAGGTGGTCGCTGAGGCCCTCCACGAGGGTGGCCCTCGAGCCAAACGGCCGCTGGCGGTTTTTGACTGCACTGCAGTGGCGCCGAGCTTGGTGGAAGCTGCGTTATTCGGTCACGAGCGTGGCGCGTTTACCGGGGCGACCACGTCGCGCCGGGGGGTGTTCGAACAGGCTGATGGCGGCACGCTGCTAATCGACGAGATTGGTGACTTGGAGCTCTCCTTGCAACCAAAGCTGCTGCGCGCCGTGGAGCGCTCCGAGGTGAGACGGGTCGGCGGGCAAGATTGGATTCGCGTGGACGTGCGCATTCTTGCGGCCACGCGGAGGGACCTCGACCTGGAAGTGCAGACGGGTCGGTTTCGTGAGGATCTGTTCTATCGTCTGAACATTGCGCGGGTCGAATTGCCTCCCTTGAGGGAGCGCCCGGGCGACGTGGCACTGCTGGCCCGCTATTTCTGGGACCGCTTGGGCGGCACGGACTTGCCGATCCCCTACGATCTCTTCGAGTCCTGGGAGGACTATCACTGGCCTGGGAACGTGCGGGAGTTGGAGAACGCCGTGGCTCGGCGCCTCGCACTGGGCGAGTTGGCCCCGAGTCTGCATGAGGGCAACCGCGCCCAACCTGGCGAACGCCTGGAAGTTCCCTTCGAAACCGGCAAGGCTCTGGCCCTCGCGCGTGGCGAAGCGGTTGCGGAGTTCGAACGCGCATATTTGGAGCGACTGCTCGCAGCCCACTCCGGAGACGTGTCAGCCGCCGCACAGGCTGCGGGAGTTGGGCGCCGGTACTTCAACATGCTGCGGGCGCGGCACGGGATCTGAGCGATCGAGCCCGTTCGCTCGGCGACGAGGCGCGCGGGACGGACACCGCGACCGACGTCAGAGCCGCGCGCGGGTCAAGCCGTCTTTGAGGGAGCACCAGTACAAGAAGTCGCCCACACTCGCGATTCCGATGGGCTCTTTGCTGCTGGCAAACTCCGTCGCGTTGCCAATGGCTTCGAGCTGATAGGTCTGAATCGAACCCCCTATTCCGTACCGAGTTGCCCAATACAACTGATCGCCAACCAAGGTGATGTCCGCTCCCGCTGGCGCAGCCCCGCCGGTCTGGTTGCTGACGGTTGTGGTGAAGAACCCCCCCGTCGCATTCGCAGCCGCGATGACCGCTCCGCCGGCGATGCTGGCGAAGACCGTGGCACGCGTGCCGCCGTCTGGTAGGGGCAGGTCTCGAGCGATAACACCCCAGGCCCCCTCGAGTCCGGGCAACACGTCCTCCGGCGGATCCGGCGGTGTTGCCGGAACGAGGGGAACGCGCCGTACAGCGCCGGTGTTCGGGGCCGTGTTCAGCTCAGTGTAGTAGATCCACGGGTCGAGTACATCGAGGTTCAGTGGGGTGCCGGGCAAGCTGGTGTACAGGAGTTCACTCCCGCCACCCCCGAGGGGCGCGCGTCCGATCGCGCCGTTCTTGTCGGCGAAGTAGACGAAGTTGCCGTCGACGCTCAGGCCGAAGGGTCGGCGCAAGGTGGTATCGCCACTGTTCGGATACAGCTGCGTTGGCGTTGCGCCACTCGAACTGAGATCGAGTCGCCAGACCGCCTGCGGCCGGTCGCTACTCCCAATTAGTTCCGTCGTCCAAAACACGGCGTTGCCAGCAACCACCAGCCATGCCGCGCCCGCATAGCCGAGCGCCATCCCGGTTGCCTCTCCGGTCTTGAGATCGATCTTGTAAACGCCACCATCCGACGACCCCGGTTCGCGGTAGCGAGTGACGTAGACGAAGCTCCCAGTGTCGTCAGTCGCGACGCTGTGGCACTCAATCTTGGAAAGACCGAAGGGCTGGCACTTTGACGCGGTGCACTCCCCGCCGCCGCAGTCAGTGTTGCACGCGCCGCAGTGGTTCTTGTCCGTGGCCAAGTCCACGCACTGCCCGCCACAGTCGGTCTGTCCGCCGCTGCAGTTCGCAGCGGAGTCGCCGCCAGTTCCGGTGTCCGCGGCCGCATCTGCGGTGGCGCCCGCATCGGCGCTGCCGCCGGTGACCTCAGAGAAATCCAAAAGGCGCCCGCAGGCCGCAAGGCCCAAGAGCCCGGGCAACGCGAGCGACCAAAAACGGGACACGGTGACGCAATGCATAGCATGCGCCCGCGACCGCAGCGACGTGAGGAGAAGAGTCCGAGCGGGCAGACGCGGGGTCGATCCAGTCCTGGCACGCGGCGGCACGGTGTGCTTGCCTGCCAGGCGTGACGGATCGCGACACCATCCTTCGCCGAAGGGCGCTGTTCGTTTCCTCCGCGCTCGCGGCAGTAGCCGGTTGCGGCGGAACGACGCCCACGCCAGAACAGTCGTCCTCCGCCCCGGCGCAGAGTGACTACGCGCGTGCGCCGGTCACTGCCCACACGAGGGTGGACGCCGCGGATGGCGACGACGCCGGTTCCCCCGCGGACGCGGCGGACGCCTGGTCACCAGATGCGCGCGCTGTCGTACGTGTTTGCCTGAGCATCATCATTCCGCCAAAGATCGAGTTTGCGTTCGGCGCCACCGCGCCGAATTCCGCCGCACGCGCCGTGATCGATGCGGCTGCCAAAGCACTGGCTGACCACCGAGACATCTGCATCGAGATCCAGGGACACAGCCAAACCGGGGAGCCTCGTACCCAGGCACTGAGCGAAAAGCGCGCGGAGGCCATCAAGCGCGAGTTGATCCAGTTGGGCGTTTTTGAAAGCCGGCTGAGTACCGTCGGTTTCGGCGCAACGCGTCCGCTGAGCGCAACCGGGAAAGAAAACCGCCGCGTTGAGTTTCGTGCATTCCGCGACGATAAAGGCTGTCCGCCCTTGTCGAAAGGCGACCTATGAGCCGTCGCGCGCCCCGGGGCACGCAATCATGGGCAAGCGTCCTTAGGGCTGATCAAGGTAGTGTAGCTCTGGGTACAGTGATTCCACACTTCCTTGTCTAGCTCGCACGGACAACTGTCCACGAAACGTAGGTTCCTCAACTCGTCTTGGGGATTATCAGAAACGACAGCAACTTCGAGGGATAGCTCATGGCTTTCCGCCCAGGTGCAGGCGCTCCGCCAGCCGCCCCCGTTGGCCTCAATCTGGATGCGCGCGACCTCCCGCCCGATTCCTTTACACGCGTAACCGGTAGCCACGATAGCGATAGAGGCCGGGGTTCCGTCCGTCTTGACCTCGAAAGCAAGGAGACTGCGCGTGGACGGTTGAGCACAAATCGCGCGTTCAACGGATCCAAGACTTGCGGCTCCTGCGTCCTGAGGTGCGCCGGCACTTCCTGCGAGGCCAGCGTCCGCGCTTGCGCCCGACTCACCGCCCGCTCCGGCATCCGGAGACGCGGCGTCAGACACCTTGATGCAGGGCGGCGATCCGGCGCAATGGGCGTTCCAGGTGACTTCCTTGGAGCCGACCAAGCAGCAAGCGCCCTGCAGACACGGCGGCTGCTTGTTGTGCACCAAGACGCCCGCTGCGAAGAAATTGTGGTGCACAGCCACTTCAATGTTGAACACAACTTCGGTGGGCGCCGTAGCGTCAAGGAAGAAGCCTTCGGCGATCCCGCTCCGTACTTCGCGAGCCGCTCCGAGCTGGATGAGCCTGGAACCCGACGTTACGCGATCCGCTGCGCCGTAGGCCGCTTGGTCCGGCATGAAGACGGGATGGTCCGTTGTCACCCGCAACGTTTCGCCGGACGACAACGCCAGCTCCCCGGTGCGGTTGCCCTCATGGCGAAACGTGCGAACCACCGGAGCAGGTACCACGCGATGGCTCGACTCATCGTACGCCAATACCCAGTCCCCAATGGCGAGCGCCTCGATGGACCTGTCACCGGTTGGTGTGGCAATGGGCGTGCCCAACGCGAAGCATCCCACCCCCACGCCGCCAGTCCCACTTGTCCCGCTCTCGCCACCCGCTCCGTCGTCACTCTTGCTGGCAACGCCGCCGCCACAAGCAGAAGCGACGCCCACGGCGATCGACATGGCGATGGCAGCTGCTCGACCAACTCGGATGTTCATGACGGCCTCAGGCGTGCGGCGCACCGCAGAGCGTCCGCCGCACTAGACTAGCTCAATTGCGCGGGCGGTGCCGTCGGCCGGGACTCTGCAGCACCGGCGCGTGCACTTGTCGATCAAGCGCGTTTTGCAATGCCTGAGGCGATCCTTGCGCCGTCGGCAAGGCACGCTAGAAGCGCGGCGCTAGCGCTGGTAGATGTCGCTGCATGGAATCCCGAACGGCACTTTGGGTTGGTGTGCTGCTGGCGGCGGGAACGAGCGCTTGCCGGGGTGAGCCCCGCGCGCTGGAGCCCCGAACGCCGCCGCCCCGCGTGGCTCCGAACATTCAACTCCCCGCGGCGCCTATCGCACCGCATCATGCGCGGGTTGTGTTGCACAGCACGGACGACGCACTGAAGATTACTGCGCGGGCGGACACCGCGTTCGTGCCGCCGGGCCACCCAGTGCCGCCGAACCGCACTGGGGAACTGTGCACCACTCCTTGCGTGACCGACTTGCCGATCGGTCGCTACAAGTTGTTCATGAGCAGCGCGGACGGTTCCTACGATCAGAGCGACACGGACACCCTCGAAGTCCGGGAGGGGCTCAACTACTACTTGCGAGCTCCTGGGAAGTTTGAGGAGCCGACCTGGATCCCAGTGCTGCCCACTGTGCTCACGGTGCTGGGCGTCGCCGCAATCGCCGGCGGAACCGCGCTAGCAAGCGATTCCGAAGACACCCGCACCACAGGCCTGATCATCGCCGGCGGCGGGTTAGCGCTGACGATCACAGGCGGCGTCTTGATGTACGACGCCCAAAGGGGCGCCATTCAGAAGGGCGCAACGACAACTTGGACGGAACCCATGGGAGGACAACAATGAAATTCATCAAACTGCCACTATTCATCCTGTTTATCGGCGGCTGCGCCACCAACTTCACGGGCAGCCCACATGTTGAAGACGGCCGCAAAGGCTGCGAAGCCAAATGCACCTCTCAAGGCATGGAAGTCGCCGGCATGGTCTACATGGGCGAATACACCAGCGGCTGCGTGTGCTCCGTGCCCGGCCAGTCCGCTTCGAGTCGCAAGCTGATGATGGCGTCCGCGTCGGGCGCAGGCGCGGGCGCCGCAGGCGTCGTGATGCAAAAACGCAAGAACGACGAAGCGCAGCGACAGTCGATGCGCTGAGGCCAACCTGAGTGGCACCCGGCCCGCGCCGCTGCCGCGCCATCTGGGCAGAGAAACGCGACGCAGCTGCAACTGCACAGGCCGACGGATTCAATGCGTCACCGCAACGGCGTCAGCTGCATACCGGCGAGCTGCGAAAGCTCGGCGCAACGCTGTGCGTTCGCCTTATCGAAGAACCGCGTCAGGAAGAACGCGGCTATCCCCAGCACGATGCCCAGCCCTAACATGGCCAAAACGATAACGCGGAAGAGCACGTCCTCCTCCGAATACGCGGTGCCCCCTCGCAAGAAGACTTCAAGCGTGTTGTAAAGGTCGACGCCGCAGGCCACGAAACCGATAAGACACCCCACAGCGCAGACGAATCCCCAGCCGCGCAAGTAGCCGACAATGACCGACTTGAAGCTCAGCGGCATGTTCACGGCACGTTTCCCCATTACAAAAGACGTACGCAGGGGAATTAGTGGGACGAACCAGACGTGCACGAACTGCGTTTCCGTCTGGCCCTGCTCGCAGCGGTCAACGGCGCCGCCCATGCGAACTCCGGCTACAATCATGCGCGTCGCCTCACGACAGGCCTACGTTAGCCGATCAGCGCTGCGGCCGGCTTGTCGTTGTGGTCAACGGCCGCATCGGGTCTGACAAGCCCCTCCGACAGCGCCAATTACTGCGCATTTCTTGACGGTGAACGCGGCGTTCCCTCCTGCAGGCGCAAAGTCAGGAGTAAAACGTACCCGGCCACAGGGTTGAAACGACCGCGCGCTGGGCGCGTTCGCTCTTCCAGTAGGCGGAATCCAAGTCGAGTCGATAGCTTTCGTCGATGAATCCCTGAAGCGTGGCTTCGACGCCCCGCGCGAACTCCTCGTCCTGCACCACGACGTTCGCCTCGCTCTCCCAATAGCTTGCGGTGCCATCCAAATTCGCCGAGCCAATACTGGTCACGACGCCATCGACAGAAACGACCTTTGCGTGAACGTAAGGGCGAATTCGACCACCACGAGCCACGACCATCGGCTGGACGGGCGGGCGATACTCGTAGATCTGAACCCCTGCCTCCAGCAAGGGTTCGAGCTTCGCCTTGACCATGTACTCGAACAGCGTTCGATGCAGCGGGGCCGGAAACAGTGTGCCATCGTCGCGACGAGCGCTGGCGTTGCCCGTCAGGAGCTTCACCGCCACACCTCTCGCCAGCAGGCGAAAGATCCCGCGCTCGATGGCGGGCACGAAGGGGAAGTCGTTCACGATGTAGACATGATGCACAGCCGCATCAAACATCGCTTCGTACATCGCCAGGCCGTTCATGTCGGCAAACCCGCGGTGCACCACCAGGCGACCCTTGGCGTTCCCTTCTGGTGCGGGCCGCGGATCCGCGTCTCCGCTCGGCTCAATGGCTGCCCCTCCGTGTTCTCGCCATGTGCCAACGAAGGTGGACTGCACTTCCGCGACCAAGGGTCCAGACACCTCGATGTGGGCGTCTAGCCAAGGGATGTGGTCGTGCGGGGTGTGGTCGTGGACCGGGACTTCGTCGAAGCCAAGGTAATACTCGTCGCCGGCATTACGTCCAGAGACGAATGCCTGGCGCCCGTCAATGATGACGAGCTTGCGATGATCTCGCTTCTTGAGAGTGGAGGCCGTGACGTCCTTCGGAGACTCAATCGGCGCGACGGCAAGTACGTCGACAGTCCGTTCGTCCCGCAGCGATTGGATGAGCGGGTTGACACGGCCAAGCAGCTCGTCTTCTGAGTACAGGGCGTCGATCATGAGCCGGATCTTCACCCCGGCACGGGCACGCCGAATGAGGTGAACAATCAACGCCTCGACGAAGCGACTGGGCTCAATCCTGTAGAACTGAAGGTGGATCGTCGCGGTGGCCGTTTCGATGGCCCCGAACAGAACCTCGCGCGCCTTCTTGTTGTCAAACTCGGCGCGGAACCGGTTGCCCGTCAGCGGGCGAGATCCGGTTGTTTGATTCAGATACCAGTCAAGACGACTCGTTTCCGAGCGTTCTCGAAGCATGTCCCTTGCGCGCTCTTGCTC
Organism: uncultured Myxococcales bacterium; assembly: GCA_937872925.1. Classification (GTDB taxonomy): domain Bacteria; phylum Myxococcota_A; class Polyangia; order Polyangiales; family Polyangiaceae; genus JACKEA01. Next base: position 9,894 of record CALMUT010000166.1, on the reverse strand, counting down.
AATGCGCAGCGCGCCGCGTCGGGAGCGTGCCACCGCCTCCGCTGGGGTCATGACGCTGATTTGCGCCGCACCAGCTTTCTCCGCGTCTGCCTGGCGTTCGGTGAGGATGGTCGTCACCGGCACCCCCTTGGCACGCAGGCGCCGGACTCCGGTCGACACGAACATGCTCACGAAGTCCACGCCCAGACTGGCAAGTTCTTGTTCCGCTGCGGAGTAAACGACGATGGCGCCACTTGGCAAACCCTGTCGCTTGAGTTCGCCTCGGATCAGCAGCTCCCTGTTTTTCTCGTGAATGTCAAAATAGACGAGTTCGAACGCATCCGCGGAGAGCGCACGCAGATCGTTGATCACCGCTGCGCGCGGGTCTGACTCCGAAGGAAGAAACAGTTCCGCATCTACGATGGCCACGGGTCGCCGGCCCGTAACCTGAAGAACCCGATGACCGCTGAGCGACAAGACGACGCTGCCATTGGCGTCGAGCAGATCGACCCGGACGTGATACAGCCCTGGGCCCGGTGCCGCTTTGATCACGCGGACCTGGCTGTGTCCGTCGATAGGCACGTCGCCGGCGGCCACATCTCCGACGTAGAAGCGCGCGCTCGCGCGGCGCCGCGACCCCATAGGCACTCGCGCCGTCAGCTCCACGGGCTCTCCCGCACTGGTCACCGTGTCGCGCTGCACCCCGCCGACGAAACGCCGGAGGCTGGGGTTCTGCCCCCAGCGGTCGATCGTCGAAGATAAGGAGCGAGCGGCCGATTCGAGCAAACTCGGCGAGCTGTTGCTTTCGGGAAAGAGACGATCCGCTTCGCCTACGATGGCGGTCAGCGTCTTTCCAAACCGGTCTCGTAGGGGGCCATCCTTGTCGCGCACGGAGGCATTGTACTCGTCCTCGATTCCAAATCAGACCGTCATTCCTACTTGGGTGAAACGACTGCCGCGGATATCGTCCCATGTGAAACTCCCAGGCCGCCTGCGCGCCGTGGCAAGGTCAGGTATGCTGCCTCCGTGCGTCCACATTTCCCGCTCGTGACCTTGGGCTTGCTCACTGCGTGTTCTGCACCGGAGTTCGAAGCGCAGCCCGGCGCGGATAGCGGCAGCGGTGCGGCGGGCAAAGCAGGCGCTGACGCACAAGCAGACGTCGCGGCCGGAGGCAACGACGCCGGCGATGCCACGGCACCGACAGGGCCTTGGGCGAAACAGTGGTACACGCGCCTGGGCTGGCCGGACACGCACACCCTGGGCGGCGTCGCCCGTGAAGGCAACCGGGCGTTGGTATTCGGCCGCAGCTTCGTCGAAGCGCCGCCGGGCGCGTGCACCATGCCCCAGAAGCCCGACGTGCTCTGGTTGGAAGAGTTCGAAAGCGAAAACGGCAACTCGGTTGCTGCCGCCGACGAGTTCGTGTCCAACGAACGCGCCTTCGCGACCGCGGTCGCCTATGGCGGCGGCGGACGGCGCTTCGTGGGAGGAGGAGTGGTGGGCATGCTGCAGTTCCCCGATGCAAGCGTCGTGGGCGAGGCCGAGCCGTGTGTGGAGGGCGTCGGACGTGGCAGCGCGTTTTTCGCTCGGAAGCAAGGCAACGCCTGGACCAAGAAAAGCGCCATCGGAGCGAATCAACAAATTGTGTTCGACGTAGATGCTGCCGCCGGCTCCGGCATGCTCGCCACTGGCACGACGCACGCGATAACGACCGTGGCCGGCAAGTCCATCGACGGCCCGGAGTTCCCCGATTGTTTCTTGAGCAGCAGCGACACCGCCACCAGCAACTTCGTGGCCGTATTGGGCGGGACTTCGGCGCAGTACTGCCAAGCGCTCGCCACGGACGGTTCGCGTATCGCGGTTGCCGGTAGCAACGCCGGGATCATGACCGGTGCGGGAGCGCCGCTGCCGACAGCAGGTGGGGACGACGCATTTGTCGCTGTGTTCGACGTTCTTGGCGTGCCCATCTGGCGCGAAGGTTTCGGCAGCACCGGCAAGGAGTCGGCACTCGACGTGGCGCTGAGCAAGGACATGGTCATCGCCGTTGGGAACTTCTCTGGCAGCTTCACGCACGCGGGGCCGCTGATCTCCAAAGGAGATCAGGACGCATTCGTCGTCGCCTTCGATCTCGCCGGCAAGAAACTGTGGGAGTTCAGCCTCGGAACCGAGGGCTCCGATCGCGCCGAAGATGTGGCAATCGCAAGTGACGGGCGCGTATTCGTTGCTGGCTATTTGAACAACAGCAGCAGCGCGACCGTGCCACTGCAAGTGGGCAACGTATCGAAATCCGTTCAAGAACGTGACGCATTCATTCTTGAGCTCTCCGAAAAGGGCGCGTTCATCAGCTTCGTCCAACTGGGCGGCAAGGGGCACCAGGCCGTCGCGGGCATCGTGCTCTCCGGAGACACCGCGACAGACGACGTGATCGTGGCAGGCACGTTCTCGAGCGAGCTGCGGGTCGAGGGTAACGTGCTCGACACGGAAAACGTGGTCACCTCACCCTTCGGCGGCCTGGGCTACTTAATGCGACTGCGCCCGTAGCCCCGAATCCCGCGCCAGTGCGGTTGCTCTACGAGAGCACCCTTGGGCAGGGCCGCGCACTTGCAGGCGCGCTGCTTCGCGCGGTCCGAACTGGTGGCCAGTCGAACGCGAGCCGCCTCGCAGCTCGCATCGCGATGTCCAGAGAAGTCGCAGAGGGCCTTCTTCGAATCGAACTGGGTTCGCAGGGCGGCGCAGACTTTGTCGCAGGCAGCAGTTCGTCATTTGCGCCGGTGTGCTGCCCGCGACGTTGAGGGCGTGCCGTCCGGACCCACCGCCGGCGACGCAAGCCTCGACGGAAGCCTCGTTGCGAGATCCAGCCGTCCTTCCAACAGGAGCGCCAGCGCCGCGATGGATGCGCTAAGTTCCGAGCATGCCGCGTCGCAAACCCCGCCCTCCCTATGTAGTGCGCCCTCCGACCGCCGTGCTCACGCGCGGTTACGATCCCGGACTGAGCGTCGGCTCGGCCCGCCCCGCCGTGTTCCGTTCTTCAACCTACGTCTTTTCTACGCCGGAAGCGGCTGAGCGTGCCTTTGCCATCGCACTTGGGCGCGCGCGCCCGGGGCCCGACGAGAGCCCGGACCTGATCTACTCACGACTGTCGCATCCCAATGCAGAAATCGTGGAGGACCATTTGGTGCCATTGGAGCCGAAAGCGACCGCTGCAGCAGTCTTCAATTCAGGCATGGCTGCGATCTCGACGCTTCTTTTGACCTTCTGCCCGCGGGACTCGACCTTCGTGCACTCCACTCCGCTGTATGGAGGCACCCAGCACCTCATCCACCAATTGCTGACGCCGCTTGGCATTGTCGGTCGAGGTGTGCCAGCGCGGGATACAGCTACCCTCGTCCGCACTATCGCCGACACGCCCAACCTGTCTTTGGTGTTTCTCGAAACACCCGCCAACCCGACGCTGGCGATGTGCGATCTGCGCGCCTGCGTCGAAGCTGCGAGCCAGCGCGACCCGGCGCCGATCGTCGTCGTTGACAACACCTTCCTAGGGCCCGTGTTCCAGCACCCACTTACCCTGGGAGTGGATCTCGTAGTCTATTCTGCCACGAAGTTCCTGGCAGGGCACAGCGACATGCTGGGCGGCGCAGTGCTGGGCGCTGACAATGATCTCATCGCCACGCTGCGCGGCACGCGGGCTGTACTCGGCAACATCCTGCAACCGGACGAGTGCTGGATCCTCGACAGCCGGCTACCCACCGTAGAGCTCAGAATGAAGCGCCAGAGCAAGAACGCCCAACGCATTGCCGAGGCCCTGGCGAAGCACCCCAAAGTGGCCTGCATGCACTACCCCAGCCTGTTTACGGACCCCGAACAGATCCGAATCAAGAACGCGCAGAGCAAGTTCCCCGGATCGGTCTTCGCGTTCGAGGTGGTGGGCGGCAAGGCCGGGGCTTTCGACTTCTTGCGCCGACTGCGCATCGCGCGCAACGCCGTCAGTCTGGGCGGCGTCGAAACGCTGGCGTGTCACCCGGCCACGACCACACATTCAGAGCTCTCGGAGCAAGAACAAGCCGACAGCGGAGTGACGCCAGCGTTGGTCCGGATCTCAATCGGCGTCGAACATCACCTAGACCTGCTAGCGGACTTCGAACAAGCACTCAGCTGAAACTCCGGCGAAGCGCAGTTCAGAGGCCGTTCGAGGCCGTTTCCTTCTTGAGGCTCGGGGCGGCGTACAAGATCGTCAACGCGCTGCGGTCTTCGCTCATTCGCATTCGCACCAGATGGCCGTCGGCCCAGATCCAGGCGAACTCCACTCGCGCGCGTTCGTCCGCAAGACCGAGACTGGCTTGAGTAGGCTTGCCATATCGCGCCGCCACTCGCTGCCGCAACCCACCCACGGTTTCCGCCCATTTGTGGTCCAGGGGCACGTGAACGACCAAACCACACACCGTCTTGTCACAGAACTGCACCCTGAGCGTGGCGTTGGCACCGAGTTCCTCGTTGACCCCGCTGCACGTCCCCTCGTTGCCGGCGATTGCCCAGGCGTGGCCGGCGGATTCGCACGCTTCACGCACCTGCTCAGCGCGGGCACCGAACTGAACGCCCGTGGCCCCAGCCGGTGGCTCCGAATGGGCCGTCGCGCTGGCAACCGGATCGCCCGTGCCCGCCGCCAAGTTACCCGAACTCGAATCGCGGCAGCTGATGTACAAATGTCCGTCAGCGATCAGGTTCGGCGTGATGACATCGTCCCGTGCCCCGCCGCGAGCGCGTTCGCCCCGGCTTGCGCCTAGCAAGGAGTAGCCGCTCGGACACAGCTCGCTCGCCCGCGACAAGCAACTCGAGTGGTCCTTCCGACACTGGATCGAGTAGCCGGAAGAACCGTCAGGCGCGACAACTTCCTTCACGGAAGGTGCACAGCCAACCGCTGCCAAGATTGTCAGAGCGGGCAGGACCTGCACCCAAGACCTAACGCACGATCGTGTCTTCATAGGCGTCCCACTCGGCCCGCGCCGCGGTCAGTTGCGGACTCTTTTCTGTCTCCGCACTTCTTGCGTTGGCATGGACTCGCGGCTTCGGACGGCGAAGTAACTTCGCCGATAAAAATGCTGCTTTCCAACGTGAGGCGCGAACCCTTTGGTACTTGGATTGGCTCGAACGGCGTGAAGTAACCCGTAACCGTCGGCCCTCGGCGCGCTTTGTGGCGTGCACGGGTGGTGTCAGGAGAGATCTGGAATGAGCATAGAGCGCGTCGTTCGTATGTTTGCTGGTGTCGTTGTGCTGCTGTCCCTTGCGCTAGCGGTGCCGAGTAGTCCGTTCTTCGTCAGCCAGGGCTTCTTCTGGCTCACGGCTTTTGTGGGAGCCAACCTGCTCCAGAGCGCGTTCACTCGATTCTGCCCGCTGGAGAACATCCTGCGAAAGCTGGGCGTTGGCGGATCCGAGGCGGTTTCGACCTAGGACTGTCGTCGCGGCGGGCGCGGGGTGCACGGCTGTGCAACGCCGTAGCGTCCGGTCGTCCGACTCACCGCTGCTCGCCTGCGTCTAGCTTCGTGCTCGCGGCCGAAGCCACGGGATCACGAGGGCAAGCAATGCCCACCAGTGTGCAGAGCCACCTTGCGGCGCTGGGCCAGTGAGCTTGCAGGCGCAACCGCCGTCGTCGCCGGACGACCCCGTGCCGGTCGCGCCGGAGTCGGCGTGGGTGCCCGTGGCTCCAGAGCCGCCACTCGCGGTTGCCCCGGCTGTGCCGGCAGTCCCGCCGCTTCCCGCGATCCCTGCGCTGCCCGCGACGCCCGCTTCCCCTGCAATGCCGGCCGTGCCGCCAGCGCCCGCAGCGCCGCCTTGGCCGACTCCCTCGAAAATGTACGCGGCGCCGCTGCTGATCCCGTTGTCCTCGTCGTTCAAGGCGCCGGCAACCACGTAGGTATTGTCCACGCCCACGGACCAGCCCAAGTTGTCCCCGGAATCTCCATCCGACGCGACCAACTTGCCTTGCTCTGTCCATTGGCCTGCAGCGTTGCGTTCGAAGACGTACGCGGCGCCGCTCTTGCTGCCCTTGGCGTTGTGGAGAAGCGCGCCCAACACCGCGCGACCTCCGCTGATGGACACGGACCAGCCCGCGTTGTTGCCAGCGACCGCGTCCGCGGGTACCAACTTGGTTTTCTCGGCCCATGTGCCCGTCGAGTCGCGTTCGAAGACGTAGGCCAAACCGCTGTCGAGTCCCTTGTCGTCGCCGCCGTGGGCACCGATCAGAGCGTAGTCGCCGCTAATGGAAACCGAGAACCCGAAGTTGTCGCTGGAGGCAGGATCCCCGGGCAGCAGCTTCGCCTTTTGCGCCCAGACGCCCGCACTTCGTTCGAACACATATGCAGAACCGCTGTTGAAGGACGGCGCGTCGTCTTCGGGAGCGCCAACAATGGCGTAGTCGCCGCTGATGGAGACGGACCAACCGAACTCATCTTCTTTGGTGGCGTCGAGGGCGAACAGTTTGATCTTCTCCTCCCATACCCCAGCGCCGCTGCGCTCGAAAACGTAGGCGGAGCCCGCGTTCATGCCCTTGGTCGTGTCGGCGTGCGCGCCGATCATCGCGTAGCTGCCACTGAGGGCAGTTGCATAACCAAAGGTTGCGAACCCGGCTCCGTTCGAACCGCGCAGAATGGCGACTTGAGACCATTGGTTCGTAGCGGTGTCGCGCTCGAAGACGTACGCCTGCCCGCGCGAACCTGAAACAGTGTGCCGGCTCGCGCCTACCAAGGCGTAGTCACTGTCTATTGCGACTGAATCGCCGAACAGGTCCCCGGCGTGGCTGTCATCGTTCACCAGCTTCGCGACTTCGCTCCAACTTCCGCTAGCGCCGCGCTGGTATAGGTACGCCGCACTGGCATCTGGAGTCGTCTGATCGTCCGGTGCCCCAACGAGCGCGTAGTTGCCACTGATGCTCGAAGAAAATCCCATGAAGTCGCCGCTGGCGCCGTCGGAGGCAAGCAGTTTGGCTTTGTCCGCCCACGTGAGGGCGGCGCTGCTCGTGGCAGTGGACGGCTGTGCGTCCGGCTCGGTAGCGCCGCTGCAACCGAGGGCCACAAAGCCCAACCCAAGCAAAAGAGAGCGCGGCATTCGTAGCGTTCGTTTCATTTCCGTCTTGTTCCAATGCGGCATCGCCGCGCGCAGGTTCACCTGGCTAGGGTACCGACGGAGCCGGCCGCTCCGGACCCCCGGGCTCGGGTGAAAGATTGGGGATGCGGCGCGCACTTGGCGCATTCTGCAACGTCAATGGCGGATATCGAGCGTGGGGGTGCGCCATACTTCCCGCATGCTCATCCGTCGTTTCACTTGCTTCACATTGGTCGCCTTGGCGCTTTCTTCCGCATGCGGAGGGGGCGGCTCGGCCAACGATCCCGGCACGGGTGGCAGCGGCGGAGGGAGCGCCGCGACCGGAGGCTCCAGCAACGGGGGCGAGTTGCCCTTCGAAGATCCCGGCGCGGATGCCCCCGCCCTGGAACTTCCGGCTGCGGTTACGGACGCGGTCAACGCCATCGCAGGCGCGCCCACGCTCACGGACGCCATCGCGGCCACGCAAGCGGCCCTCGCCCAGGGAGGCGTCTCGACGGTAGACGGCAGTACGGTCCTCACGCCGGGCAGCGCCCCTGCGGCAACCGCCTACGTGCCGTCGCTTTTCATCGCGGACATGGCCCTCGAAGCGTGGAAGCGAAAAGATGTGGCCACTCTTACTGCCACTCAGTTGGGTCAGATGTTTGCGGACTTCGGGATGCCGGTTCCTGATGGCAAGACCTCGGGACAAGTCGTGCTCGAAGCGCTCGCAGCGTGGACGAACGCCGCGCTTGCCAAGCCGGACGAGCCCGCGGCCTTTGCCATTCTGTTCATCGCCGCCAGCAACCAACTGCAGTCGCCCCGCGCCAACCTATCGCTCACCACGCAAGATCCGGATCTCGTGCGCTTCTCCTTATTGGACTTGGAGTTGTTGTCCGCGGCCATCGATCGCGTTTCGACCTCCGATCCCAAACCCGTGGCCGGACCGGGCTCCTGCAGCGTGCTCACCGACACCTACGGACAGTGGGAAGGCACGATCAAGACTGGCACGGGCGCTGCGTCGGACTTCCTGTTGGATCACTTCCTGGAGCACGTGGGTGGCAAAGCGACCTCGGCCGCAATCGGTGGTGCGCTGAGCGTGATCAAGCTCGCCACCAAGGTTTGGAAAATGGCGCAGGTGGTTCGCTACGGCACGATGCTCCTGACTCTCGACACGGCTAGCCCGACCAAAAAGCCGCGCCCCTCTGCGGCGAAGAAGTTCGGTGCGCTCACGGCCACCGCCGGCGTAGACGCCAAGTCCTACGACGAGTTCCAGAAGTGGAACAGCGCGCAGGGCCAGAGCACGCTGAACGAGATCAACACCTGCCTAGACTATCTGGGCATGCCCACCAAGACGGACATCACCGATGTCGCCAAAGACGCCTCCAATTGGCGCGTGTCCTGGGAAATCACCAAGGGAGGCGGCACGGAGGTACTGTTCAAGGAGGGGCAGGACTTCAAGATCTTGTCGCGGCTCGAAAACCCACTCAGCGCGGCCAGCGCCACAGAGGCCAAGAACACGGTGGAGTTCGAAATTCTTCCCCAGCTTGCCGACATCGACCAAGGCAAGGAGCGCACGCGGCATGCGGTGTTCTCTGCCCAGCTGCGACGCGGCAGCTCTCCGGGGCTCGACACGCTTTGGGGTGCTGGGGCCGGCGGCGGCCAGATCGGAGCGGCGTCCACCTTCGCTGGCGTATTGGGCGTTGCGGCGTCGATGGCAGAGATCTCTGGCAACTGGGCGTTGGAGGTTGCCTCACCCAAGCGCTTCGTCACGCAGGCGCTGATCGAAGTTGAACCCAAGGGTTGGGTGGGCACGATCACCATCACTGAATCCGGCGAGGGCAAGAAGCGCTTTGACTCGGGCACCATCCCCATCGACGGCGTCTGGTCGGCCACGACGGCGAAGTTTCGATACGAAACACGCATGACCCTGGGTGGCACTCAAGCCGTAAGCGGGGACCCTTTCAATTCGGACGCGGTTGGTCACGCGGCCGCCCATTGCATGATCGACGTGGATGACTCGAGTGGTGGCTCCAACTGCGGCGAGGGCTGCCCCACGGCGATCCCGCCCGGGCCGCTCAGCCGTTTGCGCACGCACACCGTGGGCAACTGGCAAGTCAGTGAGGACTTGGGCGGCCAAGCCTCCGTTCTGTTGCTAGCCTACCCGGAGTCGATCTTCGGCCAAGTCAAGGACCAGCTGCCTCCAGAGATCCAGGCCAAGATCGGAACCTGGGAGCTGATGATCATTCCACTCAGCTGCGGCGATCATTCTGCGCTCTCGGCCACGGAGCAAGTGAACGTGCAGCTGATCAGCCCGAACTACATCACGAAAACCACCAACTCGGTGGAGCAAGTTCCCGTCACTCAGTTTTGGACGGGCCCGTACCCGCCCAACGGCGACTTTCAGCTCGTGATCAGCGGAAAGTTGGACGAATCCAAGTCGCAGCAACAAATCCAGGCGAGCTTTCCGCTTTCGCGAACTTCGACGCTGACCGGATTCGACGATCCCATCAAGTCCGTCGGCAGCATTGACGTGAACTTGCGACTGGTGAACTAGCTGCCCAGCCGCGTGGTCTGCTCCTGCGTGGTAGGCTCCCGTGTCCTTGGATGCAGTTCGCCCCACCGCACACCGTACCGCCGCCACCGGTACCCGACGTGAGTACACCGTGGGCGGTCTGGTCCCCGCGCCGGCAGCGCCGCCGGTTCTGATGGGCGGCGTCCACCTTCAAGCACCCGACTCCCCGGTTGCTGCACACCCGTCGGCAAGTGCGGCTACCTCATCGACCTCACCGACAGTTTCGGTCCGAAGGTCGGCTGCCACGAGGCAACCTTCGGTGCCGGTTCCGG
>CALMUT010000165.1 GCA_937872925.1 uncultured Myxococcales bacterium | reverse complement strand
GTTCAACCAGGCGAAAGCCGCATAGCTGGGTGTCAACGAAATCGAGGGAACCCCACGCCACGGCGCCGTGTAGCGCCCCGCGCGCGCCCGCGCCGTCGCACCCACACGCGCTGGCGCGGCTCGCCGCCCGCACCACCGCCCCCTCACGCGCCGTCACGCGGTGGCGCGGCCGTCCGCGCCGGTGCACCCTCACGCGCTGGCGCGGCTCCGCCGCCCGCGCCGTCGCACCCTCACGCGCTGGCGCGGCCGTTCGCGCCGTCGCACCCTCACGCGCCGTCACGCGCCGTCACACGGTGGCTCGCCGTCCGCGCCGTCGCACCCACACGCGCTGGCGCGGCTCGCCGCCCGCGCCACCGCCCCCTTACGCGGTGGCGACGCTGGCCGGCTTGCTGCCGCTTGCGGCGCGGCTGGCGCAGCCCAGCGCGTAAGTAGAAGCAATCCGAAGGACTGTTGCTTACGAGCAAGCCCACTAATCTAGCAGTGGCAGTTCTGCCAGGCGGCGGGAGGTGATGTCGGCAAGGGCCATGATGGTGGCCTGGGGGTTCACGGCGCTTGGGCTCGGGAACACGCTGGCGTCGCAGACGTAGAGTCCCTCGATGCCACGCACCTTCCCATTCGGGTCGACGGGGCCCGTGGCGTCTGTCGTCATGCGACAGGATCCAAAGGTGTGATTCAGGGTCATGGTCAAGTGCTTTGCCTTGAGGCGCGGGCTCAGCAGGCTGGCGGTATCTTTTTCCGAGCGCATCTCGTCGACCACACCGGGCAGGCCGGTGTGCACGTACCGCGCCCCCACCTGAAGCAGAGCGTCCGCTGCCGCCTTCATGCCCCGGGCGATGGGCGAAACGTTGGACTCGTCAATCCACAAACGCATGCTTGGCATGCCGTTGCGTTTGGCCTTCACGGTTCCGCGCACTTTGCCCCGATACACCAGGGCCACGACCGTCGCGTGTTTGACTTCGTGTAGGCGCTCGATGAAGGGCAGCCCCACATCGCCCCAGCGCACCATCAGTACGCTGGGTGATGCCCACAGCCCTTCGTATTTGAGGCCCTTGATGTCTTTGCTGATCGCCCCCCAACCCTGAGTCGCACCCACCCAGGGGTCGACGACCTCTTCCATGATGCCGACCATGCCGCCTCCGACGTGGCAGAACATGGTCGCGCCCACGGCGCCGCCCGGATTGATTCCGCTTCGCTGCAGGATCACCGGGGTGTGCATCGTGCCCGCGGATAAGATCACCGTCTTGGCTCGCACAGAAAAGCGCGCCAGTTTGCGATAGCCGCGCGGATCGATCACATGGCCGGTGACCCCCACGGCGCGCGCACCGCTGGTCATGACGCCGTCTACTTCTGCGCAGGTGTAGATCTCGGCGCCGTGCTGCTCGTTAGAGGGCAGGTACGAACGATCTACGGATTGTTTGTGCCCGCCGACACATCCGGTCAGGCAGTCCGAGCAACCGTCACAACCTTGCACTGCGCGAGGCAAGGGGCCACCGCGAATGCCGAGCTTGCCTTCGATGGCGTCGCGCACGATCAAGTTGCGGCGCCCCAGCACAGCCATCGGCGTGGGACTGACCTTGCAGCGTGTGAATACACGTTCGTAGGCAGCTTCCAGCTCCGGTCCGGTGAACAGCCCGATCCCCGTTTCGAGTTGCCACTCTTCGCGCACCCACCGGGGCAGTTTGAGCATGATCGCAGAGTTGACCACCGTGCCGCCTCCGAGGCAGCGCGCTTGAAGCGACGGGCTCTGGGTGGTGCCGCCAATAAGACGCAGACCGCCGTCCCAGAAGTGTCGCGCCAGAAACAGTGGCGCATTGCGAGTCATGTCCTCGTAGCGAACCCGCGGCCCGGCTTCGAGCACCACGACCCTTTGTCCCGCGGTCGCGAGGTTCAGCGCCGCGACTGCGCCACCGGCACCGGAACCAACCACGACGGTATCGCATTCGACGTCAAAGCCCTGCCGCACGTCGTCAAGGCCGTAGATCACGGGGTCTCCTGCATCTTTGTCAGGGCATCGTCCTTCACGGCAATCTTCGCGGGATCGCTGGGCCAGTCGCAAACCCGGTATTCACCGATGTGCTCGACGACCGACGGGTGCGACATGTACATCATGGTGGTCGTTGCTTTGACGGCGTCGCCAAGCACGCGAAAGGGAAAGAACGTGGAGCGCCGCCAACCACGAATGACGGCGCTGCGCCGGAGGGCGCTGAGCTTGGAAAACCGTCTGAAGCCAACCACCAGAAAGATTGAGGCGAACTCCACGAACAGGAACAACAGCAGCAAGAGTCGGCGCTGAGGTGGCGGCAACTCGTGGAGATACTCCACGGTGCGATCCAGCATCTGCGTGCTCTTCCAGTCTGGTGCTCCGATTTCGTTTTCCGGAAACGTCGCTTCCGACAGCGCGGCGATGCTTGGCAGCGCGCGATTCATCCAGAAGCCATGGGAACTCAAGGCGCCTAGAGTCATAGCCTTTCCGACGCGGGAGCACAGCCCTGGCCCCCAGCGGTTGACCGTCCACGCCGTTCTCGAGTATTGGTAACTTGAAAGTTACCAATGAACGCCCCCCGAAAGCTCTCCAGCGAAACGGTGTTCGACGCCCTCGGCAGTCCGATCCGGCGCCAAATCATGCGGCTCCTGGCTCGCGGTCCCATGCCCGTCGGCGCGATCGCAACCGTTTTGCCCGTGACGCGCCCGGCGGTCTCGAAACACCTGAAGCTGCTGGAACAGGCCCGGCTGGTCCGACACGACCGAAACGGTACCCAGAACCTCTTCCAACTGTCTCCCGATGGATTCCGCTCGGCGCGCCACTGGCTCGACGGATTCTGGGACGAGGCCCTGTCACGCTACGCCGACGTCGCTGACCGACTGCAACGAGATGGCACGTGAGCGCGCCCATCAAGAAGACGCTGCGCGTCGCCGTGCCTGTCGAATTGGCGTTCGCCGCCTTCACGGAGCACGTGGACGCGTGGTGGCCGCCTGGGCACCGAAAGTTTGAGGCGTCGACGTTGAAGTTCGAAGCGCGGGTCGGCGGACGTTTCTTCGAGACCGCGGGAAGTGGCGACCACGCAGTTCTTGGTGCAGTGCTCCGTTGGGAGCCTCCCCGACGACTGACTTACAGTTGGTGGCCCGGGGCTGGCGCGGGTCCGACTGAGGTGGATGTGCAGTTTGTTTCGGAGGGCGACAGCACTCGGGTCGAGGTGACGCACAGCGAAGCGGACAGTGGCATCGGCGCCGACTGGCCCAAGCGCGTGCAGATTTTCCTGCGCAGTTGGGACAGCGTGCTGGCGTCGTTTGCTGAGCACTGTGCTGCGCACCCAGGAGGAAACGGCAAATGAAAGCGTACCAAGCTAGTGATCGGATTCATGCCTCCCCAGAAAAGATCTGGGCGATCTTAACGGACATCGACAAATGGCCGGAGTGGGATCCGAGCTGCGAACGGATCGAGGGCACCTTGGCCCTGGGCCAGAAGGTGAAGGCGTTTTCGAAGCTCAGCCCAGGTCGCGCTTTTGCGGTTAAGGTCAGTGAGCTGACGCCGCCGTTGAAGATGACTTGGACTGGCGGCATGCCGCTGGGTCTGTTCCGGGGTGAGCGTACGTTCATGCTCTCGGAACTCAAGAGCGGCGTCACCGAGTTTTCCATGCGCGAAGTCTTCAGTGGACCGATGCTCGCGCTCATTGGTGGGAGCATTCCCGACATGACGGAAGCGTTTGAAGGCTTCGTCGCTGGTCTCAAAGCACGAGCAGAAGCCTGAGGCTTTTGCCGACCGCAGAAGCGGTGTTAGAAAAGATGGCCCATGCAACGCGGACGCCTCGTACTACTCGCCTCACTCTTGGCCTTCGGCTGCGCGTCGGAATCGATGCTCGCGTACAGTCCGGTGAAGGAGAAGACCAAGCTATCTGAGGACGTGCTGTTCACTGCCACTCGCCGCAGCCTCGACGCCAATCGCTTCATCGCCATAGAAAGCAGCGATCCCTTCACCCTCACCACGCGAGAAAAGGAGGTATTCATCTCCAGCGTGCCCCGGCTGGCGTATCGCTATGCCTTCATCGTGACGACCCAGGGCGGCACCTTAAGCATTCGGGCCAGCTGCGTGCAGAACAGCGCCATGAGCCGCGAGAAATACGAGGACTGCGGAGAACAGCGGCCCGAGCGGGTCATTCGCGAACAGAAAGCACTTCACGCGGATATTCTGAAGCGCGCCAGGCAGCTGAACTAGCACTTGCGGAGCCAGGGGCGCGCCGCCGGAGAATGCGGTATCATGCTCGGGATGGGTACCTACGCACGTTGGGGAGCTGTTCTAGGGCTGTCGCTTGCCGCAGCCGCTTGCGGCAGCGATGAAGGAGATGGCGTTGCGGGGCCGACCTTCGGCACAGGGGGCAGCAGCGCTGCGACCGGCAGCGGTGGCAGCGGCGCCGGAAGTGCCGCGAGCGGCAGTGGCGGCCAGGGTGGCGGCATCCAGCTAGGTGGCGCGGGCGGCGGCAGCGGTGGAGGGCAAACGGGTTGTACGAAGACAGACTTCCTATTCGTCGTCGACTCCTCCGTTTCGATGGGCAACGAGCAAGCCGCGCTCACGGCGGCGTTTCCGAAGTTCATCGCCTCCATTCAAGGAGCCACGAAGATCACCGACTACCACATCATGGTCGTCGATACGGACGCGGAGACCCGATGCACGGCCGCGGCATGCGCCGGCACCCCGCATTCGACCTGCAACAATCACGCATGCAACAACGTGTATAAAGGCTGTGACGCCGAACGCGGTGCAGGCGTCATTCATCCCACGGGTCAGGGCTCGAGCAATAAGCTGTGTCCGATCGATGGCGGACGCCGTTACATGGACCAGACCCAGACTGATTTGAGCGGGACCTTTTCCTGCGTTGCGACGCTGGGTCTAGCGGGACATCAATCCGAAAGGCCGATGGAAGCCATGGTAGCCGCAGTCAGCCCGGCAATGAACGATACGGGCGGCTGCAACGAGGGCTTCTTGCGCAAGGATGCAATCCTGGTTGTGACGTTCATTAGCGACGACCCCAACAAAGAGGACACAGGCACCGCGCAGTCCTGGTACGACGCGGTCGTTGCAGCCAAAGACGGGAAGGCCGAATCCGTGGTCATGCTGGGATTGATCCCCGACGGTGCCGCAGCCACGCCGACGAAGCAGCTGCATTGGCACGATTTCGTCAAACTGTGGGGCAAAACCGGGCTCAAAGGTGACGTCGCCAGCACAGACTACGCGCCGTTTTTTGATGGGGCTATCGCCGTCATCGACGAGACCTGTAACAACTTCATTCCGCCGCCTCGCTGAGTCTGCGGGGGATCGGCCGGCAACGCCGAATCAGCCGTCATCCGAGCTTTTGCCGAAGCATGCGAGGTACAAATCGTTCATCAGTAGCCACGCCGCGTTCGCCCATTTAGCGGAGCCCGCGCTGAGCCGCTGTTGCTGTGCCGGAGCAAGCAATTCCGCCAGGGACAGCGGCGCAAGGCGGGGCGCGGGTAGAGTCGGTAGGCGATCCGATGCGGTGTCGCAAAAATCCGTGCTCTGTCGCAACAGGTTCCCGACCGCGCGGCAGGCCTCGCTGCTAAACGCGACGCTCGTCAAGGCGGCGCCCACGCGTTCGTAGATGTCCGCGGAGCCGGATACGCGCGCAATGCGCTCCCCGAAGTCCATCGCGGGCGACAGGAGCGATGAACTCGGCTCCGCGCGATCCCGCATCGCCATCTCGCAAGACACTCCGAGCAGCCAGCGCTCGTGGGCAGTTGAAAAGTCCCCATCGCGGGCTGCAGAGCGCAAGATGTCATCGAGCACGGCGCGGACTGCCGGGTCGGGTAAGTCGCGAGCAGCGAGTGCCAAGGAACGTCCGCAGGGCTCTAGCGCAATGCGCAAGTTCGTGACCAGAATCCAGAGCGTGTCGTCGCTTTGGGGATCGCGCTTCAGGCGGGCAAAGAGTGGGTGACGCACTGGCTCGGCTCCGGGCGTTCCCGTCGCGCGTTCGGTGACGCCGCTCTGGCGCCGGGTGTCACGCGGGGACTCGACTGTGCCCGGGGCGTAGGCCTCACAGGGCAAGTACACCGTTAGCCGAGTTTGATTCCGGTGCTTGCGCAGGGAAACGTAGGAGTGTGTGCCCACGCGCTCCGCCAGTGGGTGGTCGACTACCGCTGCGAGGGCCTGAGCGTATGCGGCATTCGGCACTTGCAGGGCATCGTGCACCTGCAGGATGCGCTCCTGCGCCAGTTGGTCGCTTTCCACATAACCATTGATCGGAAAGTGTGTCGTGACGGAGTCTGGCGAGCGTGCCCCGGCCGTTACGAATGCGTAGCAGGTGAAGGGGCCGCGGCCGTCATACACCTGGACATCCGGCGCGGCGGTTTTCAGGAAGGTGTGGATGGCGCTCGGATCGTAGGCAGAACACGCACTCGCAGCAGCCACGACTATGTCGCGCGTCGAGCGATGGTGCCGGGCATAGACTTTGACTCGCGCTTCCGGTGTTGGAGTCAAATCCAGTGAGAAGTACTTGAGTTCGTCTGCTTCTGGTCCGCGCCACGCCAACACGTTGCCGATGGAGGGCCAGGCGTCTGGAAAACCGAGTCGGCACAGCGCTTCTTCGATGACCTGTGGTGCGGCGCGCTCGCCCCGCGCCGCGGGATTGAGATACAGCTTGAATTCCGGTGGGCCTTTCGCCCGGATGGCCGCGGCGATCCAGATCAGGAACGCGCCCCGGGGTTGCTCTGGCAGGAACAAGTCCGCGACGCGGGTCAGTCGGCTCAGATCCAGTTCGTAGTCATGGGCCAGGGCGCCCAGCAATTGTGTCGCGGCCTGGGCGTTGGCCGGAAGCGAAGCAGGATCCCCCAGGGGCTCGACCATGAAGCGCAGTTCGTTCTGCTGCCCAAGCGCCACGGAGAATTCGAAGGGCGTGCCGTCGTCCACCACATTGGACAGGTAGTCGGGCGTCTGGCCAATGCGGCGTGCGCCCCAGGGGTGCATCATCTTCAAACACAACGCTTCGAACTCGTCGCTCCGGTGCTCCAACGAAAGCGCGCGGGCCAAACTGCGCGCCTTGACGGCGGCGTAGTGAGCCAAGGTGCCTTGGGTTTGCAGGAGATGCGTGGCAAGCATAGAACGTCGCGGTCCTTTTCTAAGTTCGCTCGATGAGCGCCGTCATTTCGCGGACGTGGCGCTGCGCCAGTCGGCGTTGATCCAGGTCCAGTTCCAGGTGGGCGAGCGCTTCGGTATATTCCGTTTCAGAGAACGACTTGATGCGTCGAGTCAGAAACGCGACCGATGACACGATGAATCGGATCCGCACACTCTCCGACACAACAGCAACACGCACCGGGCTGCCGTTCAGCGTTTGATCCAGTCGCCGCCGCTGCTCAGGGGAGGGCCCGCCACCATCCGTGATGACGAGCACCTGGACTTCTTCCACGTCTGTGGAGAGCAGATTCAGACACTCGTCCCACTCTTCGTCACTGGGAGGCTGAGTGTTTTGACGAAGAATCAGCAGATTCCCCAGGCGCCGCGTAACCATGTTGCGTGACATTTGCGAACTCCTAAGCTTCCACAGGAGCAAACTTCGCGAAGAAGTGCCCCAGGACTTCGGGTTTGTGAACGGTGCGGTAGCCCCGGGATTTCTTCGCGACGGAGACCACCCGTCGGGTCACCTCCGCGACGTAGTCCAGGTGGGCTTTGCTGAAGACCCGGCGTGGCACGGCAAAACGCGCGAACTGAAAGACCTTGTCGACGATCTGCCCCGCGCCATCGACGCTGTGCATAGAAAACGGTGCCGCGCCGACGCGAATGCCACCCTCCAAATAAAAGTCTGCGCATAGCGCAATGCCGGGCAACCGTTCCGGAGGCAGCTGCGGGTACATCGCCTCCACGTCCACGAAGACGCCAGACCCGCCGACCGGAAGACTGACGACCGCCCCCGCGCGTCGCATCGCCTCGCCGAGATGGGCGACCAGCGCGATGCGATGCTCCAGGTAGTCTTCGTCCAGCGCCTCACGCAATCCCACCGCAATCGCCTCGAGGTCGCGACGCGCCAGGCCGCCGTAGGTCGGGAAGCCTTCGTAAAGCACCAAACGTCCACGACAATTGTCGGCCAGCGCAGAGTCATTGGTCGCGATGAAGCCGCCGATGTTCACCATGGCGTCCTTCTTCGCGCTGACCCACGCGCCGTGCCCCAGATTGAACATCTCCAATGCGATGTCAGCGACTCTGCGGTGCGCGTAGCCAGCTTCACGTTGCTTGATGAAGAACGCATTCTCGGCAAAGCGTGCAGCGTCGAAGAACAGCTTGACGCCGTGGGCGTCGGCCAGCCGCCGCACGGCGCGGAGGTTCTCCATGGAAACCGGCGAAGAACAGGCAAAGTTGTTGGTGACCGTGGCGATGATGATCGGCACCTTGCCGCGGTGAGCTCGCAGGGCTGCTTCAAGCTTTCCCAGGTCGAAGTTGCCCTTGAACGGCATCGGCTCCCGGAAGCTCCACAGCCAGTCGCCCACCAGGTCTACGGGTACGGCCTTTTGATTCAGTACGTGGGCGCGGGTCGTGTCGAAGTGGGTATTGGCGAGCACGATGTCGCCAGGGTTCACCAGCAGCTCCATCAATATGTTCTCGGCGGCACGCCCCTGGTGGGTTGGCACGATCTCGTGGAATCCCGTTACTTCCCGAGCCGCGGCTCTGAACGTAGCGTAGCTTCGCGAGCCCATATACGCCTCGTCGCCGCGCATGAGCGCCGACCACTGCACGTCGCTCATGGCGGCTGTCCCGCTGTCGGTGATCAGGTCGACGAAAACGTCCGCTGAATCTAGGTACACCGGAGAGTAGTCGGCTCGCTTCAGGATGCGTTCCCGCTCTCCGCGGTCGGGCAGGTTCAGCTTTTCTACGACTTTGACGCGATACGGTTCGGCGATGCTGCTCTGGAACAGCTGTCGCGCCGGGTCGCTTGGAGGGAACGAACTCATGGGTGCATCCTCAAAAGATGCCGGGCCCGGGGGTGAGGATGCCGGCGGGGTCGTACTTCTTCTTCATGTGCTTGAGCAGTGGCCAACGTTCGAAGTAGTGCAGGATCCAGTCCAGCTTGGAGAACTCCAGTGACCCGATGGGATAGCGAGTGCCGCCCAGGGCACGCGCCTGTTCAAACCACGTGCGGTTGCGCGCAAGCATGTGCGCTTCGTAGGCGGGGTCGACACCTGGAGTCGGCGCGGCTGTGAGCACGTCGAATAGGAAGACCCATTCCTTCCCCTTGGGTAGGCGCAAGTTGGGTCGGGAAAGTGCCGAAACCTTTTGGGGGAACAACAGCAAGAAGCCCGTGGGACCCACATCTTCGGGCGTGAGCGTGCTCATGACGCTTTCGACGAACGGTTGCACTGACCAGTCCGGAAGGAACATGTCGAACCACGGGTGCTGCACACCATCCCAGAGCCCGAGCCCGCGGAAAAAATCGATGGCCACGTTCACACGCAGCACGTAGTGCAGGTACGGCATGTCTTGACTCGGCACATCCAGAGCCGAGACGGACAGATCGCGCAGGAGATGAGCGTCGTCCGGCGGTGCGGCGGGGTCGTAGAACTTCGTTGCTGTTAGCTGGTAGACCCAGCCCCCTTGACCGTCCGGAAAGCCAAAGTTGTAGACGTCATCTAGCTCACCGCGGTCGAGCAGGATTTGCAGGTCAGCGAAGAAGCCAGCGCTCGTGGAGTGGTCGATGAGATAGACCCGCGCCATCTGCGGGGCGGGCACAAGATCGATGATAGCGCGGGTGATGATGCCGTACTGGCCCAAGCCAGCCAGCGCGGCTTCAAACAAGTGGCGGTGCTTCTTGTCGGAACACCAGCGGGTCTTGCCGTCTCCGGAAACGATCTGCAGCGCTTGTACGTGGTCGACCTGGGCGCCGTGGCCATTGGTTGACGAAATCCCCCCGACGCTGAGGGTGCCGCCCACAGACAAGTCGATGTATCCCGTGAGCACTTGGGGAGTTAGCCCGAAATTGAGGGCCTCCGTTGTGAGCGCCGTCCATTTGATGCCGGCCCCCACGTCCGCGCCCTGCTCGGAAATGGAGTGCACCGCGGCAAGCCCGCCCATGTCGATGACAAGGCCACCGTCCGTCATGCTCTGACCAAAGGTCGTGTGGCCTTGGCCGCGTGCCGCGACGCTGATGTGATGCGTGCGGCAGAAGCAAATCATCTTCTCGATGTCGTTTACGGAACCCGGATTGAGAACGGCGACTGGCGACAGATGCACCATGTTGCCGGCGTCCACGGCGTATTCTGCGAGCGTCGCCGGGTCCGTGACCAGTGTGCCGTCCAGAGGCGGAAGTTGTGAGCATCCGGACTTCTTCTTCTTGCCCCCGACCCATGCACGCGCATCCACGCTGAAGCCGACCACCGTTGCCGCGGACACGGACGCCAGGAGTTTTCGTCGTGAGAGCATGTGCGCCAACCTTTCAAGACTCTTCGCGCCCGTGGGCGCAGTCGTCGTCCATCTAGTTAGCGCGTTGCGAAGGCGTCATGCATCACCCGCGAGGGTGAGTTGCAGCGAGATCACCCGGAGGGGTGAACACGGCGCGGCGCGCGCGCAGAAATTTCTGTGCTTGGGGCAATCACCCCCAGGGGTGATTAGGCGGGGCGCACGCCCCGGGCGATTCTCCGGGGATTATTGGGATCTTGGAGCAGCGCGAGCGCTTCGATACACAACTTTTTCCGAAAGGGCTCGTCTGAATCACGCAGTGGTCTACCATTATGGACTCGCAGCTTTCTGCGACGTGGCTAGAAACGGGACAAAGGTGCTGGGACGTTTTCTGATTGTGGACCCCGACGAGCAAACGGCGCGCGCCCTAGCGGATACGTGTCGTGCGTTTCGCGTGACCGAGACCGTGCGGGACTACGCGGAAGCGGTGCGGGTGCTCGACTCTCCAAGGCGACTGGTGGCCTTGATCACGGAAATCGACCTGCCTACGAAAGACGGTCTCGAGTTGGTCGTGCGCGCACGCAAGACGCTGCCCCTGCTTCCTGTCCTGGTGCTGACGGCGCGCGCCGAGCCAGCGCTAATCAATCGAGCACATCTGCTGCGCGCTGAATATCATTGCAAACCGACGCATCGCTCTTCGCTGCGTGGGTTCTTGCGTAGAGCTATCGCTATGGAGCGCGTGGAAGATCAGCGCATCACCTGGGCCATCGACGAACTCTGCCGGCGCCATCGTCTGACGCCTCGGGAAGTGGACTTGCTAGTCGCAGCGGTCGCTGGGGTCCCCCGCAAGGTGCTCGCGGACGAATTGGGGGTGAGCGAAAATACGCTGAAGACCCAGGTCCGGGGTTTGCTACGGAAGTGCGACGCGAGCACCCTGGAGGAACTCGCCCGCGGTTGTCTGCAACTTGCCCTCGCCGAGTCCAACCCGCATCGCACCAGCAGTATCCCGCCGGAGGCGCAGCATCGTGGCCCTCCCAGTATTCGCCCTTCGGGGACGCGTTCTCGGCTCAACCCCAGTGAGGCCGACCTGGACGACTTCCGTAAGCGCCAGGGCGAACGCTGAACGTTTGGAAGGAATCGGGGTCCTTTCCCGCCACGCACCGAATAAACTCCGATTGACGGCCGGAGTTTTGTTGCGACAATGACCGTTCATGGCGAAGGGTCAGAAGTTGCTTCCCAAATTGGGAGAGCTCGAGCTCGCTGCGCTCGAGCACTTGTGGAACGTGGGCGAGTCCGACGTCACGACGACCCATGCGGCGATCGGGAAGCGCCGGGGGATCTCGGCCAACACTGTCGGTTCGGCTTTGGAGCGCTTGTACAAGAAGGCACTTGTGACACGCACCAAAGTCTCTCACGCGTTTCAGTATCGAGCGGGTGTCACCCAGGACGAACTCACCGCTCGCCGGGTGATGGAGGCAGCCGGTGGCATGCATGCTCTGGCCGACGCAGGTCTATTGGCCGCATTCGTCGACTTGGTTGCAAAGTCCGATGACGCCGCACTTGCACGCTTAGAGCGACTGATTGCACAGAAGCGCAGCGAGCGGGGCGGCTGATGACCTTCACCCTTGCCGTGCTCTGGGTGGCCGCCGCGACCGCAGTGACCTGGTTGTCTTCGGCGGTGGTCGCATTGCTACTCTCGGCGTCTCGGAACCGACTGGATCGACTCAGCCCCGCGGCCGAGGCCCGGGTGCTGCTGGTGGCCGCCGCCACGCCGTGCTTCGTGACCCTTCTGGTGATGACCGCAGCCCTCGCTCCCAATTTTGGTTGGATCGTCGATCACTGTCTTGACGTTTCAACCCACGCGGCACATCCGCACGTATGCATCGACCATCACGGGGCGGTCATGCCAGCGCTGTCGCTTTTGGTCCTGTCGACGTTGATGACGCTGCGGTTTGCAGCGGCCCTCTCGGGACTCGCACGCTCCATCTGGACCGCGTACGCAGGAGCCCGCCGCCTCGAGCGCGCGAAGCTCGCCAGCCGCCGGCACAATGTGCTGCCGCTTCCGGAGCCGCGTGCATTCGTTGCTGGCCTACTTCGCCCCGTCGTTTATGTGACGGCGGGACTGCTTCGTCCCGAGCATCGCGCCCACTTCCGGGCTGTATTTGCCCATGAAGCGGCTCATGCTCGCAGCCGGGATCCGTTGCAACGGGTCTTGGTTCGTCTGGCCGTTTGCTTCCATTTGCCGGGCGTCGCGGCGTGGATCGGGCGCCGGCACCATCGCGCCACGGAGGCGAGCGCAGACGACCGCGCTGCTCGGAGCCTGGGCCCGCTTCGGGTCGCCGAGGCGTTGATGCATCTAGCGCGCTATTCCGGACCCACGCCCACGGGAGCGTCGGCGTTCTTGCAAGCTGGAGACTTGGAATACCGCGTCCGCCGTTTGCTGCGGCCCGGCCCGGCCCGTGAACAGCATGTGCGGTGGACATGGATTGCGGCGCTTGCGGGCACGCTAGTCGTGGCCACCTGCTTGGGTGCGGACGGCATCCACCACGGCGTCGAGCATTTGCTCGGCGTGCTTTCCACCTAGGCGGAGATCATGCCCCGACAGCACTGCAACCCCACGCCACAAACTCCGACCAGCGCTCGGACTTTTCAGAGCCGCCCACAGATCGCGATTTGGTTTCGACTCGCGCTCGCGTGGGCGTGCTTGGTGACGCCGGCCCGCGGCCAAGAACTCACCGAGGCGGAGATCAAGCGTCACGTGCGCCGCACATCTCCAGAGGTATTGGCGGCACAGAGCGAAGTGCGTTTGCTGCAGGCGCGGGAGGCAGTTGAGGCCCACCCGAATCCGGAGTTGAGCTTCACCCGGGAACAGCTGCTGGGCGCTCCGGACGCAGCGGAGGACACCCTGGCGCTGTCAATCCCTCTGGATCTCTCCGGGCGTCGCGGTGCGCGGAGCTCTCTAGCGCGGGCGGGATCCCGCAGCGCGGCCTCCCGTGCCACGCGCCTCGGCAGCGCGGTCACCCACAGCGCGCTGCGGATCTTTTATCGCGGACTGGCGGCGAAAAAGCGGGCCGACCTCGCGCGAACACTGGTCGCACGCCTAGAGGAGGCCGCGCGCGTCTCCAAGAGCCGCCTGTCTCAGGGCAGCGCCAGTGGCTACGACGTCAGTCGCATTGAGCTCGATGCGGACCTTTCTCGCAGTACGCTCGTCAGTGCCGAAGCCGCTGAACGCCGAGCCGTGTTGCAGCTGGCCTCGCTGCTGGGTCGCCAGGCAGAAGGACTTACGCTGTCGGGCAGTCTCCGGGCTGTGGCCATCGTCGGTTCGCCGCCTCAGGAGCGCCCCTCGCTAACGCACCAGCGGGCTGCCCTCGAGGCCGCACGCCAAGCGCAGAGTCGCGCAGCGCGTGCCTGGGTGCCCATGCTGGCATTGGACGCCGGTGTGCGTCGCGCGGTTGGCGACGAAACGCGCTACGGCTACGTCGCGGGTCTGCACGTGGAGCTACCGCTGTTCTCCCGTGGCCGTGCAGTTTCGGCGGAAGCCAATGCGTTGGCGGACCATAGCGGTGCCCAGCTGCGAGCCCTGGAAGCGCGCGCGAAAAGTGCGCGCGCCGTGGCGTCCCTGGAGCTTTCTAACTACCTCGCCGAAGTCGAGCGCTTTCGACGTGCCACGGCACCCCATGCCGAGCGCACCCTGCGCGCGGCCCGCAGCGCATATCGCGAGGGGCAAATCGGTGTGACGGAGTTGTTGGATGCCGAGCGCGCTGCGCTTCGCGTGTCCCAACGCAGTGTCGAATTGGAGCTGAGGGCGAAGCTAGCGGAGCTCGACTTGCGTGCTGCGCGTGGAGAGTTCGAGTGAGTTGGCGACCCTTCTTAGTTCTTGTGGTCGCCCTTTGGCTGTGCGCCTGCAAGAAGGACCGCGACGGCCACCAACACGAATCCGAGCATCCCCCGGGGCACGACCACCACGAAGAAGGCCACGGGCACGGCACGGACCAAGTTGGCATCACTCGTTGGACCCAAGAGCTCGAGCTATTCGCAGAACACGACGTCGCCGTCGTCGGCAAGAAAGTGAATATGCTTGCTCACCTGACAGTGCTGGACGGGTTCCGCCCGCTGACCACTGGGGCTGCCACGTTGGAATTCGTGGGGCCGAGCAGCGAAAAGACGACGGTAGCCGCGCCCGCGCGCCCCGGGATCTACCAGCTGGGTTTCACGTTGAAAGCGGTGGGCAAATACAAAGGAACGCTGCGGGTGGGCAAGTACGCACCCATCGAATTCGAAATTGTTGTGCATGCCCAGGCGCCAAAATCCCCGGAGGAAGAGGACCCGCCTGGGGTGATCGAGTTGCTCAAAGAGCAGCAATGGGGCGTGCGCTTCGGTACGCGTTTTCCAAAGACCGGCCAGGTTGTCCCGGTTATTGAGGTGAGCGGCAGCGTCGACACTCCTCCGGGTGGCAGTGCGGAAGTTGGCGCGCCACTGCCCGGGCGTCTCGCTGAGCCACCGGCGGGTTTTCCGAAGCCCGGTCAGAAAGTGAAGCAGGGCCAGTTGCTCGCTCGACTCGCGCCCACGCCCACTTCACCGGAAAACGCTGCCGGGGTCGGGCTCGCCGTCGCTGAGGCAGAGTCCCGGGTGGCGGCGGCAGGTGCGGCGCTCGCCCGGGCCGAACGCTTGCACGCAGATAGCGCACTGTCGCAGCGAGAACTGGACGATGCGCGCCGCGAGTCGAAACTTGCGGATGACGTATTGCGTGCGGCTCGGCGCACCAAGTCTGTCTATTCGGGCGCCGCCACCGGGCGGGGGGGCGCTTCGTGGCGGCTCACTTCTCCCATTGATGGCGTGGTGGTCAACGTCAACGTCACGACCGGTGCCAGCGTCTCCCAGGGAGAGACGTTGTTTCGGATCGTCGACCCGTCCGAGTTCTGGATCCGTGCGCGCGTGCCGGAGCGGGACGCCGCGCGTATCCAGGGCGGGCTCGATGCGAGCTACCAGGTTGCGGGCCTCGACCAGTGGAGCCTGATCCGGGTTGCCGGCCCGGAGCCGACCGCGAGTCTGGTCAGCCTTGGCCGCGCGGTGGACGAGCGAACGCGCACCGTAGACATCATCTACTCCCTGAAGGCGCCGCCGGAGACGCTGCGACTTGGCGGCATGGTGCGGGTTGCATTGCCCGTCGCGGAGCCCGTCAAGGGACTGGTGGTGCCTCGCTCCGCAGTGCTCAGCCGCGACGGCCGCGAGCTCGTCTACGTGCAGCTCGACGGCGAGCACTTTGCGGAGCGGGCCGTTCAAGTTGGCGGCACGGCGGCGGACGAGGTCGCCGTGACTTCCGGCATTGTGGCGACGGACCGGATCGTGACGCAGGGGACGCAGATCGTTCGGTTGGCGGACCGTCCAAAGGGACAGACGCCCCATGGGCACGTGCACTGATGATCGAACGGCTTCTCGCCCTCTCCCTGCGCAACCGCGGGATCGTGCTGATCGCGGCTCTGTGTCTGTGCGTCGTGGGTGCGTTTCGGGCTTCACGCATGCCCGTGGATGTTTTCCCGGACCTGACGGCGCCGCGGGTCACCATCGTCACCGAGTCGACAGGCATGGCTGCTGTCGAAGTCGAGAGACTGATCAGCTTCCCGATCGAAGCTGCCGTAAACGGCGCGGCAGGCCTGCGGCGGGTGCGCTCTGCGTCGGCCGCAGGCATCTCTGTGGTCTGGGCCGAATTCGACTGGCAGACTTCACCGACCGAAGCCCGCCAGCGCATCACTGAGCGCCTTCAGACTGCGATGGCGACGCTGCCACCAGGCGCCGAGATGCCGCTGTTGGCGCCGGCGGCGAGTGTCATGGGTGAAATCGCGTTTGTCGCGCTCACGTCACCCGACCTAGACCCCATCGAGTTGCGGCGTATCGCCGACGTCGATGTGCGGCGCCGCTTGCTGGGCGTAGAGGGCATCGCGCAAGTCGTGCCGATCGGCGGCGGTATCAAGCAGTACCAGGTGATTGTCGATCCGCTGAAGCTTGAGGCGCACTCGCTCACCGCGGCCGACGTCAGCGCGGCGCTTTCCAGTGGCAATAGCAATGCACCCGGTGGCTACGTGGTCGAGCAAGGGCAGGAGTCCGTCGTGCGTGTGCTGGGGCGCGCCCATGGCGTACCGGACCTGGAGAACGTGGTCGTTGTCGAGCGCGCCGGAAGCTCCGTGCGTGTCCGCGACGTTGCCAATGTGCGTGTGGGCGCAGCTCCCGCGCGAGGCACTGCCAGCTATCGCGCTGGCCCTGCTGTGATGCTCACGGTGGTCAAGCAACCCGAGGCAGACACCGTCTCGACGACCACGCGCCTTGACCGGGAACTCGATCTTCTCGAAAAGGACCTCGCGCCGCGGGGGGTGGTGTTGAACCGGGATGTCTTTCGACAGCAGGACTTCATCGACACGGCCATCGGCAACGTGATGGGCGTGCTCCGGGACGGCGCGGTCTTGGTCGTTCTCGTGCTGTTCTTGTTCATGTGGAGCATGCGCCCCACCTTGATCAGCGCTCTGGCGATCCCGCTTTCCTTGCTCGTGGCGGCGCTCGTGCTCGATCTCGCGGGCATGACGCTGGACACCATGACCTTGGGCGGCTTTGCCATCGCGATTGGGGAGCTCGTCGACGATGCGATTGTCGATGTCGAAAACGTGGCGCGCAGGCTACGGGAGCGTCAGGCGCTACCCGAAGAAGCGCGCCCCACGGTGCTTGCTACCGTATTCCAGGCCTCCCGGGAAATTCGCGCGTCCATCGTCAGTGCGACCTACATCCTGATGTTGGTGTTTGTGCCGCTGCTCCTACTCGAAGGTCTGGAAGGCAAGTTGCTCCGACCGCTCTCCATCGCCTACTTGGTGGCCATCTTCGCATCTCTGGTGGTCGCGGTGACGGTCACCCCAGTACTGTGCAGCTTCTTCTTGGTACGACGTGGCGCCGATGCTGCGGCGGAACCGCCGCTCATGCGCTTCCTATCTCGTTGCTACCAGCCGCTGCTCATGGCGAGTGTGCGGAAACCTCGCGCCGTGCTGGCAAGCGCCCTCGTAGTCGTGCTGATTGGCGTGGGCGCGTTGACACGGATGGGGCGTTCGTTCTTGCCGGAGTTCAATGAGGGCAATGTGACCATCGCGATGGTGCTGACCCCTGGCACCGCGCTGGCCGAAAGCGACGCGCTGGGCGCCATGGCAGAACGGGCGCTGCTCGCTGACCCAGCGGTGACTTCAGTCGGCCGCAGGACGGGCCGGGCGGAGCGCGACGAGCACGTGCTGGGCGTTGAAAGCAGCGAGCTGGAGGTGCGATTGGATCCCGACGACTCCCGGACAAAGGAGGAAGTCTTCGCGGACTTGCGTCAGCGCTTGCGAGCCGTCCCTGGGGCGCACTTCACGCTCGGTCAGCCGATTTCCCACCGCATCGAGCACATGATCTCTGGGCAGCGGGCCGCCCTTGCAATCAAGCTTTTCGGTGAAGATTTGGGCGCTCTGAGAAAGACCGCGGAACAGGTCGAGAGCGCGATCCAAGATGTTCCTGGCCTCGTTGATCTTGGGGTGGAGCAGATTGTCGACGTTCCGGAGATTGTGGTCGACGTGGATCGAGAGCGTGCCGCTGCCCACGGACTGTCAGCGGGAGCGGCAGCGTCACGTATCGGGGCGTTGCTATGGGGGAACGTGGCGACGCGTGTCTATGAAGACGGAACGACGGTGGACGTGGTGGTCAAACAAGATCCGACGTTGGCCAAGGACCTGGACGCGCTGTCACGCATGCGGCTAGCCACTCCGTCCGGGGCCGCAGTCCCGGTCTCTGCTTTGGCAGAGATCCGCAGAGACATCGGCCCGAACTACGTGCTGCGGGAGAAGGTGGAGCGACGCATCGCCCTCACCGCGAACGTCGAAGCCACGAACTCGAGCCGCGTCATCGAGGAAGTGCAGGCGCGCATCGCTAAGAGAGTGAAGCGGCCGGATGGGGTTCGGATCGAGTACGCCGGCACCTTCCAGCGCGCGTCCGAGGCGAATCGGAGCCTGTTCTTGTATGGCAGCCTTGCGATGCTCGGCATTGCCTTGATTGTGCTCTCCACTCTGGGCAGCCTGCGCCGCACGCTCATCGTCTTGTTCAACCTGCCGCTCGCCTTGGTGGGTGGAACCCTCGGCGTGTACTTGGCTGGAGGCGTGCTGTCCGTTGCCACCACCATCGGGTTCATCACGCTGTTTGGCATTGCCACGCGCAACGGTATCCTGCTCGCGACTCGGTCTCGCGACTTGGAGCTCTCTGGCAAGCCGCGCGCCGAGGCCGTGACGCGTGCAGCTCAGGAGCGCCTGGCCCCGATCTTGATGACCGCCGTGACCGCGGCCTTGGGCCTTCTGCCGTTGGCTCTCGCTGCCGGTCAGCCGGGCAGTGAGATCCAAGCGCCGATGGCCTTGGTGATCTTGTGCGGGCTTTCGACGTCGACGCTACTCAACATGCTGGTGGTCCCCGCGCTGTTGGCGCGTTGGGGCGGGGCGGCGGGCGCTGCGGACGCCGCCGCAGACGGTCCGCTCTGGATACGACAGCACAGCACGCCGCCGCCGCTGGACTGACGTTTCGTCACCACCCACGCTTCGGACCGGCAGGGAGGTGCCGCCGCCTTGCTGACCGCGGGGTCTTTTGCCCATTTCGCCACGCGGCGCGCCCGGCGTCGCGGCGCCCGGGCTCCGGGCCAACAACCCACCCCGTTTTGCCGAGCCCAGGCCGGGGCGCTCCCGGCGTCGGTACAATCGCCTTACACTTGGTCCCATGGCCAAATTGATCCTCGAAACCGTAGCGCTGGGCGCGCCGCCGTGGCCCACGGTGGATCCGTTTCTCTTCTGTGTGCACCACCGTGACGCCTACCCCGCAGGCAACGCCGACTTCGGCCCGGCGGAGTCACTCGCAGGGCGCAACATCGGGCAAGACTTCGCAGCGAAGGATGGTTGGAATATGTACCACGGCGATGTGGTGCCTGGCTTTCCCGCACACCCGCACCGAGGCTTCGAGACAGTCACAATCGTGCGCCGAGGTCTGATCGACCACTCGGACTCCCTGGGCGCAACCGCTCGCTTCGGGCCCGGCGACGTGCAGTGGCTGACGGCGGGCGCGGGCATCGTGCACTCCGAGATGTTCCCGCTGACCCGATCCGATGCGGCCAATCCTCTGGAGCTGTTTCAGATCTGGCTCAATTTGCCGGCGTCCAAGAAGATGGCAGAGCCGTACTTCTCTATGTTCTGGGACCAGGACATTCCGACCGTGGCAGCCACGGGCGCAGATAGTGGACGAGCCGCAGTACGCGTGGTCGCCGGCAACTGGGGCACCCACAAGGCGCCGCCGCCGCCGCCGCACTCTTGGGCGGCACAAGCGGATTCTGACGTGGCCATCTGGACCGTGCGGCTTGCCGCTGGCGCATCCGTCGAGCTCCCGCCAGCCGCCAGCAAAGACACGGTGCGTGCACTCTACTTTTTCAGCGGCGACACCCTTGGCGTTGGAGATGAGGTATTGGACACTCACGTTGTTGCGATCGTTCAGAGCGACGCGAGGCTGCAGCTGCTTGCAGGCAAATCAGACGCGGACGTGTTGGTGCTGCAAGGCCGACCCATCGGCGAGCCTGTCGCCCAACACGGACCCTTCGTGATGAATACCCGCGAGGAGATCCAGCAAGCTTTCGCGGACTACCGCCGCACTCAGTTTGGCGGCTGGCCCTGGCCAAACGACGCCCCGCACCATGGGGCAGACCCAGCGCGTTTCGCAAAACACGCTGACGGCCGGGTGGAAAAGCCGGGCTAAGAGCTGGAAGGTTGGGTCTAGTCGTCCCAAATCGCCGGTGTCCGCACCAGGGCGGTCACGGACGGATCGCGATAGCGGATCTGAAGCTCGGGTCGCCTGATGCGCAGGCGCTTGACCGCGGTGTCTAATTTGCGGTCCGGCTCCGTGGGGGCCTTGTAGGCGTGCCCGGAGTCCCCGCTGAGGGTGACGGACCGAAGGCTCTTTACCGTGTTCAGGGCGTCTAGCCGCGTGATCTTGGTCCCTGCCGCGTCCAATTCGCGCAGCTGCGGGAGCCTGGAGAGCGGTGCAAGGTTGGTGAGTGTGCTTTGAGAAGCATCCAGGGAAACCAGCGCCGAAAGAGCGCTCAAGAAGGAGTAGTCGTCGAAGTTCGCTGCGGCGATGTCCAGAACGCGAAGCTGGGTCAGGGCCGAGAGCACCCGCGCGCCGCGGCCCTCCACCGAGGACAGGGTGAGGTGCTCCAGCTCCGTCAAAGCCGAGAGCGGGCGCAAGTCAGTGCGACGACAGCGATGCACGAACAGCTCCTTCATGCCAGGGGAACCGGCGAGGGCGCCGAGCTCGCGACATGGAGCGTTGAACAACACGACACGTTCGAGCGCACTCAACCCTTGTAGCTTCGTCAGAGCTCCGGGTGGCGCTTCCACCGAAAGCAGACCCAAGCGGCGTAAGCCGGCCGCAGCGCGGATCGGTTCCAAAGACTCGACGGCGATCTCTCCGAGCACGAGGTGCTCCAGTTGTGCGAGCTGCGATAGCGGTGACAAGTCGATCTTCGGCGTTGGGCGATTCAGCGCCGTGAGTACCCGCGGCTGTCCGGTCACCATCGTCGTGCGATAGGAAAAGCGCAGCCTGCGCAGGTGCTTCAGTCCGGCTAGCGGCGAAAGGTCGGTGACGTCGGTGCTCTCTAGATCTAGGCGGCGAAGTTGAACGCGACTGGCCAGTGCGCGCAGATCCGTGACGCCACTCTGGGCCAAGTCCAACTCCCGGAGTTCCTCGAACTCGGCCAGGGGTGCCAGATCCTCGAAGTCGAGCCGGTCGCATGCGAAGCGCACGGCGTTGATCGGGATACTTTGACCGCACAACAGCACGCGCCGCACCCCTGCAGGTAGCGCGACGCTCGAAGTGGCCACGCCACCCCGCGGGCCCGGCGCCTGCGCCGTGGGTGCAACGGCTGCGGGCGTCGATCCGCCCGCGCAGGACAAGAGCGTGGCGGCCAAGCAGGTGGTGCCCAGCTTCCAGGGCGCTTGGCGCCGGATCCGTAGCGACAGTCGCATGGTCGGCAACGATAGCACCCGCCGCGGGAGTAACGACAGGCACGAACATGACGACAAGTCTGCGCGAAGGGGCGTCGTTGACGCTAGCGAAGATCCCGCACGCCGTCCTGCGGCAGACCGGAAAACACGTCCCGGGGCAAGAGCCCCAGCCACGGATCGCTCGCTGGGGTCAGGAACAAATCGGCGTAGACGCGCTTGTTCAACGCGACGTAGCTCAGTGGCGCCTCAGAAAGCCACTCGTGGATGCGCCGGCGCAGCATGAGTTCGTTCTTCAGCGTGTCTTGCGCAATGTGGTTTTGCAGCACTGAAAGCATGCGCTGCAGGTCTTTGCCCGTCGCCGGTCTCACCCGGCCGTCCGCTTCGCTCCATGTCACGGGCCTCTTGCGTGCGACGACCTTGCGGCTAGCGTCGTCCAATCGCACCACGCTTCGCTCCAAAAGCGCGAGGCGTTGCCACACTGCGTCGCGGTCGATGCGTCGCTCCAACTCACCAAAAGTGGGCACGGTACGCTGCACCACTGGCGCTTCGATGGCGGCTTTCGTGATGGCGATGGGCACGGCTTGCTTGGCGGTGGGTGCCTTGCCCCGTCGGCGCGGCGCTGCCAGGACAAACTGCCCGGCATCCAAGTTTGCGGCGCGCAGGTTGGCCATGAGTGCGGCGCGGGTTTCGGTCAGCGCGCGGCGATGATGGGCGCGTACCGCGTCGGACCATTGGGCGCCGTCAAGGTCCGAAGCCTGGGTCGCAACTGGATGTAGCTCGCC
>CALMUT010000164.1 GCA_937872925.1 uncultured Myxococcales bacterium | reverse complement strand
GCCGTCCCGTCGCTGGCGGCCAAGGCGGGCCAGCGCCTCGTGGGGCCGGCGGTCGATGCGTCGGGCGCCGCCATGCTGCTGGCTTTCGCACGCTCCGTGGCCGGCGCTGTACAGGAGGGCCTGGTCTGGGACTACACCGTGAGCAACCTCTTCGACGCCGGCGCCGGCCGCGTACTGCGCTGTCGTCCGCCGGCTCAGGGTCTTTCGGTTTCCGCATCCGGCGTCGAGCTGCGGACAGCCTCTGGCGAGATCTGCGACCTCCTGAGTGACCGCCCGTCCGTCGACTCGGTGCGGTGTGAGCGGTACCTGCACGCGCTGTCGGGGCCACTCGGCCCAGCTCTAGCGCTGGCCGACAGCAATCCCCTGTTTGCTCTCGAAGAACACCCCGACAAAGGCGGCAACGCGCTGGACCTTGGAGGAAAGCCCGTCGCTGCGTGGCTATCGGGACTGCGCGACGCATTCTCTTTGTTGAAGGAGATGCTGCCGGGCCTGGCCCAAGAGTTGGAAAGTGGACTCGAGCGGATCGTGCCCGTCGGCTACCAGCCCGAACGCCACCTTTCCGCGTCTTATCGAGAAGCGCCTGGCCTGGTGTATCTAACGCTGCATCCGTCTACACTGACCATGGCAGAAGCGATTGTGCATGAGTTCCAACACGGCAAGTTGAACTTACTGCGCTTTTTCGATCCGCTGTTGTCGAACGGGGACTCGGTTTGGACCGAGTCCGCCGTGCGCCCAGATCTGAGACCGCTGAACGGAGTGCTTCTGGCCGTTCACGCGTTTGTGCCCGTCGCGGCGCTTCACTATCAAATGCATGTCTCTGCACACCCGCTTTCAGCCACGGACGCGTTCCGATCGCGGCGCATACAAGTGCTTGCCGCCAACGCTCGTGGCCTGGCGACCCTACAAGAGAAGGGCGAGCCCAGTGAACTCGGCGCGCGAGTCCTCAGCGGCCTTGCGGAATTGCACACATTCTTGGAACGCCAGTGTGCAGACGCTCTGCCCCAGAGCAGCGTCGACGCCCTGGGCTGATCAATCACCGCCATCTTCACTACAGCGGCGTATGCACGAGACGCAGAAACGGCTCCACAAACAGCGGCGCCGTCAGAAGCATCCAGGCGATCGTCCAACTGCGCTGAAGCCCTGGGCGGAGCCGGTCCAGGCGAATCACGCGCTCGGCAATGACCAACGCGCCCTGCACTAGGAAGAACGCGCCCATCGCGAGGCCCCAGCCCAGTCCCAACGCCGCCCAGATGAGCCAAAAGTGGATCAGCGCGCTGACACAAAACGCAGCCACCAGCCCCGCGACGGGGCGGCGACGTGCCGCAAAGGGGCGAAACACATGCCGCATCAGCCAGCTGTGCACGTTGATGTTCCAGCGCTTCGACCAGAACTCACCGACACTGCGGCTCAGGATCGGATGATCGTGCTGGGGCGGAATTCGCAGCCCCATGCTCCGATAACCCGCGGTCACAAGCTGGCCCGCTGCGTCCGCGGATGCATACACGAATACCGTTCCGCAGATCCAACGCAAGGGGTAGCGCCAAGACGCATCGACGGAGGGGACCCACAGCATGACACTGGCGAGACCGAGTGCTGCAAGGAGCCCCATGAAGACGCCCTGGACGAAAGTTCGCGGCAGCAGTTTCGGCGTGCAGCGCCGGGCCGCCCGAATGTCGAAAACCACGAACATGAGCGGGAGACGCAATCCGAGGGGCGACGTGCGTCGTTCTGAGGCCAAATCGATCGCGCGGAGCACGATCAAGATGGTCCAAAGGGCGAAGAGCCCCCGTACAAGCACGTAGTCCCGAGGCTGGCAGAGGGGCACCAAAAGGGACAGACCAGCGAGACTCAGCACGGCCCCGCGCCGCCAGGACGCTCGGCCCGATACCACGGCAATGCAAAGCGCGATGCCGACCAGCGCGAGCGCGCCGCCGAGGACTGGCCGCAGTGCCTCCATGCAGTCCCAGTATGGAAGCTTCGTGCCAAGCTCGCCTCCCGCGATGTCGTACGTTTTCGCAGGGCGGCTTTCCTTGGCACCCCAGGAACTCGTCAAACCGTCAGATGCGGTCCGAACGCTGTGCCAAAACGTCAGTCCACGTCGATGCTAACCGCCAGCGGGCGCTTTTCGATCAAACACTTGTCGTCGGTGCACACGGAGAAAGAAAAGGTGCCCCCAACGGTTGCCTTGCCTTTGGCGGCGGCCGTGAAGGGTACGCCGAGCGTCGTGGACTTTTCGCCGACGTTGGCACTGCGTACAGTTTGCGATGCGTAGGAAACGCCGGCAGGCGCATCCAAAGCCATCTTGTAGGGGTACTTCTGGTTGCACTTGAAGGGCGCCTTGCAAGAAAGCACCACCGTGGCCGTAGAGCCCTCCCCACTGCGCACGGGACTCTGCGCTTGGATCGACACCGCAAAGCCGTCCCCGGACGCCGAGGAACCTTGCACGGTTTTCACTTTTCTTTCTGCAGCTTTCGGGGCGGCCTCGGCGCTCGCCGCGGGCGGTTTGGGCTCCGCGGCGACTGGCTTCTCCTCGGCGGCCTTCGGCGCCTCGGCGGCCTCCGCTGAGGGCGCGGGCGCAGCGCTCGCAACCGGTTCGGCCTTTTCATCCGCAACTTCAGGCGGCTCGGGCTGAGGAGCGACGGCCGACGCCACGGGTTCCGGCGCCGGCTCTACAGGTGCCTCTTTTTCGCAACTAAGGGCGAGCATCCCGACGACGCCCAAGGCGCAGCCGGACAGGAGAGAGAGTGTGTTTTTCATCGCGCTTTCGTCCTTCAGTTTAACACCTACGGCTGAGGCGGAAATCCGGTTTCCGCAACCTTTCCGCCCAAGGCCCAAAACGGCGCCGTGTTATGGGACCCGAATGCGTATCTTGGTGCTAAATTCCGGCTCGTCATCCCTAAAAGCTCAACTCATCGACACCGCATCCAAAGAGGCGTTATTCCGCGCGCACGTGGACCGCATCGAGGCCACAGCTGGCGCACAGGAGGCAGCCCTCACCGGCGTCCTGAACCAAGCACTCGGCAAAGGAGTGGAAGCGGTGGGACACCGAGTCGTGCATGGCGGCGCCGAGTTCTCGAGCGCTGTGCTGATCACCGACGCCGTCGAGGCGGCTATCGAAAAGACCAGCGCGCTGGCGCCGCTGCACAATCCACCAAACTTATTCGGAGTGCGTGCTGCGCGCCGGGCCCTGCCTAACGTGCCGCACGTTGCCGTCTTCGACACCGCCTTCCACGCACGTATGCCGCGCCGCGCGCGCACCTATGCCATCCCAGCCGCCGTTGCCGAGGAGCACGGCGTATATCGCTACGGCTTCCACGGCACGTCCCACGCCTACGTGGCAGACCTCGCCGCACAGCAACTGGGTCGTTCTTTGCGTGATCTACGCATCCTGACGCTGCATTTGGGAAACGGTGCCAGCGCGTGCGCGGTGGAGTACGGCCACTCCACGGACACCAGCATGGGCATGACGCCGCTCGAGGGCCTGGTCATGGGAACCCGCAGCGGCGACATCGACCCCGGCGCCGTTCTGGCCCTGCTACGTGCGGGCAAGAGCGTGGAAGACGTGGACCGGCTGCTCAACAAAGAGAGCGGACTCGCGGGGCTTTCAGGCGTCAGCAACGACTTGCGTGATATCGAGCGGCGCGCTTCCGAAGGCGACGACGCGTGCCGACTCGCGATCTCCGTCTACGCGCACCGCGTCAAGCGCTACATCGGCGCCCTGACCGCGGCCATGGGCGGCGTCGACGCGCTGGTCTTGACGGGCGGGATTGGGGAAAACAGCACCACGATGCGTCGGCGCGTCCTGCAGCGACTCGAGTTCATGGGCCTTTCTTTGGATGAAGACAAGAACACGGACGCCAGGGTCAGCGACGAATCGCCGGTATTTAGCATTGGCGCCGAAAACTCCCGGGTGCAGGTCTTGGTCGTCAAGACGAACGAAGAGCTCAGCATCGCCCAGCAGAGCGCCGCCGTCGTTGCGCAACAAACCAAGCCTGCCGCGCCGGGACCGATCCCCATTGCCATCAGCGCGCGCCACATCCATCTCAACCAAGAAACCTTCGAGCGGCTCTTCGGCGCTGGCAAAACCGCGACCAAACTCAGAGACATCTCACAGCCGGGCCAGTACGCCTGCGAGGAAAAGCTCACTTTGATTGGCCCCCGGGGCCGCATCGAGGGCGTGCGGCTCCTTGGGCCCCTGCGCAGCAAGAACCAAATCGAGGTATCGCGCACCGACGAATTCAAGCTCGGCGTGGACGCGCCGATCCGGGACTCCGGCAAAGTTCAGGGGTCCGCACCGATCACTCTGGAGGGCCCCACGGGCACGATACAGCTGAACGAAGGCTTGATCTGCGCAAAGCGACACATCCACATGACGCCCACGGACGCCGAGGCATACGCCGTCGCGGACGGCGACGAAGTCGAAGTCGCGATCACCGGCGGCCCCCGGGACCTGACCTTCGGCGACGTCCTTGTGCGCGTTAGTCCGAAATACAAGCTGGAAATGCACATCGATACAGATGAAGCCAACGCGGCGGAGCTGTCGAGCGGCGCAGCGGGCGCGCTCGTTTACACCGACGTCTCAAAGGGCCAGGCGACACTGCGCAAGCGCCGTGTCGTTAGCGGCAGCTAAACCTTCGCGACAGGTTCGCGCTAGGGCCGGCAACAGGTCGTATAGGCCGTGGCGGTGTTCAGAGTCGCAGCGCCACTGGGCGCGGGCGTATTGGCCACACAAGACGCCGAGGAGGGAACATAGGTGACCGCCGCCGGCGCCCAAGTCGACGTATCACAGACGATCTTACTGTCCTCGAGCACGTGGGACCGAAAAATGGACCCGGCGCACGCAGTGTTTGGCCATAGCCGCGCGAAACCGCACTTGCTCTTGGTGCAGACACACGCCGAACACCCGCGATTGTCGACGAAGTTCGAGTAGCTCAGCGTGCGCACGCTGTACGGGCCGGCCGGGCAAGGATGAGCGCCGCTGCGGCCGATGCAAGCTTGCGGTGCAAACCCAGACGGAGGCTTGGTGATGCAGTCGCCGCCATTGCAGGATCCAGTCGCTGGAGCCGCACAGACCAGCGTCCGGTCTTGAAAGTCGGCCGTCGGGACTGTCGCCGATGGCTGCGGGGCACAGCTAGACAAGAACGCCTGGGGCGTGACCGAATACTGATGTGGGGGTGCCACGCAGCTTGGAGTGAGGGGCATGCACGTGTTGCCGGATGCCACAATGCTTTGGCATGCAGCGCCGCAGCCCGCGGTGCTGTGTATGTTGAAGGTTGCGGAGCTGGGGCAGGCCACACTGCCCCCACACTCGCATTTGCATTGGGCGGCGGGGGCGTTGAGGGATGTGCCACCCTTGAACACTTCGGTGGTTCCGCCAGGGCAGGTCGTTGCCGCGGTGCCCCAATAGAGCATCAGCTTGTCGTCCCAGCCCGTCACTGAGGTCGGGGCACAGACCTCGGCGCCTCCACAGATCTTGCTGATCACACCGCCGCTACCTGCGGAACCGCCCGAGCCGGCCTTGACCCCTCCAGCCCCACCGCTTCCGCCGACGTCAGCTCCGGCGTCCCCCGCCGCGCCTCCCCCTCCGCTGGCGCCGGCACTGCCCGAGCCGACGCTACCCGAGCTACCTCCGGTCGGGGCGGCGCCGGTGCCGGAACTGCCGCCCAGGGATGCGTCCGACTCCAGGACGTCGAAGCGCGGCGCTGAGCACGCGAGTGCCGCCAAAGCAAGTACGCTCCACCAGCCCATGACGCAGGATACCACGACGGTCCTCCCAAAGCTGTGGAAACGGGTAGTCTGTGCGCATGCGGCGCATTTGTGTGGGGCTCTACTCGGGCGTGGTGCTCGCGTGTCAGCCGGTCGAGGGAGCAGGCCCAAACCAGG
Organism: uncultured Myxococcales bacterium; assembly: GCA_937872925.1. Classification (GTDB taxonomy): domain Bacteria; phylum Myxococcota_A; class Polyangia; order Polyangiales; family Polyangiaceae; genus JACKEA01. The sequence continues at coordinate 16,308 of CALMUT010000164.1, read as the reverse complement.
CGAGCGTCGAGGAGCGGTCCAGTTACGGGATCCCGACGCCAGCACCCGCCGACGTCGCGGGGGAGTGTGTCGAGCTGGCCGAGCTGCGCGTGTGTTTTGGCGACGCGCCCAAACTCGTGCCGCGTCCCTTGCCGGAGTCGACGGATCAGAAACGCTTTCGCTGTGTGGGCCGGAGCGACGCGCGGCTGTGTTTCGACCGGCGCACTCGCTCCGACGCCTTCGTGTGCGAAAACGGACGTTGCAGGCAACGTCATCCACGCCTGCCGGACAACGGAGAGTGGGAATGTGGCGACATCGCCGGCGTGGTCGCTTGTCGTGGACACGCCCAAGCCGCCGGGACCGTGGCAGGCCCTGCGGATCCGGGCTGGATCTGCGCCCCCCGCGCCCAACACCCAGGGCAGCGCGTTTGCTTGGATTTCTCGCCGGATTTGCCGCATCTGCCGGGCCCATGGACCTGCCATTTCGAGCACGCGCCGGGAGCCGCCGGGCGGGTGTGCCTGCGGCGAAAAAGCGCCAAAGTGGGACAAGATTGCCAGGCCAGCGCGTGCCCTCCAGGGACTCGCTGCCTGGACGGGAAGTGTCTGCCGCCGCGATTGGCTACGGGCTGCTGGGGCGACCAAGACTGCGAAGCTGGGCGCTGTGTGTTGACTCGCTGTGAGGTGAGCCGGTGAACACGTCGCGGCGGGCGTGGCTTTGGGCTCTGGCGTGCGTGCTGGGGTCGTGGGCTTGTTCTAAGAAGACCCCACCGGCGCCCCCCGAGCGAACGGTGAGCGTTGTGGTGACGACGGACGCTCCGGGAGTCGTGCGTCTGGATACCCTCGCGTGGACTCCAAGGGGCATTGAACGCTTGGTGGAGCGCGGACCGCATCGCGTCGAGCTGAAGTTGCTGAGCGACGGCGTCAAAGACTTCGAACTGAGCGCCGAGGGTGCCTGCAAGGAGCGGCCCGTGCTGACGAATGAGACAACGCTGCACATCAAGCTTAAGCCGCTATTCACCGTTGCCGGCGGCCAGCAGCTGACTCAGTTGGGGTACGACACCCCGTTTACGCTGATGGTCGATTCGGGCTGCGACGAGACCAAGCAGGGACCGATCCTGTGGCGAATCGAGCAGGGCGCGAACCTGAATTTGAATATCTCTCAGAACGGTCGGCTGGTCAGCGGGCGCACTCCAACCCTCGAGAGCCTTCATGGCCCGGTCGGCGCGCCCGGGCTGCTCACCGCTTCACCGAGAACGAGCGCGCGGACGGTGCTTTCGGCAACCTGGGACGATGGAAAGCGCAAACTCACGCAAGTGTTCATCTTGGCGGCGCAGACCCGACAGTCAGGGCTGCCAAGCCTCGCCCGCGGACACCGAGTTTGGCTTGCCGGCGCGTGGAAGGTTGCCGAGCGTCCTAAAGGCTCCCGCGCCGAATCGACCAGCGCCGACGCATACTCGGCGCTGCTTCCGGATGCCCTCGGGCGCTGGCTGCTGAATGGTCCGAACAACACGAGCCTGGAGCTGAATGTGGGAGTGCATGGCGAAGGCCTGCTGGACTGCGGTCGCGCCGACTGCCATCGAGAAATCGCTCAGCACGCTCTGAAGAGCCCCATGACGACTGTCTTCCAGCGAGGCATCACAGCAAAACTCGGAAGCTATAACACTGCGTGCGTATCGGGCTGTCACACTACGGGGGAGCTCGGCGTCGACGACGGGGGCTACGACTCCGTACTTGGGAGCTTCGGGCTCCACGCCACACTGCCCCAGGGACCAGATGCGTTCCATCAGTTGCCGCGAGACTTGCGGCGAGTCAGCGGCGTGACCTGCACGGGCTGCCACGGCCCCGGAGCCATCCCGGCCCCAACTGCCGCCTGGGCCATCTTGCGCAGCGACGTGTGCGCGACCTGCCACGATTTTCCACCGCGGTACGAACATGTCGTGCGCTACGCGACGACGCGCATGGCTCGGTCTCCGTCTCGACCCGCCCTCCGACGTGCGCCCTGCAACGGCTGCCATACGACGTCGGGCTTTCTGACCCGCATCGGCGCGTCTTCAAAAGAGCGCACGGCACCTGACGAATTCCAGCACGGTCTGTCCTGTCAGACCTGTCACGCGGCGCATGCCGCAGAGACCGACCAGCACCTTTTGCGTCGCCCGAGGCTTCCCGACGGCTTCCCCAGCGTGAAGCCCGACACGCCTGGCCTCCGCCTGTGCGTATCCTGTCACAGTGCAGAAGCCTCCGGTTCGGGCCAGGCAACCCTGCTGTATGCGTCGACGGACAAAGCCGCAGCCCCTCACTCCGGCCTCAGCTGCACGGATTGCCATGGCGCACGAGAATCTGACCCGCGGGGAGCAAGCCACGATTTCGTGGTTCGCACGAGCGTTTGCCTGCGCTGCCACGAACCGCCCGCGATCGAAAAACACACGGACAAGGGTCGCATTGCCGACCGGGCAGCAGCCTTGTGGAAGAAACGCGTTCGTCTGCCACTGCCCACGCCTCAGCGCCCCGCCCACGCATTGGCGCTGAGTCAAGAAGCACGCCTACTGAGTCTGATCCTCGACGACCACGGCGCTGCCGCCCACAATGCCCCCTATGCGCGGGCGCTACTCGACGCGCTGGAAAACGAGCTGCCCTTTCCCTAGGGGCGGGAGTGGGCGCGGGCGTGAGAGCGGGCGCGACAGCGGGCGTGAGAGCGGGGCGCGACAGCGGGCGTGAGAGCGGGCGCGGGTGGCGCAGCGCAGAGGATCGTTCGCTTTGGGAACCCCCGCGAAGCCTTAAGGGCCGCGAAGGTCCGGGGCTACCACATTTCGAGTTCGGGCTCGTCGCTCCAGCGCGGTGGCGGTGGGATGATCAGGTCGTTGCCACTTGAGGACGCCGGAGGGCCAAGTTCGTCGAGCCACGTGTCGCGACTCTCGTCGGGAAGGGGGATGGAGCAAGTAACGGTTTGGTCACTGTTCTGCATAACGATCGGTCACCTTTGCAAGCACCCTGCCAACGACAAAATCACGTCAACCGGGGCCCCGCCGAGGGGAGTCCGTCAAGGCTTTGGCGCCCTGCTGGACACTGGGTGGCGCGCTTCTCACGGTGGGCCAGCGCGACCCCGGCTTAGCTCGCGCTGGCAACTTGTTGCCAACGTGCTGACAGCACCACGCCGAGCGCCTCGAGTAGGCTTTCGGCATCGTCCATGGCGCAGAACGCGTCGTAGAGGTTCTGAAAAGCCTTGCGCCCGCGCTTGCGTCGACGCAGCCGTTGCTCCGCCTCGCGCTGCAAGCCGTCGAGACTCAGCCACTGCATGCCGTGGCGTGGAAGCCACAGGGTCGCATTCGGTGCCACCATCCGGCTGCCGCTGTAGTACCAGCCCCGGCCAGACAGTTCGTTCGTCAGTTGTGTCAACTCTTCCCTCTGCATCATCGTGGTCTCCTTTTGCGGCCGGCGCGCGGTTCTGCAGCAGCAGGAGCAAGAGGTGGGCCAGCCGCAAAACGAGCGGAAAACGCCACAGGCAAGCGGGCGGCGCGCCATTCTGACGATCCCGCGGCACGTGGTGTGGCGCGCTGATGACAGTTTGACAGCCGCTATTTGCGAGGGCCCTTACAGCAGCGGAAACCCGTCTGCATGCCGGCGTAGATCTCACTGTGGTTGTCCGTGGCCGCACGGCAGCGGTTGCGGCCGATCAACCACCAACCCCCGCGCAGAATCGAACGCTTCGGCGCCTTGCGATTGTAGCGCGTCGTCCACTCGTCGACGTTTCCCACCAGATTGAATACGCCAAACGGGCTTTTGCACTGCGGCAGTGCGTCATTCGCCACGCGGCGATCGATGAACACATCGGGAGAAGTCACCAATTGTTCTTCGGGAAAGTCGTGATTGCACTTCTTGCCGTCCCGCACAAATCCGTATGGATAGGGCACCGCCGCTTCGCCCTCGCAGGCGAACTCCCACTCGTCCTCAAAGCAAAGCCGCTTTTCCATCTTGGAGCAGAGGTTTTGCGCCTCAGTCCAATTCACGTGAGTCAGCGGGAAGCGGTAACCATTGGGCTGAAACTCGTAGCGATCGATACAGAAGTTCATCTTGCGTTTGGGACCGCTACACTCGACGGGCTCAGCGAACTCAGCGCACGCAATCTTCTGACCGGACGACAGCCGAGGTAGCCAGCGCTTACAGCGCTGCTCGGGGATCGCACAACGCACTCCCGACGCCTGCACCATGTCAACGGGGCATGCTGCGTCTTTGGGCTCATAAGCCGGGGGCCGGACCTCCGGAAGCTTGCCCGTCGCCCGCAAGAATCCACGCATCCCGGGAGGATCCCGATCTTCGGCCGTTGCCTGCCAGTCAGCGACGCCAGCCGGTCCTGTGGCATCCGTCTTCACGGCGGCGAGTGCGGCGCGGTCCGGCTTCTTGCAACAGCGAAAGCCCGTGGCGAAGTCATGATACTCCGGCCCGTGCGCGGACGTAACGTAGGCACAGCCCTTTCCGTTGGTCGTTTCGTCCAAGTAGAAGCCCCCCATAGCCAAGGGGCGCACGTAGGTACTGCGCGTCCATTCCAGAAGGTTGCCGACAAGATCGTGCACTCCCTCAGGGGAGACGCAGTCGGAAAACTCGCCTGTCTTCGCCACGGTATCGTCCAACTGGTTCAGGCGCGGATTGTTTAGCGACACACTGTCCGTGACGTGCTTGCCGAAAATCCGCGTCACGGGGTGCTCCCGGCGCGCGGTATTACATACGCCGCGCTTTTGCTTCGCGCCGTATGGGTAGGCGCGCTTGGCCGGTGACCTGCCTTCGCATGCCCAAAGCCACTCTTCGGTGGTGCACAAGTGCTTGTCCGCGCGCTTGCACGCCGCCTGGGCTTCGTCGGCAGCGATGTAGGCTTGAGGCACCGCGCCGCTGCGACTCACCGCGCGCACCTTCTTGGCTCCCACCGAATGGTAGGGCGAGTGCGGTTGCGCCTGCTCGTCCACCAGGCTGGCTTCCCAACGGTCCACGCACACGCGACCCTGGACCAGAGCCATTTCCGATGGGCAGGCCGCGGGCGGCGGGGGCTGCGGGGCCGCGCTGGCCGGGGGCGCCGCAGCGGAAACGGGCAAGTTCAGCGGAGCGGCGGAGGCCTTCGCGCTTGCAGGCGCCCCAGGGCTCGGCTGGCTGCGCTGGGACTTCTGGCAGGCAAGCGCCCCCAAGCACGCAAGAAACGTCCACCTCACGAGCACGGGTCGCACGCAGCCACCATACCCAGGCGGCGCGGCCAGTGAAAAAAACCGGCGGAGTCAGTCGCTCCCCGCAAAACCCCAGGGAGCGCCGTCGCCGCAGCGATGCAGGCGTGGACGGGCAAATACGCCCCAAGCCGTGCCTGGGGCCGCGTCCCCCCGCGCCAAAAATCTGAGCTGCACGTGCCGGCCCCACCATTCCTCTAGCGCCGCGTCCTCGAAGTGCAGCTCCGCCTCCGCACCCGCCGGTGACCCGCGGATGAGGGGCACATACTGGCCCGCTTCCAGCACTCCGAGTTCCAGATCCAAGCGCGGCGTCGTCGACGGCGCTTCCGCACTCAGATCCACCGCCAAGCAACTCCCTGCGGGTACGCGCAGCGACAGGCGCGCATCGCTCGGCGGCCCCCCATAGCCAGCGGGCTCGAGCTGTAGCCTGTCACCCGATACCTTCGCCTGCCCGCGCAGCACGTCGAGCTGTTCGTCCTGTAGGGCCTGCACCACGCTGAACATCGACGAACAGGGTGCCACGCGCGGCCGGAGGAATGCCGCGCCAGGCGAAGGCAGATCGCCCGCGCGCGCCGTTCCAAAACGCAGCAAGATGGATCGCCCCGCGTAGTTGCCCAAGGGGAGCTCGAAGGGCCGTGGAGCGTGGCCCGGTAGCGCCTGCCAATGAATGAAACGCGGGCGCTCGAAGCCGTCGACCGCATGCACTTCGAAACCCGCCGCGCCACCGGTCGCAGGGACGCCAACCTCCCCGTACAGGCAGCTGTCTTCGCATGGAACGACCGGTACAAACGTCTCGGCCAGCGCAGTTCGTGGGGGATTGGGTGGCAAGAGCAGCCGTGTGCCTTCGACCCGAAGCGTCACCGCGCGACTCAGGGCTTCGCCCCGGGAGACCGCCTGGGAGAGTTCGACAGTCGCGCGGCAAACTCCGGGAGTCTGCCCGCGACTCGGCGCAATCCCTTCGCTCAGTCCCAGTATGCGCAGGTGAGCCGTTTTCGGCGAGAGCCAACGACCACGCAGCGAGAGCACCAAACGATCGGCTTGCACGCGCAACTCCGGCGTAGACGGTGTGTGACCGAAGGCCGCCCGCCACTCTGCGGCTTCTGGATGCACCGGCAACCATGCGCGTGCTTCCCGATTCAACGCCAACGCCGCAACCTGAGTCGCCGGGGCGATGGGACGATCCCCGGCAAAGAACTGTGCTTCAAGCCATGGCGCGCCACCAAGCAAGACGCGCAACTCCGAGACGCGCAGTTCGTAGTGCAATTGGATGGCGCTGGTGGGAGCAACCGAACGCGGGAGCGAAATGCTCCATTGCCCCGGGATCCCAACGGGCCGCTCCGCGGCGGGCACCTGCAACGGCAAACGTTGCAGCGTCGAATGTGCCAACGCCTCCGCGGCGATCAAATTGGGCCCGATCAGATACAAAGGGCGCGTGCGTGTCAGCCACTCTGGATCGAACGCCGCGCCGCGCTGGTGTTCGGGCAGATCGAAGGAGCGCGCCTCGGTAATCGCGAGAGGACAGCTATCCGCGGTCTCGCTCAGGCTCTGGGATAGTGAATCAGCGTCCTCGGGCGACCAGCGGAGGGAAGCTCGCGACCCACCAGGAACACCGCTGAGTGCGTGCGCCGCCAGCAATCGTTCGGGCAAGATCACGCAGCTCAAGTCCGGGCGTTCCGAAAGCACCCGCAACACCCGGGAGAAATCGCTTTCGTAGTGCGGCTCCCGGGGCGGCTCGAGTTCCACGGCGCGAAGCCCCACGCCCCGGGCCCATTGGCCGTAATCCCACGCGTTCATCCGGTCGCGGTCGAGGGGCAACCACACGCCCAAACAACCCAGTACAACCACAGCGGATCCGATGCGCTCAACCCTTCGTGGGCGCACGCTTACCGCCACGAACAAGAGCGCACCTAGGGCCGGCAGCATGGCCGCCCAGAGGTGCTCCGGGTCGCTGCGCACGAGGCCCCGCGCCATGGGAACCAGTGCGACCAAAAGCAACACAGATAGCCGCCGCTGCCGACTTCGCCACAGCGACGCGGCCACGACGAGCTGCACGACAAGGACCAGCCCGGGGCCGAGAAACCAATATGCCTCGGGGTCGCGCACGAGGCTTGCGCTGTAGCCTCGCAGCTGCAGCCCTGCGCCATGGATCAGCTGGTCTGCGGAGAAGCCCAACCCCCACAACGCGGTCGTCGCAACCGCGCCCACGCCCAGTAGCGCCGTCCCCATGCGCCTGAGATGCCCTAGCCACGCCAAACGAGGCAGAGCCGCCATCGACAGCGCGAAGGTAGCCACAACCGACGCCAGCGCGATCAACGCTGAGTCCAGGCTGAGCAGGCACGCCAAAAGCGCCAGGAGCGCCGTCGCGACCCCTCGCCACGCGCCCGCGCTACGCCCCGGCATTAGTAATACGATCAGCGCCAGGGAGAGGACCGCACGAAACGACCGCACGTCGTCGTGCAAGCTTGCGATTCCGAATACCAAGATGAAGAACGCACGACCGCGGGGCTGTTCGGACGCTTCATGGGCAAGCACGAAGACGAGAAGTAGAGACAAGACCGGAAAGACGAAGTGCAGCCAAGCAACAAAACGCGCGGCATCGACCTTGCCAGCGCTTGACCCCACGCTTGCAATCAACTGCCACGCGGGTCCAATCGGAAATACAAAGTCCCGCCCCACCCACTGCCCGCGGAGCGCGCGAAACGGCAACACAAACTCCCAGCCGTAGTCGAAGGCGCGCTGATCGAGTGCCCGATGGTCGAAGCAGAGCAGATAGCCCCTGGCGTTCAACACGATCGCGAGGAATAGACAGAAGAGCGTCGCCCACTGCAGCCAACTTCTGGTGAGCTTCACCGACTGCACCGTACCAGCGCGGGGTCGACGACCACCATGCGACCACGCCCAGAACGCCTGATGAACTCGAACCGAAGTTCGACCACGCGTTCCCGGAAATCGCCGAGCGGCACGGGACCAAAGGGTTGAAACGACGTCAACTCACCGAGCCTAGTGCGCAGGAGCCGCTGCTCGACACCGTCCGCAAGGAGCCCAACTCGTACATCGTAGCTGGGCCATTCCGACTCCGTGCTTTCGAGCATGAACGTGGCTTGCAAACAAGTGTCGTAGCGGGGCGCAATGCGCGCGTGCACCCGTGCGTCGTCAGCGAGCGACCACTGGGACGCCTCGGCAGTGACCTTTCCGGCCACAGCACGGGCATGCGCCGGTAGGTCCAACGCACCTATCCGCAGACAAGGCTCCAAACGCGGGTCACGCACTTGCACGTCGGTATGCCGAGTTGCGCCCGATGCGGGCGCGATGCGTAGCCATTCGTGCTTTCCGGTCAAAGGAACCCACAGCGGCCTCGACGGCTCTGCCGGACCCAGGACTTCGTCGAAGAAGCGCGCCCGCTCAACCCCAGAGATGCGGTGCGTTTCGACTCTCAATGGCAAGGATGACGCGAAGCGCTCTTTTGCGGACAGCTCAGCGACAAAGCAACGGTTGTGGCAACCGCTCAGTTCGAAGTACGCCTCTGCGGGGGCTTCGCCTGGCTTGCCCGGGCGAAAAAGGATGCCCCCGTCAGCCGACCGCAAGACGGTGCCCCGCGCAATCGGCGTTGGCACGGCGGCGCAGCTTTCAGCGTCGGCGTCGGACGCTTGAAGCGGCGGCTCTTGACTCCGCGAAAGCCGCGTCAGTGCGTGGACGCGTAGCTGTGCTTTCGGATCGCTGAAAGCCCCCCGCGGCGTGAGGGCAAAGCTCAGGGCCGTCGCCTGCCGCCGCGCGCCGCCCGTGTCCCCGATCATCCAAAGCCGCTCCGTGAACTCAGCATCTGGGGCTAGATAGGCCACGGACCGCTCGTTTACCGACATGTCGTACAGATAGGTGTACTCGCTGAGCGGACCGGAATCGTCCTCGAAGCGGTACATCAGCCCCGGAGCGAATCCCAGGAGCGCGCGCAATGCCCCGGAGCCGAGCGTGTACTCGACTCGCAGGATGTCACCCGATTGCACCGCCTCGTCGAAAGGCACGCGCACCGACACATGCGTGGACAATTCGCGGGGCACGTCGAGAGCCGGCGACGCGATTGCCGCACTCCGTGGAAGCGCAGGGGCACTGCGCAGCGCCATCGCGACCGTCGCGGGCCCCAAATGCCGTTCAAAGGCGTACAGTTCCGCCACGGTCAAGAAGTCTTCACCGAGATACCAACTCGTCCCGGGATGATCAAAGCTGGCAAGCTGCCGCACGAACCGCGGACAGCTTTCGGCACGGATGTCTCGCGCAAGTTTCCTTTGCAGCTGTGCGTTCCAGCGCAGCGCGAGGGAAGTCGGACCAGTCACATTGGCCAGGGCGTGCGCCGCTGTCATCCGGGCCGGCAATCCGATGCAGGGGGCGTCTGTTTGAGTCCTGGCGTATTGCGTGACGCGAGCGAGGTCCGTATCGAATTTCGGGTCTGCGCCGTGCCCGGCGCGTGCCCAGGCGTAATCCCGAAACACCTGGGGGAAAAACCACGAAGCCGGTCGAGCAACGAACCACCCGGCCACAAGGGTCGTGCCCACGAAAGCGGAAAACGCCCTGTGAAACCCATTTTCGCCGACCTGCGCCCCCCAACTGAGCATCAGCACAACCGTAGGCAAGAGTCCGAGTGCGAGGTGACCTGGGTCCGGTTGGATCACAGCGAAAGCGGCAACGGGCAGCGCGCCCGAAAGCCAAAGCCCCGACTGAGACGGGGCGCGACGACGATCGGCCACGGCTGCATGTACGAGCAAGAAAAGCGCAGCCGCGACCACGACCACGCATATTCCCGGCAGAGCACCTTTGGCCGCATAGCCAAGATTGACGGCGTAGCTGCGCCCAAACGTCGTTTGTGCCGCCAGCCAGCGCACTGGGTTCGCCCCGAATGCCACAGCTGCGAGCGCCGCAAGCAGCTGCGCCACGAGCAGCGCGATGCCAAACCCCTTCAAACGCCGAAGCGGGGGTGCGGCGCTCTGCTGTCGGAAGCGAAGCGCGGCGCTTTCCCAGACCCACATGCTGACGATGGAAGCCAGTGCCAGCGCGACTCGGTCGACGGAGAGCAGTCCTGCCAAGAGGCACAGACTCGCGGCGAGCCAACTGCGCTTGGCCACCTGAGACAGCGTCCCTTCCGTGCGGATCCCCGCGTACGCCAGCACACACCCAAGGGATGCAAGACCGCGGATGCTCGCGACGCCGGCCGCGCTCGTCCAAATCAACGCAACACTGCCGAGCACGACGCGCCAGGCGAGCGACGCAGAGCTAGCGCGAAACAGCAGCCCCACCGCGAGCAAGGCCAGGGCGGAGGCAAACAGCTCTAGCCCCCCGAGGACACCGACCGGGCCACCGAAGGCACGCCACGCGCCGTAGCCCAGGAGTTGCCATGCGGGCCCCATCGGAAACTGAAAGTCCCGTCCACTCCATTGCCCCAAGGACGCGCGCCAGGGCAGCTCAAGCTGCCAGGAGAAATCCGTCAGGTTCGTCTCGAGCAGACGAAAGCCGAAGTACAGCCTGGACACCTCGAAGCTGGCATAAACCGCCGCCAAGAAATACAGCAGGGTCAGCAGCAAAAGCCCACGCTCCGCGACCTGCCACGAACGTGCGCGTAGCGAGTCCCTCGGCTCGGCTGAGTCCCGCTCCTTCATTTTCGGACAATTGTATCCTGCTTCCCGCAAAGGTGTCGCAAGCTCGACGCGATGCGGCCCCCTTCCGCCATGAACGCCAGCCTCGGCTACGGAATCGCCTTCGGGGCGCGACATGTAGCCGCCCTTGCGACGGTGGCATTGCTGACAAGGACCGTGTCTGCGGAACTCTTCGGCCTGTACGTGTTGCTGCGCATTGGGCTGTCCTTCGCCAACGTGCTCACAGACCTGGGCGCAAGTACCGCGCAGATCCGCCTGGTGGCGGACGCCCCCGCCGGTCTCCGGCAACAGCTGGTCGGTAGCTACCTCGCGTGGAGAGCCAGCGCCGCGCTCATGCTCGCTCTTGTGATGGCCGCCGCCGTCGCGGTGTGGGCCCCGCAGCAGCTACGGGAGGAGCTGGTCGCGCCTGGCGTCGCGGCGTACGCAACTTGGATCCTGTCGGACGCCACGGGTCACAGCCTGCGCGCCTTCGAACGCCACCGCCGCAACATCGCCGGGATCCTCGCCGGCATGATCGCCCAGCTTCCCGCGCTCATTTGGTTGGTCGTGCTCGAAAACCGTGGACTCTCGGGAGTGCTTTGGTCCTTCGCAATCGCGGATGCGGTCACGCTCTCGGTGGCTGTCTCTGGGCTATCAGACTGCGTGGGGGCGCCACGAGTGGCCAGCGCTTGGAACCTACTTCGGTTTGGCGCTCCAACCAGCTTCCCGCGAGTGGTGCGTGCGGTGGCCGCGTTAGATCGCCACCTCATCTCGGCTACGCTCGGCGTGGCGCACGCCGCTCTGTACCAGGTCGGCGCACAGACTTCGGCGGCAGTGGCCTGGATCGAGTTCTCGGTCCTAAACAGCGCTGAGCCGCGCAGCTACGCCGTAGGCGACGACGGGGCTTGGCTCAGCCGCCTGACCGCTGGTTTCGCGGTCGTGGTGCTTTGCGTCTCGTCCAGCCTGACCTTATTGTCGCGCGAACTCGTCACGATTGTGGCCTCTTCTCGCTACGGGAATGCGTTCGTGCTGGTTGGGCCGCTGCTCATCGCGGCGGTGCAGCATGCGGTTTGCTCCTTGGTCAACCTCCGCGCGTCGCGTGCCTACGCCCCGCGGGTGTGGGCCTACAGCGGAGGGCTTGATCTCGTGCTCTCCTTCACCTTGATGGCTGCCCTGCTGCCGCTGTACGGCGCCGAGGGGGCCGCATGGGCGCGCTGCGTCGGCGCCAGCGCTGCCCTCTGCCTTTCCCTGGCGTTGACCAGGCGCCAGCTACCCGCAGCACTGCCCGTTTGGCGGCTGGGACTCGGCGTGCCCCTGTTGCTGCTTGCCGCTCACGCTATCAGCCTCTTCACCCCAGGCGTCGGCCCGCGCGCTCTGGTTGCCGCCTTGTGTCTGAGCGGGCTATTTGCGTTCATGCGGGCTCAGGGGCGCCGCTCCAAGAACATATGACGCGAGGCGAAGCGTGGCTCCCGCGGACCGTAATGCTGAACCTCGAATCCGGCGGGCAGGCTGGACTCTCCGTGCTCCGCGACGAGTGCTCCGAGTCCGACAGGCTCTCGCACCACGACGCGCACATGCGCTGGCGCGGTTCGGGCAATCTGGGCCAGCACGCCAGCCTTGTTTTCCACGAGATTGGCAACGTAGACGAAGTCCCATGCAGCGTAGTCAAAGTCGGAGCCGTCGCGACGCAATAGCTCCACGCGTTCGGCGTAGCTGCTCAATAGCGTAGCGGCGGCGCGCACCGCCTCCGAACGGACGTCCAACCCCAAAACGCGGGTCACCCGCGTGCGTTCCAAGACTTGCAGCAGCGTTGCTGGCAGCGGTCCGCATCCCACCATGACGAAATTGGAGACACCTTCGAAGCTTTCGCGCACGAACAGGTCCTGCACGCGGGTATAGGTACGCCGCGCAAATCCGTCATCTTCCTCTACCAAGTGCCGCTTCGACTGCGCCAGCCGTAGCGCGTCTTGGGCTTCGCGAGCCGAAACCCAGCGGCGGTAGGCGTTGCCTACGGCGGCCGCCAGTTGGCCCACCTCCGGGGACGCGAGCAGCGACGCAGCCTCGTGATCGGAGACTGTTTCGAACAACTGGCTCAGCGCGAGCAGCGACGCTTCCGATTCACTGCGCACCACCTCTTGCAGTAGCTCGACGACCTGATGCGTCCGGCCGCTCATGGGTGAGCACCACGACGCTGGCGACGAACCCAGTGCCGCAGTTGATCACGAAACAGGGCATGGTCGACGTCCTTGAGCGCTTCCTCCAAGTGCCCCTGCATGCGTCGGGGCATGTCGCGCACGACGCGCCACAAGACGGCCCGCGCCAATGCTTCATGCCCTCGGCGATACAACTCTGGGATGAGGTCGGCGTAGAACACGATCACGCCGCCGGAAATCGGCAGCCCTTCCAAGTCCTCCGGCGCGACATTACACGACGCGAAGGGCCCCTCAGCGCGCAACGCACCCAGCACCAGCAGCTCCAACTTAACCCGAATGCATTTCTCACAAGCGCCACAGTTGAGCCGCTCCGCTGGGGCTCGGGGACACACGCGCAGCCGACTCAAGTCCGCGCCCCAGGACTGCAGCGCGCGCAGTTTGTCCAAGCGCGAGTAGCGCTCGCCTTGATGATGCACGCGCAGTCCGAAACTCGAAAGCTTGGGGTCCACCGCCGGGTGCGTGCCGTAGGGGCTCAGATTAGGGATGTCGGCACTCGATGCGAGCAGCACATCGGAGTAGCGACTCCCGAAAGCGTGGGCAGCCGCGGAGAGCATCGCGCCCTGGAACACATCGCCCCAAAACGTGCCATCGGCGTCGAGCTCGCGCAGGTTGGACAGCACGGGCACAAGTTGCACGCCGAGTGCCTCTGCGGGAGGCCGGAGCTGGCGCAGCGCGAGACCAAAAGCGGCTTCGGCCTCGGGGCGCTCGACGCGGATCTCGAAACCAAGCATCACCAGCCCGTCGCGAATACGACCGGCGTGGTGCGCGGGCAGCTGTCGGTGGTTTTCGTACAGCGCATGCAGCGAGTCGACGCCGCCGGAAAAGAACGCGGCTGTCCTCGGCTCAGACGCCCCGCCCGGCATGTCCCCATTCGCCTCGATCACAAGCTCGCGGCTCGCAGCATAGAACCAACGGTCATAGTACGCACAGACCGCGTCCAGGTTGTTCCTGAGCCAAGGGCAGGTCGGCGCCTCGATAGCGATGCGCCGCTCACGGTACTTCAGCGCCGGCAGCAGGCACCCAATTAGGAACGCATTGCCGTCCTCCGCCAACTGATCCCCCAGGGGCGCGTGGGTCGCGAAATGCACACGAAGCGTTGGGCGATCACAATCCTCCCAGCTCACGAGCCCGCTAATGGACGGCTGCCCGAGATACGTTCCCTTCTCAATCCCCTTGACCAGCACGTGCGCCCCGGGGCGGATCCAATACACAGAACCGACGGGTTGCCCAGCATGGATCCATGCTGGCGCTGGGCGGCAGGGTCAGGTCCAGCTGAAGACGCAGGGTCAGCTCGGCCTCAACGGTCAGGAACGCGTAGTCTGCTTCAGCGTGGGGCCACCCGAGGCAGTACTCGATGATGACGACGCGCGCGTTGCGTGAAAGCTGCGTCAGCCGTGCCCACTCGGACAACTCACAGCCAGGAGTAAAGTGACGCAGAGCAAGCCCCAGCAATACAAGCCCGTAGTCGCCAGGCGGGGGCGAAAGCGCCACGTCCTGGAAACGTTGTGGCAAGTGTCGGATCCGGCACGGTCTGTTGTTCCAGCTGTCCGTTTCGAATGCGTCGACCTCGGGGTCGACTACGGTAACGCTCGCATGTTCGCCAACTAGGTGCTGGGTGATCGGAACTTTGTATCCGCCGATCTCGATCACGTGGGCACAGGCGCGCACGTGCTCAGCCGCCAGTGCGTGCCGACGCCTCGCTTCCGTGGTGAGCAAGTAGGCCATGCTCAGATCCGACTCCGGACCGTAGCGCTCCCAAGGTGGACTCGCTTGTGCCGAAGTCGTCATGACGCCACGTGGCGACACACATCTAGCGTGGTGACGATGCCAACCAGCTTTTTCTTCTCGTCTAAGACGAGCACACGATGGATAGAACGCTCCGACATCAAAGCAGCCGCCTGCTGGAGGCTCGCGGTCGGCGCCAACGCAACCACCTTCTTGTTCATCAACGAGCTGACCGGCAGTTCGTCGCGATCCACGGGCTCCTTGTTGCGGATCAACCTGAGCAGGGCGCTGGCATCGTAGAAGCTGTTTTCGGCTTCAGGATCGTCTTCGGGTTGTGCCGCCCACAACGCGTCCGTCATGGAAAACACGCCCACGATCTTGCCCGCCGCGTCCTCCACGGGCAAGCCCAGCACCCCCGTCTCCAGCATCAGCTGCACCGCGTCTCGCACAGCTAGCGTCGACGCGATGCACCGAACCTGCGTGGTCATGATCTCTGCGACTGGAGTGGAGAGCGTGCTCATGGTCCGATCTTTCCGTTTGGCCGATGGGTGAATTTGGCCGAGGGGCAAAACCTTCCTCTACAATAGCACCATCATGCGTCGGCAAGTCGCTGCAGGGCTCGCAATCGCTGCGCTCGGACTGGGACTACTGGGCGTCCGCAGTCTCGCCGCCGCGACCACCGCCGCCGCCACACGTGACGGCTCGTCCCATCCGCGTGCGCGGGCGCGAGCCGAAGGCCGCAGGCTGGCGTCACAAAAACCTTGCCCAGCGGACATGGTGTCCGTCCGTGGCAACTATTGCGTGGACCGTTTCGAGGCGGCGCTGCTCGACCCAAAGACCCGGACCCTCGCGTCGCCATACTATTCCGCGAACCCATTGCTCGCCCAGCGCGACGCCGCACATTGGGAAAAACAGCGCAAACGCACCGGGCCGCATGCCATGCGCGCCCTGGCGCTACCGCCGCTGCCCTCCGCTCAGGCAAGCCAGAGCTTCGCTCCCATGGCCGTCTCCCGCGCAGGGGTCCTGCCCGCGGCCTATGTGGACCTCTTCGTGGCACGCAAAGCTTGCGCAGCGGCCGACAAACGTCTCTGCACCCACAGCGAGTGGCTTGAGGCTTGCCGCGGAAACGCGGCCACGCGCCAGCCCTACGGCGAGAAGTACGCCCCCGGGCGCTGCAACGTGAGTCGTGGATTGCACCCAGCAAGTGTCCTGCACTCCCCCGGTGAATTCGGCGGCACCGATCCCCGGCTCAACACCATCTTGGATCACGGCTTCGACTTGCTTCTACGCACGGGGAGTTTGCAGGACTGTGCCAGCCGTTGGGGGCAAGACTCCATCTTCGACATGGTCGGCAACCTGGACGAATGGATCGATGATCCCCGGGGTACGTTCCTCGGTGGGTTCTACGCGCGCGACATGCCCTGGGGCTGCGACGCACGCATCGACATCCACTCTGCAGACTACTACGACTACAGCACCGGATTTCGCTGCTGCAAAGACGCCACGAAGTAGACGCACCTGTGATCGGTTTTCATCGGGGCGAGTTTCAGCATCCGACTTCGGGCGG
>CALMUT010000163.1 GCA_937872925.1 uncultured Myxococcales bacterium | reverse complement strand
GATGCGCTTCATCATCCAGGCTTCATGGGCTCCGTCCAACCACTGGCCGGTCGCAAGCAGGCGCAGTGCACTCTTCTTGCGCAGTCGCTCCAGCGCCTCCGCACTGAAGCCGGGGGCAACGATGCATTCCAGGAACGTCTCGGCCAAGAGCTCCGCCGTCGCGAGGTCTACCTCTCGATTGATGGCGACGATGCCACCAAACGCGCTCATGGCATCGGCTTCACGCGCGGCACGGTAGGCCACGGACAGCTTTGGCGCTGTCGCGATGCCGCAGGGGGAAGCGTGTTTGACCACTACGGCTGCCGGCTCGGTGAATTCCCGCACCGCTTCGAGGGCAGCATCGACGTCGACCAGGTTGTTGAAGCTGAGTTCCTTGGCGCCGGTGCCCAAGCTTTCCGCAAGTGCCAAGCTGCCGGGCGCTGCGTCGCGCTCGCGGTAGAAGACGCCGCGCTGGTGCGGGTTCTCTCCGTAGCGCAGCGCATAGGCCTTTTCGAAGGGCAGGGTCAGGGTGCGAGAAAACCCGTCCGCTTCCCCCTGTTCTCCCAACCAGTTGCTGATCATCGCATCGTACGCTGCGGTGTGGGCAAAGGCCTTGTGCGCGAAGCGACGGCGGGTCTCTGGCGGGACCTCTCCGTGCTCTTCCAGCAGCCGAAGCAGCTGTGAGTAGTCTCCCGGTTCGCAGACGACGGTCACCCGGGCGTGGTTCTTGGCCGCAGAGCGCAGCATGCTGGGACCGCCGATGTCGATGTTTTCGATCAGTTCATCGAAGCTGGCGCCCGGCTTTTTCAGAGTCTCCGCGAAGGGGTAGAGGTTGACGATCACCAAATCGATGAAGCTGCCGGAGATCTTGGCCAAGTCCGCGTCGTCGACGCCTTCTCGCGCTAGGAGGCCGCCGTGTACCGCTGGGTGCAACGTCTTCACCCGACCATCCATCACTTCCGGTGATCCGGTGTAGCGGTCGATGGCGGTGACTGGCACGCCGCTTTCTTTGAGCAGCTTTTCGGTGCCGCCCGTGGACAGCAGCGCCACGTCGCGCTGCACCAGCGCCTTTGCGAGATCTACCAGGCCAGTCTTGTCGGAAACGGAGAGCAGTGCTCGGCGAATGGGCATGTCAGGCGCCGCGTAACTAGGCGCCGCCGCGTCGTCAACGCTCGTGGGATCCAGCGCACCCTGACTGGGAAGTTGGGCCGGTGAATCCGTCACCCTCGCTCATGCCGCGAAAAACTGACCGGGCGCGCGGCTTCCCCGGCGCGCGGCAGTTCCAGGGGTTGCCGATCGAAAAAAGTACTTAGCATACATATCAATTTTTCGTGCGCGGCCCCCCCCCGACGCACCTCTGGGTCGGTTCCCCTCGACTGGGACTCATCCGGGGCGAATCGTGCGGATCCGATCCACAAGCTCAACTCAGGCGTGCCCAGAAAGCCTCGAGATCCGGAGGCAGGGGAGACGACAGCTCCAGGGGCGCGCCGGTGATGGCGTGGGTGAGGCAGTAACGATGCGCGTGCAGGGCATGCCTGGGAAGCTCTAGGCGCGCTAAGTCTTCGTCTGTGAGCTCGCCGTCCGCTGCGCGCGCCAACATGCGATCGTCGGGGCCGTACAACTTGTCCCCGACGATGGGCGTTCCATGTTCCGCGAGGTGCACCCGGATCTGGTGCTGGCGCCCCGTCAATAGCTCGCACTCCACCAGGCTGTAGCCGGCGCGCTGGCCCAGCACCCGTACTTGGGTCTTGGCTTCGAGTCCGCTGCCCGCCTGGGCAACCCGCATCTTGACGCGCAACGTATTGTCGGTGTCCGGTTCGAGGGGAATGTCGATCAGCCCAGCCGGGGGCGTTCCCCAAGTAATGGCAAGGTAGGTTTTGCGCATGCCGCCATGAGCTTTGCCACTTAGGGCCGATAGGCTGCGGTCCTCCAGAGCACGCTTGAACGCGCGATCTGCGGCGACGGACCGTGCGACCAACAGAAGTCCGCTGGTTTCGCGGTCGATGCGGTGTATTAGCGCAAAAGACTCGTCGGGGCGCTCGACCTGCAGGCACCTCAGGACCGTGCTGTGATGGTGCCGCGCCGTCGGGTGCACCGCCACGTTCGGTGGCTTGTCGACCACGAGCAAGTGTGGGTCTTCATACACGACGACGATCGGCTGGGGTTGGTCGCGCTCTTCGAAAGGGGGGCGCCAAAGCACCACGTGTTCCTCGGCACGCA
>CALMUT010000162.1 GCA_937872925.1 uncultured Myxococcales bacterium | reverse complement strand
GAGGCATTTTCGACCATCGATCGGAAAGCCGCCACGGACCTCATGGCGCGGCGGTGAAGGTCGAAACCCGCGGCGATTGCCGCCGGTTGATGACGCTCAAATCGAAAACTGGTGTATTTTCAAAAGCTTGGCGGCTCCTGTGCTGAAATGTAGGCCTATGTAGTTGCGCCATTCCCGGTTCGGAGCTAGTCCCCGCTCCTCTTTGGGAGGTCATTAATGAGTAAGCAATCGAGCAGGGGATGGTCTGCGTGGCGCGTTTTTGCGGCCGCAATTACAGCCAGCGCGCTGGTCGCCGTGGCACCAGGCTGCGGCAGCGACAGCAATACGGGCGGGTCACCCGGTACCGGCGGAACCACCGCGGGGAACTGCGGCGGTCTTGGCAGCAAGCTCGCCAACTGCAACGGCGTGTGCGTCGATCCACAGAACGATCCGACCAACTGCGGCAGCTGCGGCGTGGCCTGCGCCCAAGGCGAATACTGCTCCCAGGGCGCGTGCGCGTCGACCTGCGGCGGCGGCACCACGGCCTGCAACGGCAAGTGCGTCGACACCAACGTCGACCCGGCCAACTGCGGCGCCTGCGGAACGCCGTGTCAACAAGGTGAAGTCTGCTCCTTGGGCAGCTGCGGCATCCAGTGTGCCGGCGGCACCACCAAGTGCGACGCGGACTGCGTCGATCTGCAAACCAACGCCACGCACTGCGGCAGCTGCGGCAACACCTGCAAGGCTGGCGAAGTCTGCGCGGCTGGCGCTTGCGTTGGCCAGTGCCCTGATGGCTCCATCAACTGCAACACATCCTGCGTGAACCTGCTGACCGACCAGACCAACTGCGGCGGCTGCGGCATCGCCTGCGCGGCGGGTCAAGACTGCCTTAGCGGCAAATGCGGCGTGTGCGACAGTGCCACGACAGACTGCGACAACGACGGCTGGCTCGTGGCCGATGGCGACTGCTGCGACAAGTCCGGCTTCTGTGGGGCCAACCCAGCGCTGGTCAACCCCGGTGCCTTCGAGGTGGTTGGCAACGGCATCGATGACAACTGCAACGGCAAGGTCGACCTCTTCGACACCGAAGACACCTTCGCGTGTGATACCGGCCTGACCAGCAACTCCAGCGTGCCCAAGGACTACGCCAAGGCACTCGGCATCTGCCGCGATACCCAGGAGACCCCCGCGAACAAGGCGGACAAGACCTGGGGCCTGATTTCCGCGGAGATCTTGCGAGCCGACGGCAGCGCACTGGGTGACAGCACCGCCAAGAGCATTCGCACCAAATTCGGCAACACCATCAAGACCCTAGAGGGTGCTTCGATGGTCGTGCTTTCCAGCGGCATCGCTTCCGACGCCACCCAGACCAATCCCGGGCCAAGCACGACGGGTTTTGGTGGTCCAAGCAACAGCCACAGTCCCAGCAGCATGGTCAACATCCAGACCTGCACGGACCCGCGCTGCATCAAAGACTGGTTTGCCAGCGCGAACGCGCCGCTCAAAGCTGCCAACGCGCTACCCCAAGCCCCCGGTTGTGGTTCCAGCGGCGGTTTCTCCAGCCCCGCGGAGTCCAACGACTCCGTCATGATCCGCTTGAAGATGCGCGCGCCGACGAACGCCCGTGCGTTTTCCTTCAACAGCTACTTCTTCTCCAGCGAGTATCCGGAGTTCGTCTGCTCGGACTACAACGATCAGTTCGTGGCCTTGGTGGACACCCCCGGGGGCACGCCCTCGCCTCTGGCCAACCCGGTCGACAAGAACCTGCTGACCTACACGGACCTCACTACGAAGAGCAAGTGGCCCATCGGCATCAACATCGCCAAGGGGACCAGCCTGTTCGCGGTGTGTGATCCGGCGGTCTCGAACTCCGGCAGCTTCTGCTTCGAGGCGGACGTCAACGCGCAGTCCTGCAAGCTTGGCGTGGGCGACCTGCTCGGCACTGGCTTCGAGGCGTCGACGCCTGGAGACTGTGACGTCGATGGCGGCGGCACGTTCTGGCTGACCACCGCCGGCAACGTGGTGCCCGGCGGTCTCGTCGAGTTGCGCATCGTGATCTGGGACGTTGGCGACAGCATCCTGGATTCCCTCGCGCTGGTCGACGGCTTCAAGTGGCTGACCAACGCCACCCTGCCCGGCACGGGCTGAGGGTAGCGGCAAAAGCAAGCGACGACGGCGAGTCCGACTGGGCTCGCCGTTTTCGCGTTTTGTGGCCCAGCAACGACGCTGCCGGGGCGTGCGCTGCCAGTGTGCACGCCGCGCGGTTTGCGGCTGGGATCGTGCATCGATCCCGCGGCGTAAATTCACTAGGCTGGCGGCATGAAGACGCCCAACTATTGGGACTACCTGAAGCTGGACCAACTGCTCTCACTGCAGGGCGGCATCGAAGGCGACGACGCCAAGCTGATCCCCGACGAACTGCACTTCGTCGTGGTGCACCAAGTGCTGGAGCTGTGGTTCAAGCTCACGTTGCGCGAACTTCGGGAAGCCCGAGATCACCTGGCCTCGCCGGAGGTGCCGGAGGAGCAGATCCCGTACGTGGTGCACCACATGCGGCGCGCGAGCACCATCCTCGAGTTGGCCGTGGAGCACTTCAAAGTGATGGAGACGCTGACACCGCAGGACTTCTTGGCGTTCCGCGACAAACTGATCCCCGCTAGCGGCTTCCAATCGTTCCAGCTGCGGGAGCTCGAAATCGTGCTCGGCTTTGACGAAAGCCGGCGCGTTACCTACGGCGGCAAAGACCCAATGGAGCACATCCGCCATCTGGCGGCTCACTCGCCGGCGGGCAAGCTGGCCTGGACGCGTATCGAAGCGGCGCGAAAAGAACTCACTCTGAAAGCTGCGCTACACAACTGGCTGTTCCGCACGCCCATCATGGGTTCCAGCCCGGGGGATGACGGCGACGACGCTGCGATCGATCGGTTTGTTGCGGACTACTTGCAGCGCCTCAAAGCCGCCAACGCTGGCAAGGCCGATCGCCTGGCCAAAGCTCTGAACGAAGCCCCAGAGCCTTTCGTTGCGCGCATTGCGGAGGGCGAGGCCGTCGCGGAGCAATTCCTGATGGCGACGGATGCTCCGGAAGAGGGACGCGCCAAGCTCAAACGTATTCGCGCGGGCGCGCTCTTCATCGAGTCGTACCGCGAATTGCCGCTGCTCGCCTGGCCGCGCTTGCTCACAGACACCGCGGTGGAGCTCGAGGAGCAGCTAGTGCTGTTTCGCACCCGTCATGCGCGCATGGTCGAGCGCATCATCGGCCGTCGCCTGGGCACTGGCGGTTCTTCCGGGGTCGACTATCTGGATGCAACCACCCGCTATCGTATCTTCGACGAGCTGTGGGCCGTTCGAACGATCTTGCTGCCCAAACAAGAGCTGCCCCCTCTGCAAAACGGGAAGCGCTACGGCTTCGCTGAGTGAGCGCGAGACTGCCATTAGTTCGCGCTGCGTTTCAGCTGGGCGGCGCGACGCACGAGCGCTAAAAATTCGCTCCGGGCCTCCGACGCATTCGTGTTTCCGGCCAGACCCAGTACTTGCTCGAAGCTGGAACTGCCTTTGTAGGGGGACTCACGCAGCAGCATGCCGAAGCCGGCCACCGCGGCCGCAAAACGGAAGTCGGCGTTTGCGTTCTGCATCGTCCCGCGTCCGTCGCGCACCGCTACTTCCAGCAGCTGGCTTACGTCCCCGGCGGGCTGCTTGTAGCGCAACTTCACCGTCATCAGTTCCCCAGCCGCGGCCGCGGGGCTGGGAGCACGGGGCGCCTGATACTTGAGCTCGTCCCCCTTGGGCCCGGGCACCGCGCCACCCCGGGGCACGACTTCGTATAGCGCGGTCACGGTGTGGTCCGCGCCAATCTCCCCAGCGTCCTTCTTGTCGTCGTTGAAGTCCTGGTGCGCCAGCACGCGGTTTTCGTAGCCGATCAACCGAAACGCTTCCACTTCCGTCGGGTTGAACTCCACCTGGATCTTCACGTCCTTGGCGATGGTCATCAGAGTGCCGGTGGCTTGTTCGACCAGCACCTTGCGGGCTTCTCGTAGTGTGTCGATGTAGGCATAGTTGCCGTTACCCTTGTCGGCGAGCTTCTCCAGCGTGGAGTCGTTGTAGTTGCCGCCGCCGAGCCCCAGCACGCTCAAGAACACGCCGCTCTTGGCCTTGGCTTCGATCAGATCCACCAGCTCACTTTCGCTGGTGGTGCCTACGTTGAAGTCACCGTCCGTCGCCAGAAGCACCCGGTTGATACCGCCTGGCACGAAGCGCTTCTTGGCCTCGGCGTAGGCCAGGCGGATCCCTTCCCCGCCGTTGGTTGAACCGCCCGCGTCTAGGCGCTCTAGGGCCGAGAGGATGGTCTGCTTCTGGTTGCCCGGCGTTGCTGGCAACACCAAACCCGACGCGCCGGCGTAGACGACGATAGCCACGCTGTCTTCGGCCCCCAGTTGGTCCACCAGCAAACCGAAGGAGCGTTTGAGCAGCGGCAGCTTGTTCTCGTCGGACATGGACCCAGACACGTCGATCAAAAACACCAGGTTGGTGCCGGGAACGTCCCGGGGCGGCACGTGTTTGCCCTTGAGCCCGATGCGAACCAGGCGGTGCTCCGGCGCCCAGGGCGCGGACGCAACGTCGCTGCTGACAGAAAACGGATGCGGCCCCGTGGGCTCCGGGTACTCGTACTGGAAGTAGTTCACCATCTCTTCGATGCGCACCGCACCCTTGGGCGGCAGCTGTCCGTCGTTGAGATGACGGCGGGTCAACGCGTAAGACGCAGTGTCGACATCGACGGAAAAGGTAGACCGTGGGTCGGTCGAGACCCGCACAAAGGCATTGTCGACGACATGGTCGTAGCGTTCGCGGTTGAAGCGTCCGGGGTCTTGGCCCTTTTCCCGAGCGAGATCTTCCTTGCCGTCCCCGGGTTGGTCGTCGGCGACGCTGGCTGCCGATGCTGCCGTAGTGGGCGCTGGAGCCTGCGCCGGCGACTTGAACTTAGAAGGCAGCTTCTTGTATCCGGCAGACTCGGAATGCTCGCTCAAGCCCCGATGCTCAGCCGACTGCACCAAAAACACCCCAGCCGCCGCCGCTGCCGCTGCGCTCGCCGCAAACACCGCGCCGATCAGTCGTCCGCGACGCGAACGCTTCGGCGTAAAGGGCACGACCTTCGGCTCGAGTTTGGCGCCTGGATCAGCGCCAGCCTCCGGTGCGTCGTCGGCATCGCTGCGCTGCGCCGCAGTCTCGATCTGCTCACGACGGCGCGCACTCAGCGCCGCGTCGTCTTTCTTCACCTCTTCGCGCACTGCGTCCAAAGTTGCCGTAATGGCCTGCAGCTCCCCCTGCCGCTCCGGCGATTCCGCAAGCTCCCGCTCCAGGGTCGCAGCGTCCTCCGCGCTGAGTTCGCCCAAGGCGTAGGCAGTCAGTTTGACGTCTTCTTGCTCGGTACTCATGACATCCTCCGGGCGACTGCGGGCAGGGCCGACTCGCTGGCAATTTCGTTTCGAATCGCCTGCACCGCTTGGTGCAAGATGAAGCCAACGTTAGAAACGCTCAGCTGCATGACTTCGGCGATTTCTTTATAGCTGAGTCCGCCGTCGAGCTTGAGCAACAGCGCTTCGCGCTGTCGCTCGGGTAGTTCACGGATCGCTCTGCCGACACGCGTCAGCTGTTCTTTGCGCTCGAACTTAGTTGCGGGTCCGCTATCTGGGTGGGGCTGCACGTCGTCGTCCTCCATGTTCTGAAGGCGTCGCTCTGAGCGGAGCTGCGACAGTGCGCGATTGCGACACACCGTAAATAGCCACGCAGCCAGGTGGCCCCGCACGTCGCGCTCGGGCTGTTTGCATAGGCGCAGAAAGGTGTCTTGCACCACGTCTGCGGCCTGGGCTTCGCCAACGATCGAACGCGCGAAGCGCAGCAGTTTGGCCTCGTATTGGTCTAGGGCCTCGAGCACCCATTTCCCGTCACTCTGCACTGCGTTGCCTTCGCTCATTTGCGCCTTCAATGAGGACAACGCAGCCGACCTCGTTTTCTTAGAAAATAGTTTCGGCTGCGACCGACCCAGCGCCCGCCCCAGGGTTGGGGCGGCCAGCGCGCCGAATCAGAGCCCGAGTGGACCCGCGGCACCAAGCGCGCAGTTGCCGGGGCGGGAGCCGGGAAATCCCACAAAAAGCGCGAACGACACCCAACTGGTCAACCGAGGGCTCCCAAGACCGGTCGTTTTCGTTCGCTCTCCGGCCGCGATCGGGCGACCAGTCATCCATAAGAAATACCGCCTTGACCAACTGGTTAAACCAGATACAATTGGTTCAACCAGTTGGTTCCCAACCTTGGGGAATTGACGATGAACGACACAGCACCCGGTACCAATATCGCCGCGAACATTTTCCGCGAGCTTCGCCGCCAAATCCTGCGCGGGGAGCTCGCTGCCGGCGAACGTCTGCCCGGTGAGCGGGAACTCGCCGCGCGCTACCATACGAACCGCAACACCTTACGCGAAGCCGTACGCAAGCTCGAACAGTCGCGGTTGGTCACGGTACGCCATGGGCAGGGCGTCACCGTCGCGGACTACCGCAAGTCCGGCACGATGGAGCTGTTGCCGGCGTATCTCGAAGCTGCGCCTGATTTGAGCGAAGTCGTGCATCTGCTCGCGGACATTCTTCCCGCGCGCCTGCTTGTGATCGAGTTCGCCACACGCCTAGCCATCGCCAGAGCGCACAAAGCAGACGTCGAGCGCTTGCGCGACATCACGGACCTGCTCATCGCGGCGTTCGAACGCGGAGATCCGAAAGTGGTCGGTCACGGTTTTCAGCGCTGGCTTGATGCGCTGATCGACGCAGGGCATTCCGTGTCGGTTCGTTGGATCGCGAATCCATTTTTGGAAGCCTACCGCGAAATCATCGATCGCTTCCCAGCGCTGTGGGTGCTCGAGCCTAGCTTTCCGGAGCACCTTCGCGAGTTCATCACCTGCCTCGACGCCGGCGACGAAGAAGGCGCGATCGAAGCGACTCGCAGCTACTACAGCCGGGTCGACGGCGCCTTCATCAAGGCCCTCGAAGCCGTGCTGGCGCACCGTTCGGAACACGAGAAGAAACAACAACAGGCTAGCAAAAAGCCCAAGAAACCGGAAAAGCCATGACCCCACCGCGCCCCTTCCCGCCGTCAACGCACCGTTCGGATCTAGTCCCCGCAACGCGCCTAGCGCGTCGCAGTGCAGACGGCTTTCAGGAGGCGGCGCCCTACGCCATGGGCTCATACACGCGCCGAGTGTTCCGGGCGATCATCCGCTGCTTGATGCCGCCGCCGCCGGCGCCGAGTTCGGATGCCATCCTGGACGAAGTCGAAAGCGTCGTGCGCAATTGGATGCCGTATATGCTCCCCATTTCTGCGCGAGGGCTGTGGCTGAGCATTTTGATTCTAGATTTCGCGCCGCTGTTTCTCTTCGTGGCCCCGAGCCGGTTGCACCGCCTGCCGCAGGCTCAGGCCTCTACGTTGCTTTCGGAAATGGTGCACGGGCGCTTCGCGTTCTTGCGCTTGCTCGTGGTGGCGATGCGCGGCGTCGTGCTCTCTGCCTATTTCGATCAGGATGAAGTGCATAGAGCCATCGGCTACCGCCCGGTGGCATTCATGCGCGACCGCATCGCTTTACGGGACGAACTGCTGTCGCCGAAACCGCCCCGCCACTCCCTGCAGCCGCCATTGCCCAAACAGACGGGCTCCATACCGCCACCAGCCCTGGGGACGGCGTCGTGATCCTGTCGCATAAGGACTATGCGCCCGTCGCCGAGTACACGGCAGACGTCGTCGTGGTCGGAACGGGCGCAGGCGGCGGCGCGGTCGGCACGGAGTTGGCGGAGGCCGGCGCCCACGTCGTATTCGTAGAAGAGGGCAGCTACACGCCCACGGAAAGCTTCAATCCGTACACTTCCCAGAGCATCCCGCGCCTGTACCGAGACGCTGCAGCGACGGTCATCTTTGGAAACCCGCCGATCCCTTACGTCGAAGGCCGCGCGGTGGGTGGCAGCACTGTCATCAACGGCGGCATGGCGTATCGCGCTCCAGAGCGTGTGCTGGATGAATGGGCGCAGAGCATGGGCGCGCCTGAACTAGGCCCGCGCGGTATGGATAGCGTGTACGAGCGCGTAGAGCGTGCCGTCTCCGTTGCACACCAACACCCAAAGAGCGTGGGCGAAGACAGCCGCATCATGCAACGTGGCGCCGAGAAGATGGGCTGGTCCTACACCGTCAACCAGCGCAACCAAGCCGCCTGTGTTGGAGCGAACAACTGCGCTCTGGGCTGCCCCACCGGGGCCAAACAGTCCACCTTGGTCAGCTATCTACCCCGGGCGTTTCGCGCGGGCGCGGATTGTCTGACCGACGTACGCGTCGAACGCCTACTGATTCGCGGGGGCCGTGCCGTTGGTATCGAAGGCCGAAGCGTCGACCCGATCACGCGTCGCCCCGGACACAAAGTGGTGGTGCGGGCCCGCGCCGTGATCGTCTCTTGCGGAGCCGTGCAAACTCCACTTTTGCTACAACGCCATCGCCTGGGGCGGCCGAGCGGCCTTCTGGGCAAGAATTTCTTGTGTCACCCCAACGCCAAGGTGCTGGCAATCTACCCCCACGACGTCATGGGCTGGCAGGGGGTGAGTCAGAACACGCAAATCCGACATTTCCACGAGGACGGGATCCTGATGGCGGAGAACTTCGTCGCGCCTGGAGTGATCGCGGCGTACCTGCCCTTTCACGGCGCGCGCGCTTTCGAGATCATGCAGCGCTTCAACCAAATGGTACTCAGCGGCGTGTTGGTAGAGGACTCGTCCACGGGCAGCGTGCGCCGCGGTCCGCTCGGCCTGCCGTTGGTGCGCTACGACATCCAACCCCTCGACCACCGCCGCTTCTTGCGCGGGGTCAAGCTGCTGGCGGAGATGCACTTCAATATGGGGGCCGAAGAGGTCCTGCTCCCATTCTTCAATCAGCCCAGCGCCAAGAGCATGGACGACCTGAAACAGATCGACCGGCTGCAAACCAGCCCTTCCACCCTTGAGCTGTTCACGCCTCACTTGATGGGCACAGCGCGCATGGGCTCCAGGCCGGAGGACTCCGTCGTCGGCCTAGACGGACAACTCTGGGATTTGCCAGGCTGCTACGTGGCCGACGCTAGCCTGTTCCCGACGGCGATCGGCGTGAATCCGCAGATCACGATCATGGCGCTCGCCACACGCATCGCCGAGCGTATGGAACTTCGCCGCGCCGCGGCATAGCCAGGCTGCGCGCTCGACCTCGGGCTCAAGATCCCAAGCAGCCTAGGTTGATCTCGACCTTGCCCTTCGGGTCCGATTGCACTGCCGTGCAGGTGCTGGGGCAGAGTTTGATCAGCTTTGGATTCGCGGGATTGTCGTAATACCAACCACCGCTTGGCCCACAGGCCGCAGCGTTTGCGACTTTCCCAATGGTCTGCGGGTTGCCACCGCCAGAAACGAAATCTACCTGAACTTTGTTGGGATCGATCGTGCCTTGAGTGGTGGTGGGCATCAGGTATTCACAGCCCAAGGTCTTGCTCTGAATGGCCTGGAGTTGCGCGGTGAATTGCTGGCCGATGTTGCCACCGCTGATGATGAATGCGCTGCCGGTGCCACCCTGGGATGCAACGTGGTTGATGATGCCCTGGCCCAAAGCCGGCAGGCCTGGAAAGCCAATGGCAAACACGGGAATGCCCGCGGCAAATGCACCCGCGGCGATGTTGCCAAGGGGTGTCTGGGCGGAGCTTCCTGTGGGAGGACAGTTGCCCTCGGGATTGCCGTCTGTGACAAATACGACCACGCACTTGTGCGTTGGCTGCGCCGCGATACGCGCCTTACACGCATCCACGGCGCCTTGTAGCCCCGGGACGCTCGGCGTGTAGCCGGTGGCAGTGAGTCCATTCACCCACGCATTGAAGGACGGGTACGGCAGCACCCCCCAGGGCACAGCGGGTGAGCCGTATGCGCTCGACGCGCACGTCTCGCTGTAACCGCCAA
>CALMUT010000161.1 GCA_937872925.1 uncultured Myxococcales bacterium | reverse complement strand
CGGTGCGAGCTTCGTGGCATCCACTCCGCGGATCTTGTCTCACGCAAGGGGCCGAAGAAAGCCCGCGCTGGCGCACGCCCTAGATATTCTCGATGCTCTTGAGCATCTCAGGGACGAAGTTCGCCCGCGGCCGGATCAGGAGCGAGCGCATGGGCGGCGGGCGCACCACGATGGAACCCCCGCGCGGGAAGGCAACGTCGCTGTTGAGCAAATCGTCGCCAAACTCGTGAAAATCGCCATCTTTGGTGCGCTGGCTTCGCTTGACATCGGCGCTGGCCGCGCCCGCCAGGGTCACGAGCGCCATAGAAAAGGCCGCCAGATGCAGTCGTCGAAAGAACGTCCGTTTCGTCATATGCATGGAACCCCGCGGCTCGCCCGCAGCTTGGGTCCCCGGCGGATCTACACCCGCCCCTTCATTCCTCGCAGGAACAAGCTTTCAGCTTGGTCTCGTTGTCGTCGACGATACGCTTGGCCCGAGTGCACCGTGCGTCACCATCGCCAGCTAGCCTGCAAATGGCATCTGCTGCGCGTTTCAGGGACGCGAAGGCGAGGCAGGCGTCGTCGCAGCGTTTGTCCCCGGTGGCCAAGGCTTGAGCCTTTGCCCCACCCAGCAACTTGGTTAGTTGCGCGCTCTTTTCATTCAAGGCGGCTTCGGCCTGGGCGATGCTACTGAACTCCGCGCCTTGCTCCGCGGCCAAGCCGTCTTTTTTCGACTTCTCCGCGCTCTTCTTGGTGCTGGCGGGCGCTTCTTCGTCGGCAGGTGACTCTGGAGCCGCCGCCGCAGGTGGCGGCGATGCGCCGGGAGCCATGGGCTGCTCCACGCCGCCGGGTTCCGACTCCTGGGCTGGTGCGACGGGCGTGCTTGCCGACTTCACGCTCTCGTCCTCTGCGCGCTTGGAGCAGCCAAGACACACCAAGGCCACGCCCACGTACGTGATTTTTCGCATCATTGCTGGAACTCCTTCGAGCAGAACGCACTTCGCAGCGAAAGCTTACGCTTGCGCCCGACGGTATACCGTCACCACGGCCGCGCCGCCGAGGCCCAGGTTGTGCTGTAGAGCGGCTTTTACATCCGGCACCTGGCGCTTTTCCGAGAGGCCTCGCAGCTGCCAGCACAGCTCCGCACACTGCGCGAGCCCGGTGGCACCGAGGGGGTGCCCCTTGGAGATGAGCCCGCCAGACGGATTCACCACCCACCTGCCGCCGTAGGTGACGGCGCCAGAGTCGATCAAGTCGCCGCCTTTGCCCGCCTCCGCAAGCCCGAGGGCCTCGTAGGTCAGGAGCTCATTCGTGCTGAAGCAGTCGTGTAGCTCAACGACCTGCATGTCTTCGGGGCCGAGGCCGCTCTGCTCATAGGCTTGCCGCGCCGCTTTTTGCGTCATGTCGAAGCCGACCAGCTTGATGCAGCTCTTTTCGTCGAAGGTGCTCTGGAAGTCCGTCGCCATGGCCATGCCGGCGATCTCCACGGCTTGCTTCTCTAGGCCGTGCTTTTTCACGAAATCTTCGCTCACGACTACCGCCGCGCCTGCGCCTTCGGAAGTCGGACAGCACTGCAGCTTGGTCAGCGGCTCGTAGACCATCTTCGAGTTCAAGATGTCGTCCAGGGAGTATTCGTCTCGGAACTGAGAATACGGATTGTTCACCGAATGTTTGTGGTTCTTTAGACTCACCTTGGCGAACTGCTCCTTGGTGGAGCCGTACTTCTCCATGTGTTCGCGACCCGCATTGCCGAAAATCTGCGGCGCGGGGGGCGCCGGCGCGAACTCTCGCAGCTCCATCATCGTCATCATGTGTTTGTCGAGGGGGTTCGTGCGGTCCATGTACTTGGCACCCAAAGATCCCTTTTCCATCTTCTCGAAACCCACCGCGAGGGCGGCTTCGGTCAGTCCGCCTTCGACCAACTGCTTGGCTAAAAACAGCGCCGTCGAACCCGTGGAGCAGTTGTTGTTCACGTTGTAGATGGGAATGCCGGTGAGACCCAACTCGTAGATGGCGCGCTCCCCGCTCGTGCTCTCGCCGTAGCAGTAGCCGGCGACGGCCTGCTGGATCTCCGAGTAAGCGATGCCCGCGTCTTTGAGGGCGGCTTCGCCCGCCTCTTTGACCATCTGCGGGTAGTCCCAGTCACGCGCGCCCGGCTTCTCGAACTTGGTCATGCCCACACCCACGACAAACACTTTGCGACCCATGGCGACGAACCTCCTTTGGCGCTGACGCGCGTATCGGTCGTATGCGGGACCCAGCGCGGTTTCAAGCGCACAAACTGCCAGGTGGCTGGGGCACGCAAAGGCCCGGCGAGCCGTGGCGTCCGGGCGGTTTCGCCAAACGTCCCCGACTGCGCAGGCTGGTTTCAGGGTTTCGTCTGGCTCCCGGCGGCGCTAGCACTCGGTCGTGACGACCCCGCTCCGCCCGTCCAGCCTGCCTCCCGCGGCCCATGATCTCGAAGCGGCCGGCGATCCGGTACTCTCGCAGCTCAGCGCCGTGGACCGGGCGCAGCTTGCGGACTTCTTGGAGGAGGTTGCATACGCCGCTGGAGCAGTCGTGCTGTCCGAAGACGACGAAGATCGCGCAATGTACTTCGTGCTGAGCGGCAAGGCTGTAATCACGCGGCGGGGTTTGGCCGTCGGCGATGTGCGCCGTGGGCAACACTTTGGCGAGCTGGCGCTGGTGGCCGCTCGACCCCGCGCGGCCACCATCACCGCACGCACGGACTTGCGCTTGGCAGTGATGAGCGAACAGCGCTACGCAGCGCTGGTGCAACAGCGGCCTGGGTTGGCGCTGCGGGTCGTGCAGGCGCTCTTCGACGGCGTCGCCGACCGCCTGGTGGAGATGACCGATAGCGTCAGCGCGCTGCTGAAGGAGCGCTCCTTGCCGCGTCGCGCCAGCGTGCATGTTCTGGTGGCAGGCGTGCCGACCCGCGTCGCCACCGGAACACCGGTCGGCGCGCTTTTGGGAAATACCATGGGTGACGACCTGGTCGTCGCGGCGCTTGTGGATCGCAAAGCGGTGTCCCTGAACACGCCGCTGTCTTCCGACGGCCTGGTCGAGCCGTTGCCACTGAGCCACCTGGAAGGTCAGCGTGTCTACCGTCGCAGCCAGGCGCTGCTTTTGTTCGAAGCCGCCGCCCGAGTGGATCCGGCGCTGGGGCTGACCATGAGCAACTCCGTGGGCTTCGCACAGCGCGTTCGCCTGTTGGAGGGAACGGCCAGCGACATTCCTCGGCTGGCGCAGGCCCTGGAGCGCCAGTTGGCGCTTTTGGTGCGGGAGAATCTACCGCTACGTGAGGAACTGTGGACCGTCGCTGAAGCGCGGGCGTACTTCGCCAGCGTGGGTTGGAGTGACGTCGCGCGGCTGCTGGACACCTGGCGGGAGCCCGCGGTGCCCATGGTGTCCTACGGCAAGGTGTACGCCCTGCGCTTGGGGCCGCTGCTCCCGCGCACGGAGCTTTTGGGCCGCAATCTGGCGGTGCTCCCCGACATGGACGGCCTGTTGATGGTGTACGGCAAAGCGATGATGGAGCGCGACGGCGACGCCGTGCGCTCCATCCGCCCGAGCATTTCCGAAGACCAAGTGCAGCAGGCTCGCGACGTCTCCCGGCAGACCCACGCCATGACTCGGGATCAGGACCGCTGGCTGGACACCCTGGGCATCACGAGCATCGGGAGCTTCAATCAGGCGTGCATCCGCGGCGACGTTTCTCAGCTGATCCGCGTCAGCGAAGGCTTTCAGGAGAAGAGCATTGGCCGCATTGCCGACGAGATCCAATCGCGCGGCAATGGGGTGCGCGTGATCTGCGTGGCCGGCCCGTCGTCTTCGGGAAAGACCACGTTCATTCGCAGGCTGGCCGTTCAGCTCCAGGTAAACGGGATCCATCCCGTAGGGCTGAGCCTGGACGACTACTACGTCGACCGCGAAGACACGCCGCGGGACGAGCACGGTGAGTTCGACTACGAAGCCGTGGAAGCCCTGCGGGTCGATCTCTTGCAGGATCACCTGGCGAAGCTGCTGGAAGGGAAGTTGGTGCGCACCGCGCGTTACGACTTTGCTCGCGGTGCCGGCGATCCGGCGGGCGGCCCGGAACTCACCCTTGGGCCGCGCAATCTGCTGCTCCTTGAAGGCATCCACGGCATCAATCCGAGGTTGCTGGAGCGCTTGCCCGAGGCCAGCGTGTTCCGAGTGTTCGCCTGCCCCTTGGCTCAACTGCCCTTTGACCGGCTGTCCCGGGTCCACGCCAGCGACGTGCGGTTACTGCGACGCATTGTGCGGGATCGCCACACCCGCGGTGCCACTGCTGCCATGAACTTGGCGCGCTGGGCCAGCGTACGCCACGGCGAACGCAAACACATCTTCCCCTACCAGCACTTCGCCGACGCGGTCTTCGATTCGTCGCTGATTTACGAACTCAGCGTGCTCAAGGTCTTTGCCGAGCGCTACCTTCTGGAAGTCCCCCAAGACGACCCGAGCTACGCGACAGCGTTTCGCTTGCTCGGGCTACTGGACCGATTCGTCACGATTTACCCTGACCACGTGCCGCCCACGTCCATCCTGCGCGAGTTCATCGGCAGCAGCGGGTTTTCCCACTGAGCTTCAGTGAAGCCCGTGCATCCAGCGTTTTAGCGTGGGTGAGAGCAGTAGCACGATCACACCGGCGGTCAGCGGTGCCAGTACGAGCACCAGGTAGAAGTCCGCCTTGCCACCGAGCAGCGTGAACATCATGCCCTGCTCGATCTTCGCCGAATAGGCGAAGAGCAGCCCGGCGACCAAGTTGGAAACGGCGTTCGACGTGAACCACACGCCCATCATCAAGGAGCGGATCTTGATCGGCGCGAGCTTCGTCACCATCGACAGGCCCACGGGCGACAGACACAGCTCCCCAAAGGTGTGGAAGGTATACGCCAAGAGCAGCCAGTACGCGGCAGCTTTGCCGCCGTCCTGGACCTTCAAGCCGGCGATCACCATAAACACGAAGCCCGTGGCCAGAAGGATCAGGCCAAGCCCGAACTTGGTAGGCGTGCGCGGGTGTAGCTTGCGCGCGTCCAGCCAGGTCCAGAGCCAGGCAAACACCGGTGCGAACAGCACGATCACCGCTGGGTTCACCGATTGGTACCAGGTTGCGGGGAACTCGAAGCCGAAGACGAAGCGGTCCGTGCTCTCTTTCGCGAAGACGTTCATGCTGCTGCCCGCCTGCTCGAAGGCGGCCCAGAAGAAGATCACGAACACCGCCAGCACCAGGATCACCCCCATGCGCTGCCAGTTCACCCGGCTCATGGGCCGCGAGATGAGCTCACTGGTCTTCATCATGGTGCGCTCGGTGTCGCCGCAATCCGGGCACTTCTCGCCTTCGGCCAGCTCGCCGAGCATCAGATGGCATTTCTTGCACACCAGCTCTTCGGGCTCCGCGGCCGTGCTGGCTTCGCGGTGCGCCAAGGCCTCCTTGGGAGACAGGCCAATGGCCCCCAGGTAGCGCGGGCGGAGGAACTGATAGATGAGCAATCCGAGCACCATGCCGACACCGGCGGAGCCGAAGCCCCAATGCCAGCCGACCTTTTCGCCCAAGGTGCCGGCACCGATCCCACTCATAAACGCGCCGACGTTGATGCCCATATAGAAGATCGTGAAAGCGGAGTCCCGACGCGGATCGTCTTCGCTGTAGAGCTGTCCCACCATCACGGAGACACAGGGTTTGAAGAACCCCGTTCCGATCACGATCAAGAAGAGCCCCAGCATGAACGTGGCGGTGCCGACAGTGCCGTGGCCGAGCAGCTCAGTCAGTGCGAGGGTGAAGTGACCCGCCGCGATGATCCAGCCGCCGACCATCATGGAGCGGTGGGTACCCAAGAAACGATCTGCGAGCCATCCGCCCACCACGGGCGTCAGATACACGCTCATGGTGTAGAGGCCATACAGCTTGCCCGCGCCGTCGGTGCTCCACCCCAGTCCGGGGTTGTCGGCGTCGATCTTGGCGGTCAAGTAGAACACCAACAGGGCGCGCATCCCGTAGTAGCTGAAGCGCTCCCACATCTCGGTGACAAACAGCACCCAAAGACCTGTGGGATGGCCCTTGCGCGCTGCGATGGCTGCTTCGCTCATGTTGCGCGGCAGTATCTGCGCTGCCCTCCCGCTTGGCTACCCCGCTGTACGCTCCACGAAGCCGTTATTTGGCTCTGAGCGGGCGCTCAATGCGGGTTGGAAGGCCGCAAACCTCCCCCTGGCGGGCAGTATCTCGGAGCCGGGACTGCGACGAATTGCTCGACGTTGCGCCGCCGCGCCGCGAGCCAGGTTTCTCGAAGGTTCGCTACGCGGCGTCTGCGACCTCGCTACTAGACGCCGCCGGCGCGCTTGGCTCTGCTGCGGGGCGATCCGGCGTCAAGCTGTCGATCAGCGCTTGGGAGGCGATACTGCCGAAGAGCCAGTCCCCGAAGGGTACGGTCACGTTGAAGTTCCACTTTTGCATCAAGCGCGGGTCGTGATGTCGCGCATGGTGTTCACGCATGAAGCGAATAAAAGCGCGGCGACCAATGAAGCTGTCTTCGGGGAGGTGGTAGCAAAGGTGCGTGACCTCGTAGCACACGACGTACGCGGCGGCGGAAGCGAGGAACAGCCAACCCACGTTGGGGCCGAGCAAGTATCCGGCGAGTGCTGCGGCAGGTGCAGCCGCCAGCACGATCCCGAACACGCCCATGGCCGGGATCAGCACCAGGCGCAACTCGCGCCACTCAGTGACGGCCATGTCGCGATGGCGGTAGACCCGGTGGTGTTCCGGCGTATGTCGGTCGTACAGCACCGCCATGGGTTTCCAACGCCGATGCAGCAAGTGACGGTGCGCATGCCACTCGCCTAGGTTCGACAGCGCAAGTACGAGCGGGATCGTGAGGAGTTGCAGCGCCGTCAGGTCCTGGATGAAGACCGCCGAACAAACAATGGCGGCCACGCCGATGCCCACGGTGCCGCACAGATGCACCCAAGGGGAGTACCAAGTGGGGATTTCGTCGAGCATCTTGCGGCGAAATGCCTGGCGACTGCGGTCGTCGCGAAAGAAGCTTCGCTCGTCTTCCGGGCTCATGGCTTTTCTATACATTCTGTATTTACAGAATGCAAATCTCACCGAAATATGCGGGAATTCGAAGGGGGCGGCAGACGGGCGGGGCGCCGTGCTACTCCCCCAAGCATGGCAAAGACGATCGTGATTTGTGGGCACGGGCCCGGCATCAGTCATGCGGTAGCGCAGAAGTTCGGCCGGGCGGGTTTTCAGGTCGCCCTCGTGGCGCGCAGCGCGGACAAGTTGAGCGCCGCGGCCAAGA
Organism: uncultured Myxococcales bacterium; assembly: GCA_937872925.1. Lineage (GTDB taxonomy): Bacteria > Myxococcota_A > Polyangia > Polyangiales > Polyangiaceae > JACKEA01. The sequence continues at coordinate 54,495 of CALMUT010000161.1, read as the reverse complement.
GCCTCGAAGCCGACGGCATCCAGGCGCGAGCCTTTCCCGGGGACCTGGGAGAGCCGGCGAAGGTGCAGGCGCTATTTGGTGAGATCGAAAAGGCCTTTGGCGCCGTCACCGTCGTGCACTGGAACGCATACGTCGGCGCGGCGGGGGATCTGCTCACGAGCAAGCCGCAGGAGCTGCGCAACGTGCTCGCGGTGGGCGTGGAGGGCTTGGTTGCGGCGACCCAAGCGGCGTTGCCTGGCATGAGGGGTCAGCCTGACGCGGCCATCTTGGTCACGGGTGGGGGGTTTTCCATGTACGACATCAACGTCGATAAGATGATCGTGCAATTCGGCGCCATGGGCTTGGGCGTGATGAAGGCGGCCCAGCACAAGCTCGTGCGGATCCTGAATCGCGCGCTGGCGGAAAAGGGCGTTTACGTGGGCGAGGTCACGGTGCTTGGCATGGTCAAGGGCACTGCCTTCGATTCTGGGCAGGCAACCATCGAACCGAAGACTGTGGCGGAACTCTTCTTCAAGCTGTACCAAGACCGCAGTGAGCTGGCGGTGCCCTGCAGTTGACCTCGCGCATCGCGAAGGCAGAAGCTAGCAAGCCGCGCGATCGTTGCTCGCGACTCGGTACTGTCGGCGGCCCGCGCTAGCGGCAGCAGACCGTCTGGGGTTTCGTCGCTGCAGCGGCACCCGTCAGGCTGGTATTCGACGTCACACCGCAGGCGCCGGCAGTCTTGGTGACCGCGCTCACCTTGAACGACGTCATGGACAAGTTGTGGGTGCACTTGGGCGACGACGTGCTGACGACGACGTTGGACCCGGCGGTTCCGGTGCAGTTCGAACTCTGATAGCGAGTCAAGTTGGTGTTGCAGTTCCAGCCACTGGGGGCGCAGCTGCAACCGGTGCAGTCGCGCGTGTCCGTGAAGTCCTCGTAGTACACGCTGCGGTTGGGGTAGCCGCTGGGGCAGGGGAAATCACCCACGCGAAATACGCACACTCCCGCAAAACCGCTGGGCGCGTCCTCAATGCACGCCTGGCCCGAGCCGCAGCCGCCTGAATCCGTGGCTCCGCCGCATAGCCGTACCTGAGAAGTCCACGTTGGCGTGGGCAGGGTCTTGGTGACTGTCTCGCCCAGGCAGCTAGCCGAACCGCTCACCCGGACCTGTTTGTCCAAGGCGTTGTTGGTCACCTTACACTGGCTGACCGGCGTGATGTTTTCGACGAATGATGAGAGGCCTCCACACGAATTGGACGTGTAGTCCCAATACGACACATTTCCGCAGGTGACGGTGGTCGAACCGCAGTTGCACGTGCAGCTTGCAGCGCCCGGCACGAAGGTGTCTTTGAGCGTCGCGACGGACGTGCCGTAGGATGTCGCCGGGCAGCCTGGCGGTGCCGTCGCGCCTTTGCCCACGGTAACGGGTCCGCTCCAGCCCGCCGGGGTGGTCGGAATGCAGCTCTTGCCATTGCCGCATGCGCCGCCGGCGCCCGCGCTGCCGCTGCTGCCCGCGGTCCCGCCCGTTCCTGAAGTTCCTGCGCTTCCGCTTGCTCCCGCCACCGCGCCGGTTCCCGCGCTGCCGCTGCTGCCCGCGGTCCCGCCGCCGCCCGCGCCACCACCGGAGCCACCGCCACCGGTCGCGCTGCTACCGCCCGTCGCGCCCGCCCCCGCGCCGCCAGTGTTGCTGAATTGGCGTTCATCGTCTCCGCCGCAGCCAGCTGCGAGGGGTAGGCTGAGCACCAAACAAACTAGCGAGCTGCGCATGTATTCCATCTCCCAACCTAATTTACGCACCGCCGGTGACGTTGGTCAAGTCGCAGCGCGGAACGTGCGGTGCAGGCGCGCTGCCTCAGCCCGCGCGCCGATGTCGCGCGCCGATGTCGCGCGTGCGCGCGTGCGCGCGTGCGCGTCAGTTGAGCGCGACCAAGTACGCGAGCCAACCGGGTTGGTTTTCGGCGCGTAGAGTCGGACGGTAGTCCTCGTCGTCGTCGTCGTCGGACTGATCCCAGTACACGTGCACGCTCTTGAAGCCTGCCTCAAGCAGCAGCTCTTGCAGCTCTGGCAAGCTCCAGTAGCGCCACTCGTAGCGGAAGGCCTTGTTTAGTTTTGTGCCGTCGTTGAACTCGAAGTGAATGTAGTTGACGACCTTGTGCGTGATGGGGTCGAGGAGGTCTTGGTCCCAAACGTAGGTGAACTTGCGCTTGATGTTGCGCTGTTCCAGCATGGGCTCCATCGCTTCCCAGCCGCCGTAGCTGTCCAGGCAGAAGATCCCGTCCTTGACCAGGCCGGCGCGTACCTTTTTGAAGTACTCCCGCATCGAATCCCGGGTCGTGAAGATCCAGTAGCTGAAGTTGAAGGCGCAGACGGCGTCGACTTTGCTGTGGATTTTGCCGCGCACGTCCTGTTGCAGCAGCTGGACGCGCCCCTGATCCACTGCCAAGGGCGCGATATTGTTGGCCTTGCCCCAAGCGAGCACCTTTGAGTCGATGTCGATACCGGTTGCCGTGCGCTTTGGGTCGGACTTGACCCAATGGCTGCAGATCAGCGCGGTGCCGCAAAAGTCTTCCCGGAGCGAGAGCGCCTTGCGCTTGCGAAACTTCGAAAAAGCGCCGGCGATGAAGTCGACTTCGACCGCTGCGTCTTGCACGCTCATTTGGTACAGCACGTGTTTGTCGGCCGTCTTCGCCGTGAACGGCGCTGCTTTGGGTGCGCGTTTTACGCGCTTCTTGGCGACTGCCTGCACCCGGGCACGCGGCGACTTCGGCGCGGGGGCCGGCTTCTTTTTAGCGCCGGCTCGGCTTGAGGCATTGCCGTTCTTTGCGGCTGCGCCGTTTTTTGCGCTGACGCCGTTCTTCGCAGCGGCGCGGGCCGCGCCGTTTTTCGCGCTGGAGCGGGCCGCGCCGTTTCTTGCGCCGGCGCGCGCCGCCTTGGCGCGGGACTTGGAGTTTCGGGGCCTTGCGTGCGTGCTTTCGGTCTTCACTTCATTGATCCATTACGACGATGCCAAATGCGGCGTCCTCGTATAGCCGATCGAACTGCGACGCAAACTTCTTTTCGATGTTCTTGCGCTTGGCTTTGAGCGTCGGCGTGATCTCGTCTTCGTCCAAGGACAGTTCGCGTTCCAGGATGAAGACACGTTTGACTTGCTCAACCCGCGAAAGCTTCTCGTTGCCCGCGCGAATGGCTTTCGCAATGCGTTTCTTCAGTGCATCCTCAGCGGTCACTTTCTTCATCAGCTCAAGCAGTCCCTCCGGCTGTGCCAGGGGGTTTTCCATCAGCGCGCGCTTCATGCGTTCGATGGCGCCCTCGTCTGTCGTGAGGCCGCGCTCCTTCGCGTATTCGATGGCCTCCATGGGGCTAATCGTCACCATTGCTGTGACGAACGCGCGGCGATCGCCATGGGCATGCACCTGGCTGATCATCGGGTCTTGCGTCTTGATTTCGTTTTCGATGTTCGCCGGAGTCAGGTTCTTGCCGCCGGCGGTGATGATGATGTGCTTCTTGCGATCGACGATATAGAGGTAGCCGTCCGCGTCCCGCTTGCCGATGTCGCCAGTGTGCAGCCAGCCCTCATCGTCCACGGTCTCTTTGGTTGCCTCTTCGCTCTTGTAGTAGCCTTGGAACACGGTCTTGCCGCGCACCAGAATCTCGCCGTCCTCCGCAAGTTTTTCCTCGACGAAGGGCAAGTTCTTGCCCACGGAGCCAAGGCGCACCTGACCGGGTTTGTTCGCATGGCTGACCACGGTCGCCTCGGTCATGCCGTAAACCTCGTAGATGGGGAAGCCAGCCGCCCAGAAGAACTGCAAGATCTGTTTGGGAATGGGCGCTGCGCCCGTGATGAAGAACTTCACCCGGCCGCCGAATACGCCGCGCAGCTTGGAAAACACCATGCGGTCAGCGAGCTTGTACTGCAGCCCGAGCAGAAACGGGATGTCCTCGCCGCGCTGCCAGCGCTCCACCACGGCATGCCCGGTAGATTCCGCCCAGCGGAATACCTTCTGCTTGCCTGGCGACGCTTTGCCGACTTCTCCCTGAATGCGCGCGTACGCCTTCTCGAAGATGCGCGGCACGCTGCCGAAGATCGTGGGGCGTACCTCTTTGACCTCTTCAAGCACCGCGGGAATGCTGGTGGCATAGGCCGTGGCAGTGCCGTAGTTGATGCGACCATAGAACGCCAACACGCGCTCTGCGACGTGCGCCATGGGCAGAAACGACAGCGTGATGTCGTCCTCGTCGAAGTCCATGATCGCGGGATGCGACAGAACCGTGGCGATGTTGTCATGGCTGATCATCGCGCCCTTGGGCGGGCCGGTGGTGCCACTGGTGTACACAATGATGGCCGTTGCGCTGGCCTGCACTTCCGTCACGCGCTCTTCGATGCGCTTTTTGTTCGCCTTCGTCTTTAGCGCGTCCTGCAGCGGCACGACCCAGTCCAGGGCAGCGAGCTCCTCTTCCTGACCTTTGGTGTTCCAGAGGATGACCTTCTCGAGCTTGGGCAGCTTCGATTTCTCGTCGATGATCTTTTGAAGCTGCTCGAAGTCTTCCACGATCGCAAAGCGCGAGTCGGAGTGGTCAAGGATGTAGGCGAGTTGTTCTGGGGTGAGCGTGGGGTAGGCGCCGACGGTTACGGCGCCAGCAAGCAGTCCGCCAAAATCCGAGACACACCACTCCGGGCGCGTACTGCCCACGACGGTGATCTTGTCGCCAGCGACGAGGCCGTGATCCATGAACCAAGTCGCGAGACTCGCTGCCTGGTCATAGAACGCTTGCCACGTCATTTCCTGCCAGTTGCCGCCCTCTTTCACCTTGAAGGCCAGTGCGTCGGCGCTGCGCTCTGCACGCTTCATGAACATCTCCGGCAGCGTTGCCGCGTCGGGGAATATTGGCTTCGCTGGACGGGTGGGCGAGACGACTTGATCGAGCATGGCTACGGTTCCTCCCTCGTGCGCGCGCGGCTTCTTAGGAATGGGACGCGAACGCAAAATCCCGAGCGTTATATCAGCGTTTGACGGCTTCGCAGCTGTATACTCGCGCCCAGCTTCGAAAGTCCGCCACGTACGCAACCAGCACGCCGTGGGGAGACTCCGCGGCCGACACATTTGCAAAGGCGCTCGCACGCGCAAGGACACTGCTCGGGCCCAGCCCGGACGCGGTCAGTTTTGCGATGTGAAGCTCCTGGGGCGAGCGTGGCCGCGCCTCAGCCGGCCGTGCGTATACGACATAGCTTCTGCCGCAGCCGCTGCTCACCGCGACGGGCGCGGGATCGAGGCCGTTTGGGTAGGGTCGCCACACGACCGGGGCGCCCATTTTTGGGACGGCGCCGACGCGCACGCCGGCCAAGCCGAAGCGCGTGATGTCGCGTTCCAGCGGGATGAGGGCATGTAGCTCACCTTCCACACTGGTTGCCGTTACTTCCGTCAGGGATTGTGCCGGGCCGCCGATCCAAACGACGACGTCTTCTTCGAGCTTGGGTTTGCCGTCCCTCAGCGTGACCTCCCGCACGTGCACCGGTGTCATGCCCGTACGTCCTTCGAGAGCCGCGACGAATAGCGCATCCTCGGTGGCCGCCAGAGAGACGCTGCTTGCAGCACTGCCCTCGGGCGACACGACGACGGGCTCGCTGCCTTCGACCCATAGGTACGCCGCCCCGCGTGCGTCCGCCGTGATTCCGGCGCCTACGTAGGCAACCGCGGCCGGGCGTTTGTCGCTCTTTGGGAGCGCCGTGACTCGAGTGCCGCTGCGGGCACCCTGTGCCAAGACTTCTAGAGCGCCGCCCGTCAACTTGCGCCGCACCAGTCGGCCCGAAGAGATCCAATAAGCGTGGTCGCCGGCCACGCTAGGACCACGGGCAATCGTGAACTGGTCTTTGGCTTCTTTGGTGGCTGCGAAGCTGCCGGGCTTCTTGCCGAGAGGCGCTAGCGATACACGATCGTCCTTGGTGATGAACACCACGCCGCCGGCGCTCGCTGCGATGGGTCCTCCCGGCCCTACATTGGCCAGCTCAGAAAGATCGCCCCCTGCATCCACAGTGACTGGCACCTCATCGCGCTCCTCAGAACTCGCCGTTGGCGTCGCGCTGGCGGTGGTGGACGGCGCCGGTGAGGGTGTCGCGCTTGGCGTCGCGCTGGAAGCTGACGGCTTCGGCTTCTGCTCACAGCCGCAAGCGAGCAGGGCAGCAGATACGGCGATCCAAAACGAGACGTTCACCACTCACGCTTGTGCCACAGCCGCGTCGGGAAGTCGCGAGCGCCGCCGGCGGGTTTTGCATTCGGGCGCGATCGCGGTATTGAGCGGTCATGGCTTGCAAGCGTGCGATCCAATTGGCTTTTGTCCTCTGCGCCGTGGCGTGTGCGCCCAAATGCCCCGATCGACCTGCCGCAGCGCCCCCGGCGGCGCCCGCAGCAACGCTGCTGCCGGACGGGCGCATTCGCATGGCGGACGGCCGCGAGCTGACGGCAGAGGAGGCCGCGGCGACCCTGTCGCCCGGCGCTGCGTTGGTCTTTGCGCCGCCAGCACCTGTTCCCGATCCCACAACGTCGCCGCCTGCGCCGCCCGCGGGCACGGCTGCCGGAGACAGCGCGAGCCCGCCTCCCGCAGGCGCGCCGACCGCGCCTGCGTCGCCCGCCTCGTCAGCGGATGCACCCGCCGCCCCGGTCGTCGGCGCTTTGCCCGAGGTGATCGTCGAAAACGTGGGGTTGCACATCGGCGGCGGCCCCAACGACGACGCGACCAAAGCGCCGATCAAAGCCGCGGTGGAGAAACGCTTTGAGGACCTGCGCAAATGCTATGTGCACGTGGAAGATCCCGAGAAGGGGGGGACCTTCGGTGTCGACCTATTCATTGGTCGCGACGGCGGCAAGCCGGAACTGCGCCAACCCCGCACCGGCATGAAGGGAAACGCCTTCCGCGACTGCGTCAAAACCGCTTTCGCTTCCGTCGAGTTCGAAAAACCGCCCAAGGGCCCCACCGTTGTCAGCTACTCCGTGCGCTTCAAGTTGCGCTAGCCCATCGCTGGCCTCCGTCACGAAAACGGCCGCGGCGCGCCGCGTCGGCCCCCAGCCGGCACTCGCCCCAGCCACCGGCTCCAGGCTCTTTCGCTGGCTCTGACACCGGACGACGCCACTCGCCCTCGGACCGGGACCGGCGGCCGGGACGTTTTGGTTTTCAGAGCGCCGTGGTAGACGCCGGTCATGGTGCACGCTTGGCATGAACTTCCGAGTCGACCGCAGTCCCCGGAGGGCGCTGTCAACGCCGTGATCGAAATTCCCAGCGGGTCCAAGGTCAAGTACGAGCTCGACAAACCGACGGGCATGCTGCGGGTGGATCGGGTGCTGCACAGCTCGGTGCACTACCCAGCCAACTACGGATTCATCCCGCGTTCCTATTGTGACGATGGCGATCCCCTCGACATCTTGGTGCTGTGCAGCGAATCCGTTGCGCCCTTGAGCCTCATCGTCGGGCGAGTGATCGGCGTGTTTCGCATGATCGATTCGGGCAAGTCCGACGACAAGGTGCTCGCGGTACACGCCCATGATCCGGCCTTCGAGGAGATCACCGACATCGGCAACTTGCCGAAGCATGTCGCCCGGGAGATCCAACGCTTTTTTACCGACTACAAAGCGCTTGAAGCGCGCGACGTGCTCGTCGGCGAGCCCCTGGCCCGGGACGAGGCGATCGTGATCGTCGACGAGGCGCTGGAGCTGTATCGCAAAGAGGAAAGCCGCCTGCGCGGCTGGGGTTGAGCGAAGGGCGGAGCACACCGCGCGCCGCGCGCGGCCCCGACCCTGCCGTTCGCCTCCGCAGCGGCGGAGGCATCCTCAGGGGATTACATGTGACCCCAGGGTCACCTTTGTTTCCGGGGCGAAATATGTGACCCTTTGGTCACCTGATGACCGAGCTCGTACCGGATCCAAGCGACGCGGTGTTCCGGGCCTTGGCGGACCCCAACCGCCGACGCATGCTCGATCTGATCCGCGCAACTCCCGGTCTGAACGTGAATACGCTGACAGAAAGCTTCGTTTTTTCGCGCTTTTCGGTGATGAAACACCTGCGCGTGCTGCGGGCGGCGGATCTCGTTCTGAGCCGGCGCATCGGCAAGGAGCGGCGACTGTTCCTCAACCCGGTCCCCCTGCAGATCATCCACGATCGCTGGTTACGGCAATACAGCGACCGCTAGCGCCGCCGCCGCCGAGAAGCCGGCATTTGCTGGCAAAAAAATCCTAGACCTTCCGGCGCGGTCGCCTTAGGGAGGGCCCCCTCATGAGCGTCACCTATTTGCTTCTCAGTCCCCTCACCGAACAAGAAATGCTCGACCTGGAGTACGCGTGCGGGGACGCTCTCGACGCGTGGTTCGACGACAACCCCGACGCTGAGAACGACTACGGCGAGATGGAGACGATGGAAGACGTTCTCTCGCTGGAGGACGTCAAGAAGGCCTACAAGAAGTCCAAGCTGGAACTCGACGATGCCACAGCCGAACGGCTAGCCACCTGTCAATCCGGTTTTTCTATCGAAGACCCCGGCGAAATAAGCGGCGAAGGTGGCTTGCAAGTCTCGATCTTGCGGTTCCTCCTGGAGCGCGCCGGTGCCGGACTGGTTTCGCTTGGTGGTTACCCCTTTGAGAACGCCGAAGACGTGCTCGAACGGCTTCGGAGCGTTCCCGGCGTAGACGGGTTTGCGGAAGAAAGCGCGGAGCCCAAGCGCCGCCGCATGGCGCAGCCCTCAAGAGAAGACGGGCAAGCGCGCGCTGAGCGAGTGCTGCGCATCTTGGAATCCGCGATGAAGAACGTCAATCAGGCCATCGACGTGAAGAACGCATTGCATCGGGCGAGCCCGTCAGCACGCAACTACGGTGCGTTGCTGCTCGAAGAGGGCGCGATGGTCGACGTCCAGGCAGCCGAAAAGCTCGGCATGGATCTGGTTGCCCTGATCGAAGCCGCCGACGAGTTGGATCGGGGCCTGAAGCGCCGCTGACTAGGGCAACGGTTTGCCGGGCAACCCACTGCCCGGTGGCGCGATGCCCAAAACTGCTTCCTCGAAGGCATCGTCGAGAGCGCCACTCACATCGCCGCTGTCCGTTCGCGTGGCCTGGCGCTTTTCCAACGCTGCGGCCAATGCGGCGCGGGTGCTCTGATTGTCGCTCAGGCGCACCGCGCGTTTGAGGGCCACGATGGCGTCGTCCAGCTTTCCCCCGTGCATCAGACTGAGCCCCAAATACATGGGGTGATCGGCATCTGTGGGCTCATGCTTTTCCGCGGACAAGAAACGCTTCGCGGCCTCGACGTACTTCTTCTCGGTCATGAGTTCCATGCCGTCCCGGGCAAGCGCATCTGCCAAACTTTCGCGGTGCAGTTCCGAAGCGTCGAGCTCGAGCGCACGCGTGAACGAAGCAATGGCTGCCGTGCGGTCGCCAATTTGCTGCTGCGCCAGCGCCAGGTTGTAGTGCGCCTGGGGCTGCTCTTCGTTCACCGCGAGCGCTGCTCGGTAAGCCTCGATCGCCTTTTCACGGTCACCGGCTCGAGCCAACTGCACGCCATGATTGATATGCGCCCCACTCAGCGCCCCGCGATAGTCGTCTTCGGGCGCAAGGGCGACGGCGCGGCTGAGGTGCTCGATAGCTTCGGGGAACTGCTGCAAGCGGCTCAAGGCCAGACCGAGATCGTAATGCGCGATGGCGTCCCGGGGTTCCAGGGCAATGGCGCGGCGGTACGCGAGCGCCGCACCGGCATCGTCCCCGGCGCGCGCGAGCTCGACGCCGTGGTTCACCAGATCCGCGGCGGTTCGACTGTTTTCCCGGTGGTACGCCGCGCCACCGAAGGACAGCAGCGTCGCGGCGACGACCACCGCGGACGCGCCCACTCCGCCCGGCTCTCTCGTCGCGCCACGCATAGCAAGTGCCACGCCGCCGCCAACGAGCATGCCTCCCACGTGGGCCGCATTGTCCGCGCCGATCAGTACGCCGAAGATCAACGTGGCGCCCAGCCATAGCAACATTGCGGACAGCTCGCCTCGGGCTGCGCTTCCTTGGCGATATGCAGCCACAGCGACAGCCGCAATGGCGCCGCATAGCGCGCCAGAGGCTCCCGCACTGACGATGGGCTCGCGAAAGTTCAGCGCAATGGACGCAGCAGAGCCGCCCAGCCCGGATGCTAGGTACAGCCCGACGTAGCGGCCGCGACCGAATAGCGACTCGGCACGTGGCCCGACACTGACCAGCGCGGCGCTGTTCATCAATAGGTGCCACACATTGATGTGTAGAAAGTTGGCCGCGAACAGCCGATGCACCTGGCCTTCGAAGACGAGGGGCGCATAGTCGGCGCCGAAGCGCGTCAACGTTTCGGTCGACAAGCCGCTCAGTTCGCCTCGACCACCGGCCAGCAGCATCAATGCGTAGACGATGACATGCACCGCGAACAACACGGCTGTCGGACTAGAGAGCGCAAAAGAGAAGCGGGACTCTTCGCTCATGCGCTCGTTTCCCGAAAACGAGCGAGGGCAGCGAGTGTGCCTTGGTTGCTAGGATACAGCTCGCGGTAGATTTGGAACAACTCGTCGTAGCGCGTTCGCGCGCTCGCGGGCACGAAACGCCGGCCCGTCTGGGTCATTGCCTTGGCGGCGCTCGCGAGATCCGGCATCAGTCCCGCGTGGACTGCGGCGAGCATGCCCGCACCCAAGCACGTGGCCTCAGCCGTGGCGGATCGCACGATGGGCCGTTGCAGCACGTCCGCCAAGATCTGGCACCACAGGTCGCTGCGCGAGCCACCCCCCATCACGACGAATTCCGTGATGGGCTCGCCCAACGCCGCTTCGACGCCTTCGGTATGCACCCGATGCTCAAGGGCGATGCCCTCGATGATCGCGCGGTAGAGATGCGCGGGGCCGTGCGCCGCGGTCAGCCCAAGCAGCACGCCGCTCGCAGCGTCGTCCCAGTAAGGGTTCATGACGCCCGCGAAGTACGGTAGCGCGAGCAATCCGCCGGCGCCGGGGGGTAAATCGACGGCACTCCGCTCCAACGCCGCCAGGTTGGATGACGTGCCGGCCTTCTCTGCGTCGCCTTGCAGCAGCGTTTCTAGCCAGTTCAGCGTGAATGTGCCCCCAAGCAAGTCCGTCTCGACGAAGTAGCTGCCGGCAGCGCCCGCGTACAGCGTGCGGAAAGCACGACTGATCCTGTATTCCTGCGCGAGCACGCCGCTGACGATGGCCGTGCCGAGGTTGAGATAGGCGCGGCCGGGCGCAACGAGCCCCGCACCAAGCCCCGCGGCCTGCCCATCTCCAAGACCCGCAACGATGGGCAGATCCGCCGGGAGCCCCAGCTGCGAGGCCAGCGCGCCATTGAGAGTTCCGATCTGCTCTCCGGGAGCGACCAACGCAGGCAGCTGCGCTTCGGATAGTTCGAGGCGCGCCAACAAAACTTGCGACCAGGCGCGCGCTTGCATGTCAATGAGCCCCAGCGGATCCGCGGAGGCGAGGCTGGTCGCGAAGCGGCCGGTCAGGCGCCAAACTAGGAAAGCGTGCACGTCGAGGACTCGCAATTCAGGAGTGCGCAAGGCGGGAGCGCGCCGCAAGAGGGCGGCAAGTTTGTAGAAGCTTGGCGTGATGCACGGAGGTTTGCCGCTGATGGCGTGGGCGTTCTCGAAGGACAGAGGCCCCAAGGAATCGGCGATATCGCTTTTGCCCCGGGCATCCATCCACACCAGAGCCGGGTGCACAGGCACGCCGTCCGCGTCCGTTAGAACGAAGGTCTCTCGTTGGTGGGTGACGCACAGCGCCAGCACCTGCACGTCGTCGCCAAGGCCGTTCACGCATGCTCCCAGGGCTTCGAGGGCCGCACACCACCACGCTTCTGCGTCCTGCTCCCACGCGTCCGGCGCGGGATTGGAAAGCTCGTAGCTGGCGCGGCCTTCCCCAAGCGCGCGGCCCGCTTCGTCCCAGGCGATCGCTTTGACGCCGGTCGTGCTTGCGTCGACGCCCAAGACCACGCGAGTCATCGGCGCTGACTATCGACCATTGCCGCGCCGAGCGCGACCAAGGGTACCGCGCGGTCTGGGCCGGCGTGCCGCGTTCGTCGATTTACTGAATAAATTCCAGGGCATCGCGTGGGCGGGGCGTCGCACGCGGGCCACCCGGGGTGGTGCGCGAGCCTGTGGCACCAGCGCGAAGAACTGCTGTAGGGTGCGCCCCCCGACGAGGACCCACCATGAGCGAAACCGACGCGACTCGCGAAGTCGAAGACAAACCGGCCAAGGCAGAGACGGAGATTGCAAAGCTGGATGACGACGACGGGCCCGCCGGACTGGAGGACGTCAAGCAGCTGGGGCTGTTCGCTGCCATCAGCTCCCTCGGTTACGTGTTCTGGATCGTGGGCGGTATGGAGATGGTCGAGCGTCTCGCCTACTACGGTGTCAAGGCGGTCGCTGCGATCTACGCCAAGGATCCCGTCAGCAAGGGCGGCCTCGGGATCACGCCCCTCGAGTACGGCCAGATCACCGGGATATGGGCCGCGGTGCAATCCTTCGTACCGGTATTCACGGGCGCGCTCTCGGACCGCTACGGCTACAAACAAACCATTTTCGTTTCCACGATCGTCAAGATCTTGGGCTACATCACCATGGCCACCTTCGCCAGCTACTGGGGCTTCATGGCCGGTGCGATCGTGTTGGCTTTGGGCACGGCCATCTTCAAGCCTGGCATCCAGGGCACCTTGGTCAACTCGACCAAGCGCGAGAACAGCTCAATGGCGTGGGGCATCTTCTACCAGACCGTGAACATCGGCGGCTGGATGGGGCCGCTGGTGGCGTCATTCTTGCGCAGCCGCTTCGGTTGGCGTGAAGTGTTCCTGGCTTGTGTCGGCATCATCTGTTTGAACTTCCTGCTGCTGCTCACCTACAAAGAGCCGAAGAAGGAAGAGCGGCTTGCCCGCGACAAGGCCATCCTGGAGGGGAAGGTCGAGCGCGTCAGTCTGGTGCGCGATTCCCTGATGGAGCTGAGGAAGCCCCACGTTTGGGTGTATTTGCTGATCTTTTCGGGCTTCTGGTTCATGTTCAACGCGCTCTTTGATGTCTTGCCGCTGCACATCGCGGAGTGGGTCAACACCAAGAACATCGTCAGCGATCTCTTCGGTCCGGGTGGCACGAAGAGCACCTTCTTTCAGTTCTTCTTGGGCATGAACGAAGCCGGCACGGAGGTGAACCCGGAAGGCATGTTGAACCTCAACGCCGGTCTGATCATGTTCACCTGCTTCTTCTTCGCGTGGATCAGCGGCAAAATGCGCGCGACGACGAGCATGGTGGTCGGAACGCTGATGGCCACTGGGGCCATGTTCATGAGCGGCTACTCGACCCTCGGCTGGCTTTCCGTCGCGGCCATCCTGACCTTCAGCATTGGTGAAATGCTTTCGAGCCCGAAGTTCTCGGAGTTTATCGGCAACTTCGCGCCCTCGAATAAGAAGGCGATGTATCTGGGCTTCTCCCAGATCCCATTGGGCATCGGCTGGACCCTAGAGGGCTTCACCGCCCCGGCGCTGTACGGTCACTTCGCATCCAAGGAGCGCTTTTCCCGCGAACTCCTGGCGCAGAAGGGCATGCCGCAAGCTGAAATCGACGCTATCAAAGGGGGCGAAGCCTTCGACGTGCTGGTGAAGTTCGCACAAAGCACACCCGAAGAGATGACGCGCATCTTGTATGAGTCCCATAGCGTCGGCACCGTGTGGACGATCATGGGCGCCGTTGGCATCATGAGCGCCATCTTCATCTACATGTATGGTCGCTGGGTGGCGAAGCTGGTGCTGGCGAAGAAGAAATAGAAGCCAAGTTCAGCCGCGTCGCCAATTCGCGGTTCACTCCGGCAAGCCTTGAAAGAACTTCGCGTAGGGCAGATCGACGCCCGCACCGTCCAAGGCCACGGCCTGCATATGGCGCAGCAGGGGCAGTTCGCCAGAGCCGACCTTCCCCGCGCTCTGCCAGGCGCTGACGGCCTTCTGCAGTTGGTCCAAGATCTCCAGGCACTCCAAGGTGGCGCCCTCCATCTTTTCGATTGCCGCCGTGCGGGACAAACCGGTACCGAGCCACTTGCCGAAACGGCCCGTGCGCCCACCGTTGGTGGTCACATCCAGATCGCCCGCGCCTGCTAGGCCGAGCACACTCGCGTTGCTACCGCCCATCAGCCCAATGATGCGCTGCATCTCAAACAGCGCTTGGGCGAAGACCGCGCTCTCGGCGTTGTGCATGGCGATGCTGCCCGGTTGCCCGCCGCGGGCTTCGTGCTGACCCGTGGCAAAAGCGATACCCATGGCGTAGGCGTTCTTGAGCGCGGCGCAGGTCTCGACGCCAAGCACGTCCGGGTCGACAAAGGGAAAATAGTATGGCGTGCGCATGAGCGAGGACAGTCTGCGGAGCACGCCAACGTCGCGACCCGTCAGCACGACGGCGCTGGGCACTCGGCGTGCCAGTTCTCCGGCAATGCACGGTCCCGCTACAACCGCCGGAGCGATGCTTTCGCGTAAGGTCTCGGGGAAGTGGTCCCGTAGTACATCCGGTAGGATCCGTAGCGCGTTGCCGTCCCAGCTGAGCCCCTTGGTGATCATCACGAGGGGCACGTCTGGGCGCGCGAAGGGTGCCAGGGCACGCCCGCACCAATCCACACCCGCGGAACTGACGCCGACGCCGATGATCTCGACGCCGTCCATGGCAGGCTCGATCTCTGAGCTGAAAAAAACTTCGATCCCAGCGGGCAGGGCGAGCCCCATCTTGGGATGAACGCCGTCGCGTCGCAGCCGGGTGATGATGGTTTCGTCGAGGGGAGTGCCGACCAGGCGGACCTGATGCCCGGCGTCGACGAGGGGCACGCAGAGCGCGCTGCCCATCATGCCGGCGCCTACCACGGTGATGACTGCCACGTGGCGCATCCTTCCACGAACGCAGTATTGCTGGAAAGCCCCCGCGCCCGCTCAGAAGCGAAACAAGAAACGACGCAGGATCTGAATGCCGAAGAGCAGCACCATGGGTGAAAAGTCGAGCCCACCCATGGCCGGGAGCACCTTCTTGATGGGGGTGAGCAGCGGATCCACCAGGGTGCGCGTGAAGCGCGACACCGGGTGGTCGTGACTCAGCCCCATCCACGAGCTCACGACGGCCACCAGCACCACGATGGAATACAGATCGAGCAGGCGGCCAAGGAGTGACAGGATCACGACGCAGGGGAACATTTGGCCGCCAGGCCCTGCCGTCAAGGGTGCACCTTTGATAAGACGTGGATGGCGGGGAGCTGTGCACACGGAGCTGACACTGTTTTGCGAGCGTTGTGGCCTTCGCCTACCGGCTCGCCTTGAGCGCTGCCCGCGCTGCAACGGCCCGCTTCTGGGCCGACAGGAGCTGACGAAGACGCCGGCCTTGGGTTGGCTTTCACCGGTCGAAGCCGTGAGGGCGCTGCTCGTCCACGGCGGCGCGCTGCTCGTTTATGTGTTGAGCGCTGCAGGCGCCGTGCATCTCACGTTTCTGCAGGGCGGCAGCTCCAGCGCGATGGCGGCGCTCCCCTGGGTGGTGCTGCCCGCGCTGGTCGGTGGCTTCCTGGGGGTCGGGATTGGCCTCGGGCTATTTTGGCTGGTGTGGGTCGGATTCATCTACCTGCTGTTTTTCTTCGTTCCACGTAGGGGAGCCGCTCCCGTTTGGGTGGCAGCGCCCCAGTCCGATGCGTGGCGCTATCGTCTGGCGCGTCGGGTTGGCCGGCTTGGCGAGTGGACCGCCGATCGGGGCTGGCGCTCTTGGCTGCTGCCGCCCATCGTGTGGCTGGTGCTGCTGCTAGCCTTCCAGCTCATCACGGATCCCGGCTGGTTTGTCACGGCAGCGACGAACCACGTGCTGAAGGTGCTCGTTGCGGTGGTTGTCGGCGCGGTCGTGATGTGGCTCTTGCTGTCCCCGGCGCTTGTCATTGCCGTGGGGTTTCTGGCCAAGCTCTTGACCGACTTCGAACGCGCGCTTCTCAGTCTATGGCTGCAGCGCCCAGTTTCGCTTGCGGCACTGCTTCGAAAGCGGAACGCTTCGGCGTCCTTCCAGGGGCGCACGTCCCACTCCGCCCCGCTCATCGCGCCGCTTTCAGGTACCCCCTGTGTCGGTTTCAGACTGCTCGGAAGGGTCGACGGAATGGAACTGAACGACGCTTGGCTGGCGGACTTCGAGGTCGAAAACGAGGAAGCGCCCTCGGCGCGCGTCATTGCCGCGGGAGCCTTGCTGATGCTGCCCGTTGGCGCTCCCGAGGAGGTATCGCTTTCCGACGAGCAGGCCCTACGCCTGCGCGACTGCCTCGACGAGCGTGGCATTCCGAGCCCGCTGAAAAACGTCCAGCTCGCGGAAGCGCTGCTTGAGCCAGGCGTTGGGGTCCGCGTATGGGCGCAACAATCTGAAGAGCGCGCGGATGCGTCGGCGGGTTACCGAGAGCGGGCGGTGCGCGTCGTGCTTTCTGGCACGGACGCTGAGCCCATGTTGATCGCGCCGGCGTGAGCGCGATCCGTCGCAGGGGCTTGTGCCGCTCGGAGGCTGCTGCCGCCCGCGCCGCACCGGGGCTGCTGCCGCGGTGTCGATAAATGTACTAACGTCCCGGCGCCATGATCATCACCCTTGCGCCCAACGCAGGCGAAGCCGTGCTCGAGACCGTCGAGGGCGTTGCCTCGCGGCATCCGGGCATCACCCCACGCCGCCACGTATTCGAAGGGGCGCGGGAAACCATTACGGAAGTGCACTTGATTGGCGCGACGCGACAAGTGCCGACGTCCGTATTCGAGGCCTTGCCGGGGGTCGCGCGGGTGGTTCGGGTGTCCACCAAATACCGTTTGATTGGCCGCCACGACGTCGCTGTCGAAACCAGCGGCTTCGATTACTGTGGGGTGCGCTTCGACGACCGGACCGTGAACGTTTTCGCTGGGCTCTGCGCGGTGGACAACGAACAGAACGTGGACAAGATGCTGCAGGCCCTCGCGTCTGCCGGGCTCCACACCACGCGCATGGGCGCCTACAAACCACGCACCAGCCCCTACGATTTTCAGGGCCTGGGCAAAGAGTGTCTGCCATGGGTCTTCGGGGCTGCGGGCAAACATGGCGTCCGGGTGATCTCCATGGAGGTCACCGACGCGCGCCACATTGACGAGATCCACGACGCTTTGGAAGCAGCGGGCAACCCAACCGGCGTGATGTTGCAAGTGGGCACGCGCAACGCCCAGAATTTCGAGTTGCTCAAGCACGTGGGTCAGCAGAAGCGCTTCCCGGTCTTGTTCAAGCGTGGCATGGGCATCACCCTAGAGGAGTCTCTCAACGCATGTGAGTACATTGCCAGCGAGGGCAACCCCAACATCGTGTTCTGCCTGCGTGGCGTGAAGACGCACTTGGGCGAACCCCACCGCAACCTGGTCGACTTCGGTCACGTACCAGTGGTGCAGCGGCTCACGCGCCTGCCCGTATGCATTGACCCGTCGCACTCTGTGGGCCGGCGCGACGCGGGGCCCGACGGCATTCCCGACATCATGCACGCGATCAGCCAGGGCATCATCGCTGGCGCGACGCAGGTACTCGTCGATTTTCATCCGGAACCCAGCACGGCTCTCTGCGATGGACCGCAGGCCTTGCGCTTGGACGAACTGCCGGCGCTAGTGGCGCATTGCGGCCGGGTGCGCAAGGCCTATGAAGAGCTGGGGAAAGCCTGGAAAACCGCCACGTCCGCGTCAGACGCGGGTTGAGCGGCTCGGGACGAAACGGGCGCCCGGAGGCGCGCTCTTTCCCGTCGTCAAATGTGGATGGGTCGCAGCCGCACGCTTGGCGCATGCGGCCGCTTTGACCAGATCAAACGTCTACCTGCGCGCTCGCTTCTTCGCCTTCTTCTTTGAGGATTTCTTCGCGGCTTTCGTTGCGGCCGGCTTGGCGGGCGTCTTCTTGCCCGCCTTCTTCGCGGCCTTCTTCTTGCCCGCCGCCTTCTTGGCGGTCTTCTTCTTACTCGCCTTCTTCTTGCCTGCCTTCTTTGCGGCCTTTGCATTGGGCTCCCACACCGCGCAGGTTGCGCCAGTGGGGTCGGCAAAGATGCCAAGCGCCCCGTGCTCCGGGATCGGCATGTACTCGACGAGCACGGTCGCGCCGAGCTTCTTCGCTTTGGCCATGGACTGCTTCACAGACTTGACTCCGACGTATTGCAGCCACGCGTTGGGCGCGCCGGGCATAGGATTCTTCTGAACGCCACCGCCGGAGGTCGGGTCGGCCTGGAACATCGAATATACGGAGCCGTCAGGCATCTTCATGTCTTGGAAGGACCAACCGAACAGGCCCTTGTAGAACTTCTTCGCTGCTGCTGGATTATCGGTATTCAACTCGTGATGTACGAACGTCATCTATTGCTCCTGGTATGCGATTCCGCGAGCGCCAGCCCGGGGCGCGGAGTATCGCCGACGTGGTCCCGCTCGTCTCGGTCGAAATGAGTCGCCCAGGGAGCACCCACAGCTCAGCGTCCGGGGACGCCGAAGTAAACGTAGCCTTTGCCGCCGAAGGGGGCGCGGTAGGACTCGAAGACCCAGGTGTATCCGCCGCCCAAAGGCTCGCTCATGGCTCGGAGTTCGGCCTCGGTGTACACGCGCAGGGTGCTGACGATGCCATCCCAAACTCCGGCGGTCAGGGTGACGGGAGAAAGCCAGGTCAGTGCCGCTTTCGCCAGACGCTGATCCGAAGCCAGCAGGGGATTGGCGAGCAATGCCGCCGCCCCGACGGGCGCAAAGGAAGCGAAGCCGAGGGGGTTGCGATGGAAGGCTTCGGACAGAAAGATCGGCGCTCGGCTAGCAACCGCATGCTGCAAGATGCGCGCGGCCAATGCCGGCGGAAAGTGGTGGAAGGCGTTGATGATGGTGCGCGCGCGGCCTCGGGCAAGCGCCTCGGGGATCCGGGTCGCATCCACGGGCTGCGCATGAAACGAAAGCATCCCGGGGCGGGCAGCACAAAGCTGCTGCCATGCAGCTGTGCGCGGAAATAGGTCTGTCAGCAAGATCCTGGGAAGCGCGCGACCGGCGCGTTCGACCTCCTCGCACAGCACCTGGGCCGGGGCGCCAGTGCCCGCGCACAGATCCAGCACGTCCGTAGTCTCGGCCTGCTCAAGAAACCGGCCGTAGGGCTCGACTAGGCCACGCAACATGCGGCCCCAACGCAGGGAGCGGCCCAGGGTCTCGACGATACCGTCGCGCAACGCGCTGCCCGCCCAGTGGGAGTCGTTGAATTCGAAGAGCTGGAGGCGCGGTAGGGGGCTCACTGGCTCAGTCTAGGCTGCGCGCGGTCGGCAGGCGAGGCGCGGTCGCCTTCGATCGGTTCGGGCATGCGGCTACGCGGCGGGGGCGGCCCGCGACAGTTGTTCGGGAGCGCCGGCGAGATGCGCCACGATGCGTGCGGACAGTTCGCCCCAAATCGCGGCGGAAAGGACCCACCACAGGGCGATCCAAACGGGAACGCCAAAGAGCACGCCCAAGTGATAGGCGTGCAATCGACCGACCTGGATGTACAGCACTTCGACTGCGGGCCCCACGCTGCCGAAGACTGCGAGCACCGTCAGCTGCCGTGCGCTGGGTCGAACCAAGAGCAGCCAGCAGCCGATGCCGACGAGAAACGGCAACCAGGACAGCACGGGGTCGAGGTACAGCCGGTAGATCGTCTGTCGCGTGATCAGCACCAGGCAGAGCAGCAGCGCGATTCGGAGGAGTTTGCTGTTTCGCGGTGCGCCGATCAGATGCACTGCGTCTGAAGGCGCAGCTAGGCCCAGGCGCGTCCAGCGGAACAGTGACGACACCAGCCGCAAGATCAAACCCCAATACAGCAACATCCAGACGGGCACCCGGCTTAGCTCCGGGAAGTAGACGGGCGTGGTGTAGTCGTAGATGCGATGGCGCGTGACGCTGTTCCAGTCGTTGGCGGCTCCCAGCAGGGTGCAGAGGCCGAAAAATAGCAACTCTGCAGCCACGGACAGGTCGCGTTCGTCCCGCGGGATGCGCGCGAATAGCAGCAGCCGCAGCCCCAGGACGGCGCAGACGAGCGGTGTCATGGCGCTGAGCTGTTGGCTCCACAGGCAAATTCCGACGCTGATCACGATCACGCAGCTCAAATCGAGAGCGAAAGCGCGATCGGAGACGCCGGCATGCGCCGCTTTGGTCACTAGCCGCGCCTCACGAAATCGACTGCTTCGGTCAGCAGCGCCGTGGGGTGCTCCACTCCGTGGGCGTAGGCGTCGGTGGTGTAGTTCTGTGCCCAGTTGCAGCTGGCGCCACATTGGTTCTTGGCCGGGCCGTGGAAGTCCGTCGGCGACACGAGCGTCGAAGCGTGGGCGTATAGCTGGTCGACATTCTCGAAATCCAGCACGTTGATGGTCTCGGGGGTGACGTTTACGGACGCTTTGCAGGGCCAGGCCAAACGGCCGTCGTGATCGATGTGGGGCTTGACGGTGTTGCGGCATTGCAGTGGGGCGCCGGAAAGCAGGCGCTGATTCATGCGCAGCGAGCCAGCGATCTTTTGCCCAGAGCGTTTGCGCTCCAAGATGGTTTCGACCAGGGCGGCGTACTCGGGATCTCGGCGAACGCGAGCGTCTAGGCGCGGTCCTGTGTTCATCGGCACCGGGCAGAACACGATCCCCATGTCCGCGGCGAAGTCGAGCACGGCGCGCGCTTCGGGGATCAGCCCCGGTTGGATGACGGTGTTGACCATCAACTTGAACCCAAGCGTCGGCGCCAAGAGGCGCAAGGCCAACAGATTCCGGATCACGTCTTCTGGATGCGGCGTGACCCAGAGCCGCTCCAAGGTTTCAAGGTGCAGCGCGTCCAGGCTGACCACCAGCACGTCAATATCGGCCAGAAATCCTCCCCACTCTGGCTTTTCGAGCAAGCGGTGGAACAAGCTGCCGTTCGTGTTCAAGACCAGTGGGTAGTAATCGAGGTCCCGTGCCGCCCGAGTCAGCTCGGGCAGGTCTTTGCGCAGGGTGGGCTCTCCTCCGGCGAAGTACACACTCGGAGTGCGCGAGCGCATGATCTGCAGCAAGCGTTTGCCTTGCGCGGTACTGAGCTTCCCGCGGCCATCGAGCTCGGGGTATTTCGCGCCCTGGTGGTCGTCGCAGTAGGTACAACGGAAGTTGCAGGGGCGCAGCGTGGTCCAGATGAAGTACAGCGGCAGCAGGTCCGCGCGCCCCGCCCGAGTACGCTTGCGGTTTTCGACGTAGTTGCTCGCTGCGGTGTGCCAGGCCCGGCCGCGCCGCTTCCATTCGGCCGCGCCGGTCCTGGGCTTTTCCAAGCCGGGCAGGAGTCGCGCGACCAGCCGCTGCGCTTCACGCTGCAGCGTCGGAAAATCAGGGTGGCCCGGTTGCGGTACGTAGCGTCGAAACTCCGGGAGTGAACCCGGAGATCCCTTCGCATATGGATTCGACTGTGCGCGTGGCGCAGTGAGGCGTGCGGGATCAATGGGTGTGGGCGTTGCGAGCATGGGACTGCGTCCTTTCAAGTTGGGCTCGTCAAAGTCGAGAGTGCGGCGCCCAAGGCGCCAACGGAGAGCATCGCCAACACCTCGACGGCGCGCTTGCGCGACACGCCGCCAAATAGGTATTGAAGCCCCACGCGCATCCACATGCCCAGTAGCGCTTGCGCCAGCAGCTCAGCGTCCGGAAGCGTGCGCCCCGCAAGCTTCGCGACTTGCGTCAGGCGCGTTGCGAGCATGCCCGCGACCTGCGGGTTGATGCCGTCGCGCAGGCTCTCGATGTTGCCGTCGACGCCCGCGCGCTGCGCGAACGCCAACACCAGGCCGCGGTCTTGGTGCCAGTGGTCGAGGCAGACCTCGGCAAGCTTCGCCGCCGTGGCGTGGGGGTTGTCTGCGGCACCCGGCTGCCAGACGCGCTCCAGCTTCGCGACGAGGGCCGCGTTGAAATCCCCCAGGAGCTCGTCGAGGAGCGCCTCTCGGTTGTCGAAGTGCACGTAGAAAGTGCCATGGGCGACCTTGGCCGCTTTCGCGATGTCTCCGACCTGAGTGGCGGCGAAGCCGCGCTCCGCGAAGAGGCGCCGGCCGGCGTCCCGCAGCCGCTTGCGGGTGAGCAGCTTCTTTTCAGCACGAGGAACGCTCTGTTTAATTACTGACACTAAGTCAGTGATAACAAGTCAGTGACTTGGTGTCAACTGTCCAGGGTCAGCTTGCCTCCGTCGGCTTTTCCGCCGGTTTCGGCGTGGGCGCGGGTTTGGGGGCCGGGGTCGGCGCGGGCTTGGGGGCTGGGGCCGGCGCGGGTTTTCCGGTCTCGACTTGGATCTTGGGCAGAGGGAAGCCGGGCAGCGCGCTAGGCAGCGGCGGCAATGCGCTGGGCAACGGCGGCAGCCCCTTCAGGTCCTTTGGCAGCTCCGTGGGCAGCTTGAATCCGCCGATCTCGATCTCCGGGATCGGCAGGGGTTTGAGCCCGCAGCCAATGCCGATGGTGCGCAGCACTTTGGCGTTTTCCAAGTCCCGAGAGTCGGCGCGCAGCTTGACCACCACGGCCACGCCGCCCTTCATAGTCGCGCGTGCGAGGGCGCTGGCCAACTTGCCAAGGGCTTGTCCCAGGTACGACTCCGCAGCAGCGCCGGCCAGCGTTGTGCAGGCAATGTTGCCAGTCAGATCGAGCGCCAAGGTGGCATGGCTATCGAAGCGCTCGATGTTGCCGCTGCCGGAGAGCTTGAAAGCGCCGGCCGCCACTTTGGATTCCGTCAGGTCAATGCGCGTGCGCTCCTGGTTCAAGCTGAGCTTGGTGTCGAAAGTGGTGGTGTCCCCGAAGACGATGCCGTCGAGCTCCCGCGGGTGGGGCGGTACGTAGCCCTTGAGCTTCACGCTTAGGGTTCCCGTCACGGGGCCGAGGGCAACACCCGCGGGAAGCTGGAGCTCGACGCTGCCGCTGGCGGTGACATTCTCGATGGGCAGTTTCACGCCCAGGGGGCCCGCGAGGCGCTCGGCCTTGACGGGCATTAGCTCGATCTTTGCCTTGGGCTGCGGCAGCGCGTGCTGCACGCTGATTCTCACTGGGGCCCGATTGATGTCTTCTTCACCGAAGCCGAGCCCCACGACGGCGTCGTCGCTGCTCCAAGAAGCTCCGATCTTGCCAAGGGGCGCGCCGGCAAAGGTCGCCGCTTCCGCGCGGAACACCGCGCCGCCCCCCTGCGGCGCCACCTCGCCGCCGGCGATCTCGATCCACGGCTTTTGATCGACGCG
Organism: uncultured Myxococcales bacterium; assembly: GCA_937872925.1. Taxonomy (GTDB): domain Bacteria; phylum Myxococcota_A; class Polyangia; order Polyangiales; family Polyangiaceae; genus JACKEA01. Next base: position 31,294 of record CALMUT010000161.1, on the reverse strand, counting down.
CTCGCGCCAGGTGAACGCGATCTCTTTCGCTTGCGCGGGAAGCTTGAGGGTGCGCGGGTACTTCTTGGCCCATTCGGCAATCTCGAGCGCAAGCAGCGGCGCGGAGCCTGCCGTGTCGATGCTCACGTCCGTGGCCAGCACGCTCTTGGGCTCCAGGAAATCCAGGCCGACCTCAAGCTGCTTGGCGGTGCCGACCAGACCCTGCACGCCCAGCAGTCGGAAGCGTGCGTCGCTGACCTTGGCCCAGCCGAAGCCGAAGCTGACCGCGCCGGGCTCCAGCTGGATGCCGCGCTTCTGAGCCTCGGCCACGATGCGGTCCTTCAGGTACCCGGGAAGCAGCAGTGCGGCGGCGATGCCTACGGACACCACCACGCCGACGAAAAAAGCGCCGAAGATCAGAAACAGCTTCTTCTTCCTGCTGGCCATGGCGCCGTTGTAGCCGTTTTTCGGGCGCAGCGTCAGGGCATGCTGGCGGCAGGGGGCTGGGAAAACCTGGCGGCGCGCGCTAGTTTCTCGCCGCTCTCATGGCTACGTATCTGACGCCCGCCGGCCACAAGAAGATCGCTGACGAGCTAAACCAGCTTGTCGGCAAGGAACGCCCCAAAGTCGTGCTCGAAGTGCAAGAAGCCGCGGCGCAGGGCGATCGCAGCGAAAACGCCGAGTACATTTACGGCAAGAAGCGCTTGCGGGAAATCGACCGCCGTATCCGTTTCTTGACCAAGCGCTTGGATACGGCCGTGGTGGTTGCTGAAGAAAGCCGCAACAAGGACGTCGTCTTCTTCGGGGCGACGGTGAGCGTCGAAGACGAAAACGGCAAGAAGAGCCGCTACACCATCGTGGGCCCGGACGAGGCGGATCCGAACAAGCAGTTGCTCAGCTTCAAGTCGCCGTTGGGCCGTGCGCTGATGAAGAAGAAAGTCGGTGACGTCGTTGTCGTGGATCGCCCCGCGGGCGAGATCGAAATCGAGATCCTCAGCATCGAGTACGCCTAGAACGCGAAGTCGCAGTGCTGTCCTGTGACGAAGTTCCGAGCCCGGGCACGCACGACGCTGTCGCCGGCGAAGGACAGTTCGATTTCCGTCCTTTCGTAGGCGCAGCCGCGCGGCATTCGGTAGCGCCACGGCTCGGCGCTTTTGTCGTCGGGCTGCCCGTAGCAGCTGAGGATTTCGGCGCGGCTGCGGCCGACAAGCTCCGGCACCGCGCGCCAGTCGAAGAGCCGCGCGGGAAACTGCGGGCAGCCCTTCACGGATGCGGGCGTGCCCGCTTCCGGCAAGTACGCCTCGCTCACGTCAACGACGAGGGGCGCGCCCGCGTCGTCCGTGACGCGGCCGTCCGCTGCGGCGTCGCCTTGGACTCCACTCGGTGCTGATGCCGTCGGAGAGCGGTGGACAGCGGGCGCGCTTGCTCGCGTGCCTTCAGTGGGTTTGGCAGGCCCAGCGGGCCGGGCAGGGCAGCCCGTTAGCCCCGCCGAACACCAGAGAGCTGCGCCCAGCGCAGCAGCCCTGCGGCTACTTGAGCGTGCTGGCATATGCCGGACTGCCTAGTCACGCCTGGGCGACTGTGCGGGCTCCGGGTTCGGGTAGCTCGTAGTCGTCGGAGTATTCCGGGCGTACTTGGCCCGCCGGGTCCAAAAGCCAGTCCGGCGCGTGTCGGCGCGGCACGCGGATCTTCGCGTGGGGCAGGTGGGTGCCGAAGAGATGGTCCCAAACTGGACTGGTCACTCCGTGGTTCATATGCGGATTGGTGAAGTGATGCGCCAAGTGGTTCTTGCGCGTCCAACGCGAGTACGCACCCCTGGGGGCATGGGTGTGGGTGCGGCGATGGATGATCTCGTAGCTGGCGTACGCCACCCCGAAACCGAGCGCGAAGGAGATGCCACGGCGGGGGCCAACGAATAGCGAGCTGACGGCCGCGAGCGCAGGCACGGCGATCGCGGCAGCGCGGATCTTGTGTGGGGTCGGCGTGAAGTAGCGGGTGTCCGTGTGGTGGGCCTGGTGTTCCGAGCCAAAATCACCGTCGAGCACGCCGCGTTTTCCGCTTCGCTTGCTGGCGCGGGGGCCGTGGCCGACGAAACGATGCAGAGCGTATTCGGCCAGGCTCCAAGTGGCAGCGCCGGCTGCAAAAGAGAGTGCGGAGACGATCATAATGACTTCCTCGTTTCTTCATGGACGGGCTGGATAACGGCGTCACATGCGCATTGCAGCGCTTGGGGCGCGGCACCCCAGCCCAAGAGTAGCGTTGTGAGCGTGGTGTCGCCCAAGGCGCGCACGTCGAAGCGCGTGGTGTCGAAGCGGCTCAACTTGCCGAGCTGACACACGCCCTGCAGTGCCGCCCACAGGATCAAGGCGCGCTGCGAAGCGCTGCCGGCGGCAAGCGCACCCCGCGCTTGCGCGTCGCGGATCAGCGCTGCCACGTCTGCGAGAAACGCCATCAACGCGGGCGCCGTGCGCATAGCTTCGTCGTCTGGCACCAGTGGCCGCGGATCCCCCAGGAGCTGAGTGATCAGCGCGTACGCCTCGGGCTCCTGTTGCGGCAGCGCTAGGTAGAAGTGCCCCGCACGCAGCAGGGGCGCGAGTGGACTCTCGTCTTCGGCGGTCTGCGCCACCGCTTGGCGGAAGCGCGGGTGCAGCGCTTCGATGGTGCTGCGCTGCAGCTCGGCGATCAGCGCGTCTTTAGAGGCGAAGTAGCGGTACAACGCCGCAGGCACCAAGTCGAAGTCCCGGGCGAGCCGGCCCAAGGTCAGCGCCTCGATGCCCTCCGACGCGATCAGCTCCCGCGCACGCCCCAGCATGTCCTGGCGCCGCTGCTTTTTCCGGCTATTGCGCCGGCCCTCTGCGTGAATGGCAGTCACTAAAGTGAATGGTATTCACGCAACTTACGATGGTCAAGGCGTTTCGGCAACTCTGCCGGTTTGTTCGGGGAAACCCCACGGCGCCGGCCGTCCCGCCGCGCCCACACCCCCCGGGAACACCGCCGCGAGGGGGCGCAGCGCACGGAAATCTACTTTGTATGCAAAGTAATTCCGCCGGGCCCACACCGCCTCCCGGGAACACCGCCGACGCGGCGCAGCGCACGGAAATCTGCTTTGTATGAAAGGTAATTCCGTCGCGCCCACTCCCGCGAGCCCGCCGCCCACCACGGCTTCGGCTCAGCGCGCCGGCGCGCTTTCGTCGCTCAGGCGGAGCACCGACCACACGTCGGAGTGGTCGTCGGTCCAGGCGTTGCGGCTCGTGGCCGGCAGGGGTTGCCAGTCGCTGCGCGTCACCAGCGCGCGCAGCACCGCGCGCTCGTCGACCAAAACGGCCCAGGGCGAAGCGCTGCTGCCCGGGGCCGGAGGGGCCGTCCTCTCCACGGTGGGTAGGCTCGCCAGCTCTTGGTCTCGTGCTTGGGCCGCCACCACCGAGAGCACGTCCAAGTGGCGGTTCGAAAGATGAAATACAAGCACTCCCCCGGGCGCGAGCTTGGTTCGATACAACACGAGTGCCTCGCGCGTCAGCAGATGCGTCGGGATCGAGTCGCTGCTGAACGCGTCGAGCACCACGGCCGCGTACGTTGCGTTGGGCTCCTGGGCCAGGGTGATGCGCGCGTCCCCGAGGGTCACCCGAATCGCGGCGCCACGCTGGCGTGCGGCACTGACGTAGCTGAAGTAGCGTGGGTCCTCGGCCAGCTGTTGCACCAGGGGGTCGATCTCGAAGTAGTGCAGTGTGTCGCTTGCGCGCGCGTAGGCGGCTAGGCTGCCCGCCCCCAGACCGACCAGCGCGAGTTTCGCGGGCGTGTGTTGCTCCAAGATGCCGCGCATCACGTCGCCGGCGGGGCCCTGCGCGTGATAGTAGGTCAGCGCCACGCGCGGCTGCGTCGGTCGCCCCGTGTGCGGATCCACGTGCTGACGGCCGTGGGCGGTGGTGCCATGAAAGAGCACGTTTTGGCTGTGTGCGGCGTCGCGCGTCACACGATGCACACCAAAAAATCCCCGCGCGCTGTGCAGGAGCTGGCCCGCAGGCCCCGGCACGATCAGTCCTGCTAGCCACAGCGCGCTGACGCAGTAGAAGTAACGGCGTGGGCGCCGCACGGTGAAGTAGGCCAAAGCGGCAGGCAGCCACACACCCAAGAAGTCCGCGCGGCTGTCTCCGCCTTGGCTCGCTCCGGCAAGCCCAAAAGAAAGCGCAACACACAGGCCGAGGAAGACGGCGCCCACCGACAGATCGTTGCGATTATTGGGGAGCGCGTCCGGCCGCCGGGGGCACAAGGCCAGCCCCAGCAAGAGCGCCAGGGGGTACTCCAAGACATTCCAGAAAATGGCCGGCGACACGATAGCGTTGAACGCGCCGCCTAGAGCGCCGCCGACGCTCATCGTCAAATAGAAGTCCGTTAAGAGCGCCGGTTCGGGGCGATCGCGGGCGAGCTCGCCGTGGCAAACCAGAGCGATCAAAAAGAACGCGATCAAATGCAGTGGCAAGATCACGCTCAGGGGCCCTGTGGCGCCCATGCGGATCAGCGCCACGACCAGGAGCACCACACCGGGCAGCACCCGAGTGAGCACGGCGCGAGGTGGCCGCATCCGCGTCGAGAACACCATGCTGAAGCTGAGCAGGTACAGCGCCAGCGGCACGACCCAGAGCAGCGGGAAGGCCGCGATGTCCGTCGTGGTGAACGTCGTAACGCCCAGCATCGCGCTCGAGGGCACGAAGGCCCACGCCAGCCAGGAAAGCCGCCGCAACGCTGGTACCCGGGCGCGCGGCTTCGGCCGGGCGGCAGCTTTTGGCGCCGCTACGGCGGCTTTGGGCAGCGCGCGCCATACGAATACCGCTGCCACTCCGGTGAGTGCCACGAACGCCCCGTAGGCGGCGGTCCAGGCGGCGCTCTGCTGCTGCAGGGTGAGCCGGGGCTCAAGGACTAGCGGATAGGCGATCAGCGCTAGCATGCTGCCGGCGTTACTCGCCGCGTATAGGAAGTAGGGGTCGCGCGCGTCGGCGTGGTCGGTCAGGGAAAACCAGCGCTGCAGCAGGGGCCCGGTGGTGCTGACGACGAAAAAGGGCAACCCGACGCTGACCGCAGAGAGCGTGAGCAGGGACAGTAGCGGGTTTTCGGACGCTGGCGGCGTCCACCATGCGGGCACCGCCAGCGGCAGCGTGAGCAGGGGCAGCAGCAGCACCGCGCTGTGCACCAGCAGTTGCCGCCGCGGTCGGATGCGCTGGGTTGCGACGTGCGCGTAGGCGTAACCGGCCAAGAGCGCGCTCTGGAAGAAGAGCATGCAGGTGTTCCACACCGCCGGCGAGCCGCCCAAACGCGGCAAGACTAGCTTCGCGAACATCGGCTGCACTGCGAACAGCAGCGCCGAGCTCAGGAAGATGGTCAGGGTGAGCAGCGCCAGCATCTGCCGACGCTAAGCCAGGCGGGCGCGGTGGCAAAGCCCGCCCGCCAATAATGCTAGCTGCGCGGCTGCGGGCTGATGCGCGCGGTGATGAAGCCGGCGATGCGCGGGGCGCGATTCGCCACGTCGTAGATGCGCGGGTACACTACGCGCGGCGAGCCGCGCTCCATGGCGCGCAGGATGGCGCGTGCCAGAGGCTCCGGGGCGCCTGTCGGGATCCAGTCGCGCGCGCGGCTCCGGGCGAACTGGTCGCGTGCGCGACGTTCCAGTCCCGATCGCACCGGGCCCGGATACACGGTGAGCACGCGTACGCCGTGAGGTGCGAGCTCGATACGCGCAATTTCCGAGGCATGCGCCAGGCCGGCCTTCGCGGCGCCATAGTACGAGCAACCGCGCAGGGGCGTGACGCCCGCCAGGCTGCTGACGTTGATCACCCAGCCGCTGCCCCGGGCGACCATGGCCGGAACCACCAAGCTCATGAGCCGCAATGGACTGGTCAGATCCACCGTCAGCACGCGATCCGCGGTTCGCCACGATGTGGTGGCGAAGTTCCGCACTTCCATGATGCCCGCGCAGTTGACCAGTAGGTCGACGGGGCCGTGGCGCGCCTCGACATCGCGCACGGCGTTTTCGAGGTGCTGCGGCTGCGTCAGATCCCACACCTGAGCCTCGGCGCGCACCCCGAGCTCGCTGGCCAAGGCAGCGACGCCAGCTGCGTCGATGTCGGTCAATGTGAACGCTGCGTTCGAATAGCGCTGCCAGAGCGCGCGGGCGAGGGCGCCGCCGATGGCGCCCGCCGCCCCGGTGACCACGACGTGCGCCGGGTCAGTGCTGGCCAATGCCGACTGCCTGCTCGTTGGTGTCGAGGGCGAACCAAAGCACCAACGCTTCCCCAGCCTGCGCTTTCCACATCGCGGGCCCCAAGAAGAGCCCTGGGGACACCTCGCGGATTTCGTCGTGGATCTTCCGGATCAGCCCGGGGTTATCCGTCAAATCGTAATCGAGGATCAGAGTTTCTTTACCGTCGATGCGCGAGGGGCCGAGCAGCGTGTGAAATGGAAACAGCTGATGGCGACCGAATAGGTGCACCCGGTTGATCCCGGTGCCGGTGTTTTGCGTCAGCGCGCTGAAGCTCTTACCGCCCCAGGGAAAGACCCGGGCAGCCGAAAAGCGCCGCAAGCGGTCGCCCAGGGGGCTGTCTTCGATCTTGCGCACGGCAAGCATGCGCCCCCGCGGGTGGCCGTCGAGCACCCGGAAGTGCGCTGGCGCTTTGCCTGCGCGATAGATCGGCTCAAGCTCGCTGGTCCTGAGACGCCCAAGGGAGTCTAGGCTGTGCGCCGCACGCGGCGTCTTCGTTGTGCTGCCATTTGCTTGTGATTCCACAGATTGCATCGTCACTTTTCCTTCCTTAGCGCGCCGCAAAGGCGTTGAAACATGCATCGCGCGCTTGGTGTACGCGCGCTTCGTCCAAACTGAGGTAGCCGTGGCGCTCCGCTTTGAACAAGCCGACAAACGCACCCCAAATACAGGCCAGCACGACATCCATGGGCACGTCCGCGCGGAACGTGCCGCGGCGTTGCAACTCGGCGCATGCCGCGGCGATGGGCGTGAGTACTTGCATCTCGAGGGCGCGGCTTTCGTCGTCCAAGTAGGGCGCGTGATCCTGCAGCTCCAAGAAGTGGAACGCGGTCGGATCCTCGCGGGCAAAGCGCACCAGGCGTGCCCAGAGATCGTCGAAGGTGCGTTTCGGATCCTCGTCGAGCTGCAAGTCGGAGAGAGCGCTGGCCAGACGCGTCTTGGCGTCGCGGAATACGGCGTTCACCAGCGCTTCTTTGCTCTCGAAGAATCGGTACACGCTGCCCGCGCTGATGCCCGCGCGCTCGGCGACCAAGGGAACCGCGGTGCCGTGGAAGCCGCGCTCGGCAAATAGCTCCAACGCCGCTTCGAGCAGGCGTCGGCGCTTGTCCGCCTTCTTCTGCTCAATTTTTGAGAGCTCAGCGCTAGTCATGAAATGAATGAATATTCATTCTTTGGCTGAATGTCAAGGCCGAACTGCCGAGTGGGCGGGTCCGCCTCGGGATCCTTGGGAACGGGCTATGCTGCGCGGCCGAGGATGGGAGACGTCACCGTAGAACGGTCCGTGGAGTGTCGCGCGTCAGCAGAGGCGTTGTGGCCGCTGATTACAGACACGGAGCGACTCAACCGCGTGATCGGGCTCTCGCGCCTTGAGCTAACGCCCAACGACGACGAAACCGCGGCTCGCTATCTGGTCAAGACGGTCTCGGGTGGATTCCCACTGCAGTACGAAGAGCGCCCCTACGAGTGGCAGCACCCGTCGTACTTCAAGGTCAAGCGCATCGTGCGCAAGGGCCTGGTGCATTTCTTGGAGAACACCTTCCTCCTGGAGACCTCCGCTAGCGGCACCAAAGTCACTGTTCGCATCACGGCGTCGCCGAAGACCGGCTTGCTCTCGCCCGTGCTTCGGCTTCAGATCGCCCGCTTCCTGTCGCGGCTCTTGAAGTTCGTTTCGGCGGCGGACGAGCAGCTGCAAAATGATTCCGAACCCGAAGTTGGCCAGGCGGTGCAGCTTTCCGAAGGCCGTTTCGACCGCGTCGCCGACACGTACCTAGACTCCTTGGATGGTGATGAACGGCTCGCCGCGGAGCGCATCTTGCGCATGGTGCGCGCCGGATCCGACAAGGATCTTGACCGCATGCGGCCTTACGAACTCGCGGATCGCTGGAAGCTACCCAGGCGCGCGGTGCTCAGCGCCAGCCTGCACGCTGTCGGCGCGGGCGTTTTGGAGCTGACCTGGGATCTCGTCTGCCCCAGCTGCCGCACCGCAAGCGAACGCATGCGCGCCTTGAGCGAGCTGGGACAGCACGCCCACTGCCAGCTCTGTGATCTCTCCTACGACTTGGATCTGGATCGCGCCGTCGAGGCCACCTTTCGTCCTGCGCTGGGACTACGCACCGTCGACGAAGGACCCTACTGCATCGGGGGGCCGGCCCGGACGCCCCACGTGCTGGTGCAAGCGGTGCTGGGCAAAGCCGAGCAAACCGAGCTGCGCGCGCCCACCCGGCCTGGCCGCTATCGTCTGTTCGTTCGTGGGGGGCCCGCGTCGATTCTGAAGGTCAGCGCCGGTGCGGCGGAGCATGCGGACTTCACTTCGCTGGTGGACGACCTGCAGCCACCCCAAGCCGAGGTCGCCCCCGGTGCAACCCTGCGGGTCGAAAACGCCAGCGGCCCGGAGCGCCACGCCAAGATCGAAGAAGTCGACTTCCCGAGCCAGGCGGCGACGGCTCACGAAGTCAGCATGCTGCCAGAGTTCCGTCGTCAATTTGCCCGGGAAGTGCTCAAGCCGGGGCTGACCTTGCGCATTGCCCGGGTCAGCTTGCTGTTCAGCGATCTGACCGGCTCCACTGCGCTTTACACTCGGGTGGGCGACGCCAAAGCCTTCAGCTTGGTACAGGACCACTTCGAGCTGTTGCGCGAAGTGATCGCGAAGTACGACGGAACCATCGTCAAGACGATCGGCGACGCGGTGATGGCGGCGTTCATGACGGAGGCCTCGGCCGTTCAGGCCGCGGTGGAAATGCACCAGCGGTTCCCGGAGTTTCGCAGACTGTCCGAGACGGAAAACGTGCTCACCTTGAAAGTGGGCGTCCACTCCGGTCCTTGCTACGCCGTGACCGCCAATGGCGTGCTTGACTACTTCGGACAGACCGTGAACGTCGCTGCGCGGCTGCAAGGCGCCGCCGGCGGTGGCGAGCTCGTGCTCACGCAGACGCTCTGCGACGCCGCGAACAAACACGACTGGCTTCCCAAAGACGCTCCGTCCGAAGCCTTCGCTGCCGAACTCAAAGGACTGGCCCAGCCCCTGGAAGCCGTCCGCCTGCGCATTGATGCGGGCGAGTGAGGCGCGGAGCCGTCGCGGTAGACACAGGGCAAGCGGCGACCGGCAGACCCATTCGGGACGCGCCGCCCCCGCATGACCGTTCTCATGCGGCGCAGCCCCGGCCTGCCGTAGCCTTCGCGAGATGGCGCTGCCTCCCACCAAGCGACTGCCCGTGCTCGAGACGGAGTTCAGGCCGCTCCTCGTCGTGTGGGAGATCACCTTGCGTTGCGACCAGCGCTGCAGCTTCTGCGGCACCCGCGCGGGCAAAGCACATCCTCAGGAACTGACGACCGCCGAGGCCCTCGATGTCGTGCAGCAGCTCAAGGACATGGGCACGGCCGAAGTGGCGATCCATGGGGGTGAGGCGTACCTGCGCAAGGACTGGCTCGAGATTGTGGCAGCGATCCATGCCCAGGGCATGCAGTGCACTATGGTGACCGGCGGGCGCGGTTTCACTCCGGAGCTCGCACGCGCCGTGGCAAAAGCGGGCATGACGGCGGTGAGTGTCTCGATCGATGGCAGCCGCGCGACCCACGACGCGCTACGCGGCGTGCCCGGTAGTCACGCAGCCGCGCGCAACGCCATGGGCTTTCTGCGGGAAGCGGGAGTTGCCGTCGGCATCAATACCCAGGTCAACCAAAGGAACTACCGGGAACTCGATACCATCGCCGACATCGCCATCGCCGAACAAGCCTATGGCTGGCAAGTGCAGTTGATGGTGCCCATGGGCCGCGCCGCCGACGCGGACGATCTCTGGCTCCAGCCCCACGACATGCTTGAAGTGATGCCGCGCATCATGCAGGCGCGCCAACGCTGCGACGCGCGCGGCGTGAAGCTCTGGCCAGGCAACAACGTCGGCTACTTCGGTCCCTACGAGCACTTGCTGCGGGGAGATCGCAGCCGTAGCGGGTTTTCGAGTGGTTGCGGCGGTGGCATTCGCACCCTGGGCATTGAAGCCAACGGCGACATCAAAGGTTGCTCGGCGATGGCTTCCCATGGCTTCGTTGGTGGCAACGTGCGCGACAAGTCCATCCGCGCGATCTGGGACCACGCTCCAGAGCTGCAGTTCACCCGGGGCTTTGTGCTCGACGACTTATGGGGCGAGTGCCGCAGTTGCTACTACGCCAGCACCTGCAAAGGCGGCTGCCTCTGGACCTCAAGCACGCTTTTGGGCGTGCCGGGCAACAACCCCTATTGCCACCACCGCGCCCTGGAGCTGCTTGCCCGCGGACAGCGGGAATACTTGGTTCGCGTTGAAAAAGCGCCCGGCACTCTGCGCGACACTGCGCGCTTCGAGCTCGTCGTTGAAGATGCGCCCGAAGCATGGGCCCGTAGTGTGGCGAAGGTGCAGACTCAGGTCTGACGCTTGGGCCTAGGGGCCGCCGTCGAAGGGCGGTGGACCATACGCCGGCAACGCGCCACCGAAGCCGCCGCTGCTGTTGCCCGCTGCGCCGCTGGCGCCCGCGCCGCCATCGATGGGAGGAGGTGGCCCGTACGCCGGCAGTGCGCCGCCGAAACCAGCCTGTGCACCAGTGCCCGCGGCGGCGCCTGTTCCCGCCGTGCCGCCGCTCCCGGCCGTGCCGCCGCTTCCAGCCGTGCCGCCCGTTGCACCGCTGCCCCCTGCGCCGCCCGTGCCGCTGTCGTCGTCACTGCCGCAGCCACTCACGGATAGCGAGAGGCCGACGGCCACCGCCGCGGTCACACCCACACCCATGCGCGCGCGTTCGTAGCGTGCACAGAAGGGACAGCTTGAGTCTTGGGTCTTCACGTGACGCGTGCAGCGTGGGCAAAGTGCAAAGTCGTCCATTTTCATTCTCCCTTCCGCTGATCGAAGCGCAGCGGAGCCCGCGACGCTTTGACGGGGATCATGTTCGCGGCTGGGGTGGCTCCGAGCGCCGCTTCAGACGAAGAAATCCGGGATCAAGTCGGCGCCAGGCACGTTGGCGTACGGGTCGAAGTCGGTGACGCCGCGGCTCCTGAGGAAGTCTTCGTCGATCAGGAACTGTCCCGTGAGCTCGGTGTGCTTGCTGGTCAGGATGCCGTGGGCGGCGTCCGCCATGATTTCGGGTTTGCGGCAGCGCTCCATGGCTTCTTCGCCGCCGAGCAGGTTGTTCACGGCGGCGGTGGCGATGGCGGTTTTTGGCCAGAGCGCGTTGACGCCCACTTGGCCTTTGAACTCACCAGCCATGCCCAGCACGCACATGCTCATGCCGAACTTGGCCATAGTGTAGGCCACATGGCCTTCGAACCAACGCGTCTCCATGTTCAAGGGCGGGCTGAGATTCAAGATGTGTGGGTTGTCGGCCTTCAGCAGATGCGGCAAGCAGATCTGTGAGCACAGGAAGGTGCCGCGGGTGTTGACGGAGTGCATCAGGTCGTAGCGCTTCATGGGCGTGGCAAGCGTGCCCGTCAAACTGATGGCGCTGGCGTTGTTGACCAGGATGTCGATGCCGCCGAACTTCTCGACGGTCTGCTTGACGGCGTCTTGCACCTGCTCCTCGAAGCGGATGTCGGTCACGCAGGCGAGCGCCTTGCCGCCAGCCTTTTCGATTTCCTCTGCGGCGGTGTAAACCGTGCCCGGGAGCCGAGGGTGCGCTTCGGCGGTCTTGGCAACGACAGTGACGTTGGCGCCATCGCGGGCAGCGCGCAGGCCAATCGCCAGGCCGATGCCGCGGCTGGCGCCGGTGATGAACAGGGTCTTGCCTTTGAGCGTCGTCATAGAGAGGTCTCCTCGGGAAGCGCGGGCACGCTAGCACTTCGATTCAGTTGAATCGATGCAGTATCGGAGAATGCCGCTCACGTCATCAGGGCAGCAATTGACGCCCCGCGCGTGGGGCGGCGTGGTGCTTTTTCCCCGTCGCGACCCCATGCTATGTCCGCAGCATGCGCAGCTGGATGTCACTGAGTGTTGGACTGGTATTCATCGCCTGCGGCCCCCCTGGACCAAGCGTCGTGCCAGGGCCCGCTCCGGAGCGGGCGTCCTTGGCGCCCGTGGAAGCGCCCCAACCCAATGGTTACGAAAGCCCGGGGGGCATGTGGGTGCCGCGGCAGCTCGCGGAGCACGCTGGCACCTTGAAGCAGTTGGGCCTCGAGCTTGATCCTGCTGCGTTGAGCGATCCAATGCAGTACCCCCTTGGCGCGGTGGTGAGTCTGGGCGGGTGCTCGGCGTCCTTCGTGTCGCCGCAGGGGTTGATCGTCACCAACCACCACTGCGTGACCGGCGCGCTGCAGTACAGCTCTTCGCCGAAAGAGAACCTGATCGCAAACGGCTACTTGGCCAGGACCCGAGCGGACGAAAAGTCCAACGGGCCTTCCGCGCGTGTGTACGTCACGCAGGCCTTCACGGATGTGACCGCAAAGGTGCGCGAAGGCTTGGACAAACTGAAGGACGCCAAGGCGCGCCATGACGCTGTCGAGAATCGTCAGAAAGCACTGATCGCCGAATGCGAGAAGAAAGAGAATGTGCGCTGCGAGATCGCCGAAAACCTCGGCGGTGGTGAGTTCCTATTGATCGAAAAGCTCGAGATCCGCGACGTGCGCTTGGTGTATGCGCCGCATAAAGGCGTGGGAGTCTTTGGCGGCGAAACAGACAATTGGCGCTGGCCGCGGCACACGGGGGATTTTTCGTTCTTGCGCGCGTACGTCGGCCCCGACGGCAAACCTGCGGACTACTCCGACAAGAACGTGCCCTTCAAGCCGCGCATGCACCTGAAGCTGCCGAGCAAAGCCCTGGGCGCAGGCGACTTGGTATTCGTGGCGGGCTACCCAGGGCGCACCTACCGGCTGTACACGGCGGAAGAAACCGCCGAGGCAGTGGAGTGGTTCTACCCAAAGCGCATTGAGCTATTCAAAGAGTACTTGGCAGAGCTGGAAAAGATCTCCAAGGACGACGAGGAGGTCACGCTCAAAGCAACACCGATCAGTCGCGGGTTGAGCAATGCGCTCACCTATACGCAAGGCTCTCTGGAGGGGTTGACGAAGGGTGGAGCGCTGTCGACCCGCAGCGCCCGGGACAAACAGCTGGGCGAATGGATTGCTGCCGATGCAGCTCGCGCAGCCAAGTACGGCGACGTGCTCAAAGAGCTGACTGTTATTTTCGAGCAGCGCAAAGCAAGCCGCGACGTGGACTTTGCGCTTTGGGAAGTGTTGCGTCTGAGCGCCATGCTCGATGCAGCGGTGGACATCGTGCGCATGGCCGAGGAACGCCCCAAGAAAGATGCAGATCGCGAGCCGGAGTACCAACAGCGTAACTGGAAGCCCCTGGAGCAGGGCATGGTGAGCCTCAGCAAGCGTTATTCTCGAAAGCTCGATGCAGGGCTGCTCAAGCTGGCCCTCAAGCGCGTCGCGCGACTGCCCGACTCAAAGGACAAGCAGCGGCTGCTGTCCGCGTTCCTCGGCAAAGCCGCAGCGACGCCGGAGGCCATCGAAGTGGCCGTGGACAAGATACTCGCCGCCACGCAATTGGAAGATGAAAAGAACCGCGTGGCGCTACTCACCAAGGGCACCCTGGCGCAAATGAAGTTCAGCCGGGATCCCATGATCCGGGCTGCGGTGCTGCTCAGACCGATGATTGCTGAGATGGAAGCGCGCGAGGACGCACGCTTGGGCAGCTTCCTGATGTTGCGTCCGAAGTACGTGACAGCGCTTTCGGAGATGACGCCCGGGCCCGTGGCGCCGGATGCCAACGGCACGCTCCGGGTGACCTTTGGCACCGTGCGCGGTTACGCACCGAAACCCGACGCCAAGGTGTACGCGCCGTTCACGACCATTGAAGAGATGGTAGCGAAGGCGACGGGCAAGGATCCTTTCGACGCCCCGGCCAAGGTGCTGGAATTGGCAAAAGCGAAGAAGTTCGGCAGCTACGCAGACAAAACCCTGGGCACCTTGCCCTTGAACTTCCTGGCGGACTTGGACATCACCGGCGGCAACTCCGGCTCGCCGACTTTGAACGCACGTGGCGAGCTCGTGGGGCTGGCCTTCGACGGCAACTACGAAGCCATGGCCAGCGATTGGCTGTTCATGCCGCCCATCACTCGCAGCATCCAAGTCGATGCCCGCTACATGCTCTGGGTCATGGACGCCGTGGATGGCGCCGACCACTTGCTGACGGAAATGGGTCAGAAGCCGGAGCTTTGAACAAGGCACTTCCCGACTCGACCCTGGCGCGCTGGCGCTACGCGCTGAAGCCCGCGAGCTGGCCGAAGCTGCTGGCCCCCATGCTGCTTGGGCAAGCCTTGGGAGTGCACGCGGCGGCCAGGGCCGGGCAGTTTGACCCCCAAAAGAGCGCGTGGCTGCTCGGCGCTGGGGTGCTGCTGAGTCTGCTCAACCTCGCGTACATCGTGCTGCTGAACGACTTTGCGGATCGCGAAGTGGACGCCATCAAGCGCCGCATGTTCCCCAACGCCGGCTCGCCGAAGACGATCTACGACGGGATCTTGTCCGCGAAGCAGGTGCTCTTCGGCGGTCTCTGCGCGGGCGTGCTCACGCTGGTGGTGTCTGCCGCCCTGGCGCTGTGGCTCGGGAATCTGTGGTTCTTGTTGGGTGTCGTGACCGGCCTGGGGGTGTTCTGGTCGTACTCTCTGCCGCCCCTGCGCATGAACTACCGCGGCGGGGGTGAGTTGCTGGAGACCGTCGGCGTGGGTCTGGTGTTCCCGTGGATCTTCTATTCGGCTCAGAGCGGCCGCGTCTTTAGCGGAGAGCTGTTGCTTCTGCTTGGTACTTTGTGTCTGGCGCTGTCAAGCGCAGCGGCCAGCGGCTTGAGCGACGAAGAGAGCGACCGCCGCGGTGGTAAGCGCACGCTGGTGACCGCGCTGGGCAATCGCCTAGCACGCCGACTGATTCTGTCCGCTCTGGCGCTCTGCGTTCCGCTGTGGGCGGTGGCGGGTGTCATCTCTCCTCTGCCGCTGTGGTTGACTCTGAGTGCCGCGGCCTTTGTGGCACTCGGCTACCTGAGTGTCCGGCGCTTGGACGTCGGCGCCGACCGCGGGCAGTTCGCGCAGCTGTCGCGACTCAAGCTCGCGCTGCATGTTACGATTTGGGGTGGGCAAGTTGTGCTAGCGGTGCTGGTCGCATTGCGCGGTTTCTTTGGGGGTGTGCCGTGAATGGCGTCATCGTGATCTTCGCTGTGTCGGATCCGGCGGCTTCGGCGCGGATCTATTCCGAGGTCTTCGGATTTGTGGTGCAGGTCGAGGCCCCGAACTACATCGAGCTGCGCATGACCCAGGGCAGCAGCTTGGGGCTGTACCAGAAGGAGGGGTTTCCCAGGAACTTTGGCGGGCGTATCGCGCCAAAGGCCGCGGGCGCGGCTCAGCCTGCGGAGCTGTACCTGCGCGTGCCCGACGCTTCCGTTGTGATTGGCTCGCTCGAGGCGCATGGATGGGCGCTCCAGAGCGCCCTCGCGGAGCGCCCTTGGGGAGAGCGCGTGGCGTATTTCTTGGATCCCGACGGCTTCGTCGTCGCGGTGGCCGAAATCCCGTAGCTCTCGCTGTCCCCGGATGGGCATCTGACTCGCCGCACTGGTGCCTGCGCCGCGAATCGTGATAGCCGAGTGGGTCGTGAGCGATTCAAAGAAGACGACGACCAAGAAGAAGCGAAAAACCGCAAAGCGCGTGATCGTGCGCCAGCTGACCATGAAGGACTTCAAGGCCGTTGTGGATCTGCAGCTGCGCTGCTTTCCGAATATGAAGCCCTGGCTCAAGGAGCAATACGAGAGCCAGCAAAAGATGTTCCCGGAGGGGCAGATCTGCGTCGAGATCGACGGACAGATCGTGGCGTCATCGTCGTCGTTGGTAGTTGACTTCGACCTGTACAACGAGTGGCAGAACTGGGCGGTGATCGCCGACAACGGCTACATCCGCAACCACGATCCGAATGGCAACACCATGTACGGCATCGAGATCATGGTCTCGCCGGAGTACCGTGGCTACCGACTTTCGCGTCGGCTCTACGATGCGCGCAAGCAACTCGCTCGGGACATGAACCTGCAGCGCATCATTATCGGTGGACGCATCTCTGGCTATCACAAGCATGCAGATTTGATCAGCGCCAGGGAGTACGTAGATCGCGTTATCGCCAAGGAGCTCGTGGACCCGGTGCTGACGGTGCAGATCGCCAACGGCTTCGAGTTGCGCAGCTTGATCCCGGACTACCTACCCGTGGACGTTGAATCCAAGGGCTACGCCACATTCTTGGATTGGACCAACTGGGACTACCGCGCTGAGAAGCGCCGCAAGTGGCGCCTGATCGATTCGATCCGTCTGGGCGTGGTGCAGTACCAGATGCGACCCGTGGCTTCCTTCGACGAGTTCGCACGGAACATCGAGTTCTTTGTGGACGTGGCCGCGGATCAGAAGAGCGACTTCGTTGTCTTCCCGGAGCTGATCACCACGCAGCTGATGGGGCTGGTGCCGCCGCTGCGGCCCGGCCTGGTGGCGCGTAAACTCGACGAGTTCACCGAGGACTTTCGCGAGCACTTCCGGCGCCTGGCCATCAAGTACAACATCAACATCGTTGGTGGCTCCCACTTCACCTTGGGCGAAGATGGCAAGCTATACAATACGGGCTTCTTTTTTCATCGCAGCGGCAAGATCACGACGCAGAACAAGATCCACATCACCCCACAAGAGCGGCGCTGGTGGGGCGTGACTCCGGGCACCAAGCTCGAAGTCTTCGATACGGACGTGGCGCGCGTCGCGATCCTGATGTGTTACGACATTCAGTTCCCAGAGCTGGCGCGCCTCGCGGCCAAACGCGGCGCGCACCTCTTGCTGGTGCCATTCAATACCGACGACCGCTTTGGGTATTTGCGGGTCCGTACCTGCGCTCAAGCGCGAGCCATCGAAAACCACGTTTACGTGGTGACATCCGGCGCCACCGGCAACTTGCCCTTTGTGGACAACGCCGACACCCACTATGCACAATCCGCGATCTTCACGCCCATGGACTACTCCTTCAGCCGTGACGGTATCGCGGTCGAATGCACGCCCGACGAGGAGACCGTGATGATCCAAGACTTGGACTTGGAGCTTCTGCGCCACCACCGCTACACGGGCACCACCACGAACTGGAACGACCGGCGTCGAGATCTATATCGGATCCAGATCATGAACGACGGCGAGGAAACCGAAGTCTGACGGTGGCAAAGACATCCATCTGTTTCGTCTGTTTGGGCAACATCTGCCGCTCGCCCACCGCGGAAGGCGTGATGCGCCATCTGCTCGAAGCCGAAAAGCTCACGGACGCTTTCTTGATCGATAGTGCGGGCACCAGCGCCTACCACGTGGGCGAGGCTCCGGACGCGCGCTCGACCGCCGCTGCCAAGCGCCGAGGTATTCGCCTTTCGGGCGCGTCGCGTCAGTTTGTGCGTGCAGACTTCGCCCGTTTCGACTGGGTCATCGCCATGGATCGGGAAAACCAACGCGAGCTCCTCGACCTGGCTCCCAATGCGGCGGCTCGACAGAAGGTGCACCTATTCCGCAACTTTGACGCCAGCGCAGCTGCGGATGCGGACACACCGGACCCGTACTACGGCGGGGAACACGGCTTCGACGTCGTGATCGACATCTGTGAACGCGCTTGCCGGGGCCTTTTGGATCACTTGCGCGCGCAGGACCGATCGTAGTGGAGCGGCGCACGCAGCAGGCGATCGAGGCCGCCCTTGGCGCGTCGATCGAGCGCGCGCGCACATGCGCGGGTGGGGACATCAATGACGCCGTCGCGGCGGAGCTTGCGGACGGTCGGACGGTGTTCGTGAAGACCAATGCCGGAGCCGAGGCGGCGATGTTCCCCGCCGAGGCGCGGGGACTCCAATTCTTGCGGGAGGCAAACGCACTTCCGATTCCGAAGGTGCTTGCGGTGTCCAGTGGCGCCGCTGGTGAGCCGAGCTTCTTGGTGCTCGAGTACTTGCCGCCCAGTCCCGCCGGCCATGGACACGACGAGCGCGTGGGGCGGGGCCTGGCCGCGCTACATCGTTTCGGAGCGCCGAGCTTCGGCCTCGATCACGACAACTTTATCGGCCGCTTGCCCCAGGCGAACGCCGCCTGTGAGCGCTGGGTCGAATTCTATGGCGAGCGACGCATCTTGCGCGAGGTGCGCCGGGCCCGGGATGCGGGGCATTTCGATGAGGGCGCGCGCCGCGCATTCGAAGGCCTATGCGTTCGCTTGGACGACCTGCTGGGTCCCGAGGAGCCTCCCGCGCGACTGCATGGAGATCTATGGGGTGGCAATCTGCATACCAGCGGCGGCCAGCCGTACTTGATCGACCCTGCGGTGTACGGCGGCCACCGCGAGGTGGACCTGGCCATGATGCGGCTCTTCGGTGGCTTCTCGTCCACGGTCTTTTCAGCCTACGAGGCGGCGTTCCCCCTGGCTCCCGGCGCCGCGGAGCGCGTGGAGCTGTACCAGCTGTACCCAGTGCTCGTGCACGTCAATCTATTCGGCGGCGGCTACGTCGGTTCGGCACTGCGCATCGCAAAGCGCTACGGCCGCTGACGGGCTCGCGTCGCCTCGTCCCAGTTCCGCAGCCCCCACAGGCGCGAGCGTGGTAGACGCTTCTTGTAGACTTGACGGCGCCTGCTGGCGAGCGAACTCAGTGGCATAGCAATGACTTATACGGAAGTGGCACGGGGACAGGACTTGCTCGCCGCATTGGCGGCGCAGCCGCAGGCGTGGCTCACCGCGGTGGGCGAGATCGAAGGCGTCGAGCTGGGGGTGGCTGGCGCAGAGGCTGGGGGCCCGCGCAAGCTTCTGGCGCGTTGGACCCTGGCGTCGCTGATGGGTCCGGGCGGCGGTCCATTTTGGGTGGTGCTGAGCCGGCAGAGCGACACGGGAATTTCAGTGGTTGCGGGTGTGCTCGAGCGAGCGACTTCCTGTGGGGTGCAGGTCTTTGGCAGCGGCGGCGCGCATGTTTCCGCTGCGGACGCTGGGCGCGGAACCTCGGCTGCCAGCGGCGCAGCGAAAGCGCCGGACGCCAAGGGCCAGGCGAGCCCGGAGCCCGCCTGGGCCGCGCAAGCACAGGCCTCGGCGCCGCCCCGGGCGCCGGAGAGCGACGACGAAGACATCTGGCCCGATGCCGGCGATCTGGTCGAGCACTTTGCATTCGGACTGTGCGACGTGCTGATGGCATCGGACGATCGCCTGAAAATCCGAGACAAGAACGGTCCTGGGCGGATCCGGGAAATCCGCGCTGAGGTCTTGCGCGTACATCCGCCCGTTGCGCGGGACGGCAAGCGACTCTTCAAACTCGAGAGAAAGAATTGACCACTTTCGACCCGCTTGCGGAGTTGAAGCGGCTGGATGCGGTGATCGCTGCGACGCCCCGCGGGCGGCGCTCTTTGTGTCCGGAGCGTGCCGAAGCAACGCCCCTGGCTTTGCTGGCTGCCGCGCACGCGGGCGCGGAGCGTCCGGACGCGTGGGATCAGCTGGCGCGTGTGGCCGCGGCGGTCTTGGAGAACTTCCCGGAGAACATCTTCTGGGATTTCGACTATCTGGTGCACGCGCTGCTGCAGCTCGAGACGCCAGAACGTGAGCGGTTCACGCAGCTGGTGGTGGCGCTGAATCGGCGCTTTGGCCGGCACACCGTGATCGCCTTCCGCTACGCCCACGACTTCCTGTACGGCTACGACTGGGCGCGCTGGGTCAAGAAGTCCCCGGAGCAGCGCAGTGGTTTGGGGCCCTTCAGCATGGAGTTCTTGGCGTCCATGAACACGCGGGGCAAAGAGCTAGAAGCACTGATCGACGAAAACGACGCCAAGTATCCGCGGCTGCCGGCCGGGGAGGCGCGCAACCCCTTTTCGTTTTCCCGGGAGCCCGAAGACGAAGCGCTTCTTTTCATCGAGCTCGCTGCGCGTGGCGCGATCCCGGTGCCCGCTTGGCAGACGGCGGTGGAACTCGACTACAGCCGTGCCTACACGCAGATCCGCGAGCAAACCGCAGCGCAGCTCGGTTTGATCAACCCAAACAGCGCCTCCCAGCCATCGTCCGCGTGACCCGGGCACCCGCGCCAAGCCAACATTGCTGATCGGAGCTGCCCGGGCACTTCCGATGACTTTCGAGGGAAGCGAGCAAGGGGGGTGGGGCGCGTGGGAATCAGCTTGTATGCGTATCGTTTTTGGCGCACGCGCAACCCGCCCCACCCGGCGTGGCGGCGCCCGAGGCACTCGCGGGATCCTGGAGCTAACTCCCAGGCGAAAGACCGCACGCGCTCTACGACAGCCAAACCGCGGCGGACCAGCCGATCTGCGCCAACATTCCAGCACTGCCCGCAGCGACCACGAAGGGGAGCGCATCGCGCCCGGATCCCTGCGGGCTGAATAACGCCACGAACAACGCGATCACCGCTGGCGCGCCAGAGGCGAACCACACCCAGCGCGGCAACTCGGGGGTTGCCCACGGAGTCGCAGCGATGGCCAGGGCGATGGCGCACAGCGCCAGCATGCGTGCCGTGCTGCCGCCCAGGCGCACGGGCACGGTGTTCTTCGAAGTTTTGCGATCCGCTTCTTCGTCGGGCACAGCGGTCACCACGTTGCCGGCCCAGCCCAGAGCGTAGGTTGGGACCAGAGCCAGCATCGGAAAGCCGCTTAGCGTCGAGGCTTGGAAGTAAAAGCCAACGACCGGCAACACCACACCGACGCCGAGGGCTTGCAGGTGTTCACCGCCGCCGCGGTAGGAAAGGCGCGCGGGCGGGAAGCTGTAGACCCAGAGCAGGAACAGCGGGCAGGTGGCTAGCAGCAGTGCAAAGGGCAGCCGCTCGATCAGGGTGAGGGCCAGTCCGAACAGGCCGAGCGCGACGGCACAGCACAGCGCGCCGATGGCGAGGGTTTTTGGCGAGAGTCTTCCTTCGACCAGCACGCGGGATCCCCCAGAAAACACGGTGGGTTCGTGGTTTTCCCGGTCCGCCTTGAAGTCGGCGACGTCATTGGCGAAGACGATGAAAAGCTGCGCCAACAGGCCAAAGGCGTGCACCCAGGCGAAGCGCGTCCACGAAAACGTCTGGAATGCACCAAACGCCAGCGCTTGCCCGAAGAGCAGCGGGACGGCGATGTTGGCTTGAGAAAGTGGACGCGCAGCCTTCAGCCAGGCCGCGATCACAATGGCTGGATCGGGAGCGGAAGCGCGAGATTCTGCGCGCAATCGATCTTCGGTGGCTCCGGGTACACGCCGCCGACGACCTTCTCCATGGTCCAAGTGGAACCCTTGATGGAAAGCGGAATCGGTTTGCTGACATCACCTGCGACGCTGCCGCAGTAGAAACCGTCCAAATTGCACACAGTGCCCGACAAGCTGGTGATGTCCGCCGTGATCGGAGAACCGGACAGTGGATTGGCTTCGCCCGCCACGTCCAAAGGCGCCGGATCGACATCGAAGCTCCCGTCAGCCCCGACGATGATGTCGTTGATGGCGAGCGGATTTCCCGCCGGTGTCTTGCGATCGACCCACTCGAGGGGCTGCAGGCTCCAGTCCATTGCCAAGGAGCCGCCGGAGTCTTTCGTAGTGACGGTGTTGAGCACCATGATGGGTCGGTTCTTGTTCGACTTGTTGCCACCCGTCACTGCCGACAGGGCAAAGAGATACTCGCCGTCAATCTCTCCCACAGCGGGAACGGTGCACGTGCCTGCATCTTGGCCGCCTGCACCGCCCGCACCGCCTGCGCCCGCCACTCCTTGGATGCCCTTGTAGCGGTCCTTGAAGTCGGAAAGCTCGCCGTCGGGATCGGCACAGCCAAAGACGAAGGCAGCAGTCGCTGCCAGGTAGGAGAAATGGGTGAACAAGCGCATGGTTGGCATCCGTGCGGACAGTATGCCAGGGCACGATCCTGCTGCAACCATTGCCGACCGCGCAGAGAACTTTGAAAGCCTCGGTTGGAGCCAGCCCCTTGACGCGCTGCGCCGAGCGGGGCTTTTTCAGCTTTTGTCGGCTGACCCCGCGCTTCTCTCTTCGCTCACGCCCGGGGCTCGGCTATGACCGATCTCGCAATGAAGTTCTATCGATCGATGCTTTGTGGGGGGTCATTGACCGCGCTGCTGGTGCTTGCGTCCGGCGCGTCCGCTTCGGGAATTTCCGTAGCTCGCTTCGGAGGTGAGCACGGACATCCGATGACCACCAACGCAACGTCGCTCTACTACAACCCCGCCGGCATCGCGATGAGCGAGGGATTCCACGTCTTTGTCGACGGTACTTTCGCCTGGCGCAAAGCAAGCTATGAACACAAGCTCCAGCCAGCCGAACCCGGGACTTTTAACGAAGACGGAAGCGTGCCGGGAGCCAACGACGGGCGCGCGGATCTGTTCAACATCATCGCGTCGCCCATGATCGGTGTAACGGCGAAGTTTGGGGACTTCGCCGCGGGCGCTGCGTTCTACACTCCGTTCGGTGGGCAGAGCGTTTGGAGCAAGAACGACAAGTTCGAAGGCGACCCAAGTTTCGCGGGTCCCGTGGACGGTCAGCAGCGTTTCTACAACATCTCGGGTCAAATCCGCTCCAGCTTTATCACCGCCGGCCTTGGCTACCATTTGAAAGACGCTGGTCTGGCCTTTGGCCTGAGCGGAAATCTGATCCTTTCCACCACGCATACGATCCGCGCGAAGGGACTATCGGGCAGCAACAGCCTTGCTGGCGAGGGGCGCGCCGTGCTCGACGCGAAAGGCACGGACTTCAGCATGGGCGTTGGTGCCCTGTGGGAGGCCATGAAAGAGCAACTCTGGATCGGAGCGTCCTACCAGTCTCGTCCTAACTTCACGGGCATGAGCGCGCAAACCGGCACGCAAGAGACCTTTCTGGGCGCTGACGAGAAGCCCGTGACGGCGGAGTTTTACACGGATTTGCCTGATGTGATCCGGGCGGGCGTCACCTACAAACTGGATCCTGAGACCGAGCTGCGCCTATTCGGCGACTACACTCGCTGGAGCGTGCTGGAGGATCACTTCGTCGTGAATCCGGATCTTGGCGACGGCGGAACTGAAGAGTGCGAGTACAAGGAACGAGTTCCTGGCAACCCGCCGGCGCTTGGCTCCTGCCTGCTGTCTCAGAAGCGGGACTGGTCGGACACGTTCGGCGTCCGGGTGGGTGCCAGTCGCTGGCTCAACAAAGAGACGGAACTGTTCGCCGGTGCGGGTTACTCCTCCAATGCGATTCCGGACAAGTACTTGGAGCCGGCCCTCACGGACTTCAACTCCATCTCTCTGAGCTTGGGTGGGCGGCTCGAAGTCGTGAAGAACTTCAACGTCGCACTGAGCTACACGCAGCTCTTTTATCTAACCCGTGACACCGACGGCAAGAGCGATCACGACCTGGCGCGGGGCCCCAGCGGCACACCCAACTCCATCGAAAACGGCCCCGACACCGGCGGCGTCTACAAACAAATGATCGGCGTCGTGAACGCTAACGTGGATGTGCAGTTCTAACCCCGGCGTGCTCTGGCTTGACAAGCCGCCCACGGCTTGAAGAATTGGGCTGCCCCGAGGGGAGTTCACCACGAAGCCATGACCACCGTCCGCGACTTCATCCAGCGTCACTTTCGGCATTTTAACGCCGCGGTGCTGTTGGACGCGGCGCAGGCCTGGGAGCGGCATTTGGCCGAGGGCGGCAAGATGCTCGTGACCTTGGGGGGCGCCATGAGCACGGCGGAAATTGGCCTCGTGCTGGCAGAGTTGATCCGCCGCGACAAGGTGCACGCCCTCTCCGTCACCGGCGCCAACCTGGAAGAAGACCTGTTCAACCTCGTTGCCCACGATAGCTACGAACGCGTCGCGAACTTCCGAGAAGTGACGCCGGCCGACGATCGGGAGTTGATGGCGCGCGGGCTAAGTCGCGTGACGGACACCTGCATTCCCGAGGACGAGGCCATGCGCAAGATCGAGGGGCGGATGCTCGCCATCTGGCAAGACGCCGAAAAGCGCGGCGAGCGCATGGCTCCCTACGAATACGTGTACAAGATGCTGCGCTCCGGAGACCTCGCTCCCGAGTACGACATCGACCCCAAGGACAGCTGGCTGATAGCGGCTTGCGAGAAGGACCTGCCCGTACTGTCTCCAGGTTGGGAGGACTCGACGCTAGGCAATATGTTCACGGCGGCGGTAGTGCAGGGACGGCTCGAGCACTTCCACACCGTGAAGAGCGGCACCGAACAACTCGCGATGTTGATCGATTTTTACGAGCGCACGGACAAACGCCACCGGCTTGGTTTCTTCCAGGTGGGCGGCGGCATTTCCGGGGACTTCGCCATCAGCGTGGTGCCGCTGCTTCAGCTGGACATGAAGAAAGACGTGCGCAAATGGGGCTACTTCTGCCAGATTTCTGAAGCCAAGACGTCCTACGGGTCCTACAGCGGCGCGCCGCCCAGTGAGAAGATCACCTGGGGCAAGCTGGATATAGACACCCCGCGCTTTATGATCGAATCCGACGCCACCATCGCCTTTCCGTTGATCGCGGCCTACCTGCTCGAGATGTGATGCGGGCACGTGCGCGCGGCGCCTGCGCGCTCTTGGTGTGCTCCGTGGTATGCCTGCCCGCGGGAGCCGAACCGTCGGCCAAAGCCGCTGCAGAACCTGACGCACCAGGCCCGGGGGTGCAGGAGGCCGTGGCAAAAGACGCATCCGACGACGATCGC
This sequence comes from uncultured Myxococcales bacterium, assembly GCA_937872925.1. GTDB lineage: Bacteria > Myxococcota_A > Polyangia > Polyangiales > Polyangiaceae > JACKEA01. Next base: position 6,421 of record CALMUT010000161.1, on the reverse strand, counting down.
GACGTCGCAGAGTGGCAGCCGGGCGCGTCGCAGGTGGACAATGCTCCCGCAGCAAAGCCCAAGGACAGCCGCGCGGATCAGACGGACCCGTCTGTGCGCGCGCGTAACGTCGCCATCGCCCTCGGCCCCGGCTTCTTGTTGCACGGATCGGGACAGCGCGCCGCCGGAAACCCGGAAGCGGCGCATCGTCTGCTTGCGGTGCAAGCCACGGGGCTTGGGCTCGTGGTGGTGGGCCTCGGCGGTCTAGCTGCTACCGGTGCCAGTCGCTACACCGCGGGCCCCCTGGCAGCGACGATGATCCTCGGAGCAGGACTCTTCGGCACTTCGTACCTGTCGGACATCTACGCAACTGCGCGCCCCCACGACTCCGTCGGACGCCCCGCAACCAACGCGCCTACCAGCGTGAGCGAAGTGGGTCACCGCTACGTTTACGACCCGCAGTTCCGCTACCGGCAGTTCCTGGTGCAGGCTTTCGACGCTCGCGTCGGCCGTTTCACCCTCTCACCGCAGGGTTGGTTCGCCCTCGACGACGAAAACGCCCGCATCACCGCGCACCTGTCCTACCGCTTCTCTGGCCCGCTTCCATCCGGGCCACCCGCTGCAGATGGCAGCTATTGGGATCTCAGCTTAGGCGCAAGCCACCATCGCTATGACTCGGACGGCTTTCGGATCCTCGGGGCTGAGCTGCTGACCCGAGTGCGTCGTGACATGCTGCGCTATGGTTCTGCGTACCGCGGCGCGTTTACCGAAGCCGCCTTGGGCGTCGGGCTATTGCGCACGGACTACAACATCGAAGGCACGCCGATTGATTCGGACTATTCTGACCTGCTGCTCGCTGAGCTCGCTTTTGGCGCGTACTTTGGAGACGCCCAGGGCCGGGGCGGCGAGGCGCGCGTGTACTACGACCACCGCCACGACGGTTATGCCTCGGGTCTGCATTTGACGGGTTTGGGCAGTGGCGTGGCCGGGCACTTCGGCATCGACGTGCGCGGCTACTTCACGGACACGTTCGGTTTGCGCTTCGACGCCCAGATTGGCGCGTCTCATATTGTCGGCATGAGCCTACTCTTGCGATCGGGGAAATCACGATGACACGCTGGCTTTCACTCATCTGCGCATTGGTTTTGGCGGGCTGCGTCAGACCGGCCGAGGAGCGGGCCGAGCGAGACTTAGAGATCGGCGAGGCCACCATCGGCACGACGAGCGTGCGCGTCTCCGGCGGCTTGGCAGCGATTCGGCGCGGCACCCCGGGTGAAATCGAACTGTGGCAGAGCGCACCGGCCATCGACATACACTTCCAACGACCGAAGGATGCACCTTCCCAGTGGACCGTCCGCATCAAAAACACCACGCCAGACTTGCTGGCGCGGGCCAGTGGGGCGGGCAAGAGCCTGAGCTTGACGCAATCGGCGGGCTCGGTGCGGACGCAGGCCACCCTGAGCGTCAACCTGCCCGTGGGTGAATCGACGCTCAGCCTGGCTCCAGCGGATGCCGCGGACTCAGGCAGCTTCCGCTTCGCAGTGCTGTCAGACGTTCAAGAAGCCATCGACGATGTGCAAGACATCTATCGCAAGATGAACGCTGAACCCGGACTGCGTTTCGTGCTCGGCGCCGGGGACCTGACGCAACAAGGAACGGTGTCGCAGCTGACGCGCTTCGAAGAGGAGCTTCGCGTGCTCGAATTGCCGTACTACACGACGCTGGGCAATCACGAACTTGGCGCTGGCCCGCCGCCTTTTCAAGACCTATACGGTCGCGCCAATTTCAGCTTCGAGTTCAAAGCCGTGCGCTTTTCGATGCTCGACTCCGCGAGCGCGACGATTGATCCGCTGGTCTACGGCTGGCTCGACGATTGGCTCGCGGACGGGCGGGACCAAACCCACATCGTCGCGATGCACATCCCGCCCCTGGATCCCATAGGCGTGCGCAACGGCGCGTTTGCCAGTCGCGCCGAAGCGGCCAAGCTGCTCTCGCGATTGGCCAAGGGACGAGTCGACCTCACGCTCTACGGACACATCCACTCGTACTACGACTTCGATAACGCTGGCATTCCGGCGCACATTTCCGGTGGCGGGGGCGCCATCCCAGAACGCTTCGACGGGATCGGGCGGCACTTCTTGGTGGTGGAGGCCGACGGCGCAGTTGGCGTGAAAGGCGTGCGCGTCGTGCGCGTCGATTAGAGCAAGACGAGATACTTGCGTCGCAACAGGCCGGCCAAAAGCCAGATCCCCTCGCGTTCGGCGGAACCCGAACTCGTCAGCAAGTCCTTGATTTGAGGATTCCCTTCGGCGGCGGCGTCGATCAGCGATTGCGCTTTGCTCGAAATGTTCGGCAATGGCCCCTTGCGCGCCAAGGCGCCGGGCGCAACGCGCCGGTTCAGGGAGCCAACCCGCTCACGGAAGATCCGGTCCAGGGTAGGGAGCCACAAGCGAAGCAGGTCGAGGGCGACGGGATCCCGATCCACCGCGCCAAGCTCTAGCAGTGCTTCCGCATGTTCCACAGCTGCGTCGAGTTCGCCTTTTTGCGCCGCGGCGCGAGCGGCCTCAAGGTGCCCCTTGGCCGTCGAGCCCGTGCTGCGTCCGGAAGGTGCCGTCTTCGTCTTGCGTTCCGCGGTGCGGCGCGACTCAGGGGCTCGCTGGCTGACGGGGGACCGCGTGGGCGTCGCAGGTGGCTGGCTGCGCTGGCCATGGGCGGCACGATCGACCGCGCGCTGGAACTCTTGCACGCTCGCGAAGCGCTCTTCGGGCTTCTTTCTGAGCGCTCGCAAAATGGCCGCATCGAGCGCCGCTGGGATCCCCGGTTTGTAACGCGAAGGTGGAGGCACTTCGTCGGAAAGCAACTGGGCAATCACGTCTTGAGGTGCCGCCGCCGCGAAGGGGGGCCGTCCGGTGAGCATCGCGAAGGTGACCGCAGCGAGGGAGTATTGGTCCGCCCGGTGGTCTACGCTGGAGCGAGCGGTGGCTTGCTCCGGAGCCATGTATTCCGGTGTGCCCAGGGCGACGGCATCTTCCGTGATGCGGCTCTTGCCCGAGGCGACGATCTTGCCGATCCCAAAGTCGAGCAGCTTGACAAAATCTGCGTCGCTCGGGGTCTTCACCAAGAACACGTTTTCAGGCTTGATGTCTCGGTGAACGACTCCGGCTCGGTGGGTTGCGGAAAGTGCAGACGCGAGGCGTTCGACGATGCGCGCGCAGGCGGGCAGTGGTACGGAGCCGTCACGCATCAGCCGGTCCAGCAGCGTCTCGCCGTGCAGATACTCCATGACGATGAAGGGGGTGCCGTCCGGCGTGGCCCCGATGTCGATGATCTGCACGATATGCGGATGCCCCAGTCGGGCGATCAGCTCGGCCTCAAGCTTGAAGCGTGCCAGGGCCTCGGAGTTCTTGGTGAGAGGCTCGCGCAGCACTTTGATGGCGACGGTGCGGCCGAGGCGCAGTTGCTCACCGGCATACACCACACCCATTCCGCCCTCGGCGACGCGACGGTCCACGCGATAAGCGCCCATCAACGTGGCGCCAACCAACGCGTCCGTGACGGCATACTCCTGCGTCTCGCGACGACTCAGCAGTTCCACTCTTTGCGGCGGTGCCTGCATCCCACTCCTCAATTCGAACCCACAGAATGCCGCATCAACCGTGGGGCTGCCAGTCAGCAGATGCAGAGCTGCGTCAGATCCTGTCAGCTCAGGTTGAGCAGATTCTGCTCAATCCTGAATTTGTTGGCGCATTCCGGGCACTTGCCTGGCGCAATTCAGTGCTCGCTCCCGGGTTCAGATAACGCAAATGCCGCGATTTCCGCGTCGAAGAGCTGTCCGCCATCCCCGAGCATTTGGTAGCTACCGCGCATGCTGCCGAAGGGGGTGCGTAAGGGGCATCCGGATGTGTATTCGAAGGATTCTCCAGGCTGCAATAGCGGCTGTTGCCCCACGACCCCTGGGCCGCGCACCTCTTCGGTGTTGCCGCTTGCGTCCGTGATGATCCAGTGGCGTTGCACCAGCCGCACTGCTTTCTGTCCTTCGTTGCCGATCCGCACCTTGTAGAGGAAGAACCAGTGTTTGGAGGCGGGCGTCGAATGCTCCTCCGAGTAGCTTGATTCCACTTGAACGCGCACACGGTGAGTGATCGTTTCGGATCTGGACATTCCTTCCTCCAACACAATAGCTAACCTGGCTTCTTGTTGGGATTCAAACCCGTTTCGTCAAGACGACGGCGGAGGATGGCCCTTCGCAAATTCTAGGAGGGCTCGTCCTAGGAGATCTCTGCGAAATCCGCGTAAAGCTTGCACTGCCGCCTCGAAATTTCCAGTGTCGTCCCAAATCGCCCGTAGGGTCTTCAGAAGCCGTGGGGGCAGCAATAGCTCCGGCGCCACGCCCAGCTCCGCGCAGATCTCGGCGCGGGCGAAGCTGAGCCAAGCGTCGCGGCGGATTTCATCGAAGGTGGCGTAGGGCGGTGGCGGGATGGGCTCGAAAACGTCTGCATCGGCCGCGGCGGCTGCTTTGTTCAGCGCGGCGCATAGCTGCGCGCCCGCACGCTCCGCGAAGCGCTGCGAGACGCCCTTGATGCGCCCGAGGTCACGAGCGTTTCTCGGCATGCGTGCGGCGATTGAAAGCAGCGTTTTGGTGTCCGGAGCCCGCGTCTTATTCTGATCCGAGAGCGCGCCGAACCAGTCTATCAAGTAGAGGAGCGCCGCTTGCTCTGCTGGCCCCAGTTGCCAAGCGTTGCGGAAGTCGGCAAGTCGCAGCGGACGTGGCGGATCCGAATCTAGCTGGAAGACCTCGCGGCTTGCCGCGTAAGCAACGTCCAGGCGGGCACTTTCGTCGAGACGTTTGCGCAGCTGTTCATATAGGGCGGGCAAGTTCGCGACGTCTTCGGCTGCGTAGGCCAACTGAGACTGCGGCAATGGGCGCCGTTTCCAGTCGTCCCGCTGGTGGCCTTTGCCGCGTTTGACTCCCAGCAGGACCATTTCCAAGTAGGCGAGGGAAACCGAAGCTTCGGCGCTGCAGCAAGCCCAAGCCACTTGGGTATCGAGCAAGCGCGGCACCTGCGTCAGGCCTAGGCTTTCCTGAAGCAGTGGGACGTCTTGCTGCGCAGCGTGCAGGACCCACTCTTTGTCGCTGCCTCCGAGCACCTGCCCGAGCGACGTCAGATCCGACAAGCGCAGGGCGTCCACTAGGTACACCGAGCGACCGTCGCTGACCTGGATCAGGCACAGCGTGGTCCCGCCACGTGTCGACTCGAACTCCGTATCCAAGAAGAAGCGGGCGCTCTTGGAAAGCGTTGCGATCAAGTTGGGCAGATCCGAGTCGCGTTCGATGAGCTGCACGGGGGCGACGCTAGCACGGAGAGTGGGGCTGGAAACCGCTCAAGGCGTCAGAGCTGGCCGCTTTGTCGTAGGAGGAGCAGCAAGGTGATCAACGCGGCGCCCACACCGATCCCAGCCGCGAACCAAGCGAGTCGTCTCCACGGAGCCGCTTGGACGCGCATTCCGGCTGCGCCGGTGCCGACAGCGTCGATCGCGCGTGGAGGCGATGGTGAGAAGAGCAATCGTGTCATCGAACCGCTTTCCGCGAGAGAGACTTGGCCGATGCGCCGACAGTCATGGGCCACTTTGCGCGAATAGCCACGGCGCAGTCGGCCCTCTCGGCGCAGCCGTTCGGTCTCTGCTTCGTTCCACGCGCGGCGGGGAGCGAGCACAAAGACCTCGCGCAGTCGATCGAACTCTCGGCGCTTATCCTGGTCGGTCAGGACGTCCCGCGCCTCCTCCAGCTGCTGCATTTTGTCCTGGACGCGCAGAACTCCGCGCCGGTGGCTGAAGACTGCGCGAACGCGGTGGGCGACGCGGATCTCTTCCTCGCTGGCTTTCGGAGAAACACCCAGGGCCTCGTAATGATCTCGCTTGTATCGCATGGCAAACACACAAACCTAGCACCTCTTCGGCTTCAGGGGCACATGATACGCTGGGAGATATGGATCTCGGTACGGGCGGCGTGGCAGGCCGGAGGTTTTGGCGCGCGGCGTTGGGTGCGGCTCTGTGCGCGGCTGTGTGCTTGGGGTGCGGGGGTGAGGGCGAGGCGGGGGAGCCTGGGCCGAGCGGCGGCGGCGGGGGCGCGTCCGGCGGTGGCGGCGCGGGGGCGGCGACCTCGGGACCCAGAAGTTCCAGTTGACCGAGCCGCGCGCTCGTTTCCTCGGTCTGGACGCCGAGCAGGAGTACACGATCGACGAGATCTGGGAAGTGGCCCAGAACCTGCCGTTCGTGCGTCAGAACAACGTCACCAAGGAACAGCTCCAGCAGTTCCTGGGGGCCGGTCCCGCCACCCGGGTGGACGCCGGAGACCAGGCCTACCTCGACGAGCTCGCCAAGGCCTACAAGGAGCGGCTCGAGAAGGCCGGCGTGGAGGTGCTCCAGGCCCGCATCAGCCATC
>CALMUT010000160.1 GCA_937872925.1 uncultured Myxococcales bacterium | reverse complement strand
CTAGGAGCGGTATAGGCGGCAGCGGTACTCTCCCGAGGATTGGCCCTTTCCAGGTTCGGCGGCGCCGGCTCGGCTTCGGAGCGTTCCGTCGGCGACGGCTGCTCCTCCGCGTTCCGGCGCCCCGCGGTCGCAGCGCGTGTCGCCGGCCCCGCTTCGCGTACGCGCAGCGAAAGCTCGGCACCATCCGCAATGCGTTGGGCCGGATCGACACGCAAAGCGTCCTCGATCAATGTCGCCCAGGGCCCGGTGACGCCCGGCGCCTGCAGTGCGTCGCCCGTCTTGGCTTTGCGATACGCTTCTGCAAAGACGAAGGGTGTCGAAGACGGCGGGAGCCCAGTGGGATGGCTGCCCGTCAGCACACGGGTCGCCAGCACTCCGAACGCAAAGACGTCGACGGTTGGCGAAGCGGTGCCGCCCTGGAAGTTTGCGGGGTCGAGGGCTTCGGGTGCCAGATAGGAGAGCGTGCCCACCAAACCGCCCTCCTGGGTCAGCCGGGTGCTCGGATCGGTTTCGATCGCGATGCCGAGATCCACGAGCACGACGTGCTTCGCTTCAGCAGGGGCTTCGAAGAATTGATCGGTGATCAGTACGTTGTCCTGCTTCAGATCGCGATGCACGACGCCGCGTCCATGAAGGTAGGCGAGGGCGTCCGCTAAGTGCTTGAGCACTGCGCTGGCGTGCCCATCGCCAAAGCGCGGATCTAGCTGGGCTTCCGCCAGGCTCACGCCCTTGACAAAGCCCATGACGAGTCCGAGGACGCCGCGCTTCAGGTCTTCGAACAGCCCGTCGCAGGCAACCAGCGACGGATGATCGAGTCGCGAGAGCGCGTGTGCTTCGCGGCGCACCCGCTCCAAAGCACTTCCCCGCGCCATAGCCATTGGAACGAGCTTGAGTGCGCGAGGCGCCTCCGCGTGCAGCGGATCCGACGCACGCCATACAGAACCCTGTCCGCCTTCTCCGAGCAGTTCTTGCAGCGTGAAGCGGTCGATACGGTCGCCTGCTCTGAGTTCCACGAAGTGTTCTTTCGGCTAGCGCCGACCCTTGAAGCCCATCATCTGCTGCACCGCGGCTTCACTCTCTTCCGCGATGGCGCCCTGCTCTTCGGCCAGTTCAGCGCAGTCTTCACACAGCTTCTTCTTCTTGCCATCCACCTGTACGCTGACCAGTTCCTCGACGTCTTCGCCGCAGCCCTTGCACGTTGCCATCCGTGCTTGCTGCCAGAGATCCCGCCGCGCGCCAATACGCTGTGCCCCGCCCCCGCGCCAATGGGAGCCGTTTCGGGCGGGATTCCGGGGTCCGCCGTCAAATCGGAGTGGTGGCTCGAAAAAGGCTCTAAAGTTCGAGCCCGGTGCAGCATGAGTGGAACGTCGGTGGACCCGCGCCTGAGCGACAGTGAGATTGCCTCCCTGCAGGATGCCGACATTCCCAGCCAGTCCAAGCCCGGCGTGCACTATCGCTTGGAGCGGGTGATCGGCCGCGGCGGGTTTGCCTTTGCGTGTCTGGCAACGTGTCTGTCCGAGCACTCCGCCGTACCCGTCGTGCTCAAAGTGTGGCGCCCCGGGCTCGTCACCGGCGCGCGGGAGTTGGCCGCGCGTGCGCTACGCAAGGAAGCGGTTGCGCTTGGACGTCTCAACGAGCGTGTGCCGCCGTCGCCTTTCGTCGTGCGCCTGCTAGACACGGGCTCAGTTTCCGTTCGGTACGAGGGCAAACAGGTCGACGTGCCCTGGTTGGCGATCGAGTACGTTCACGGCGGCGTGGAAGGTGAAACGCTGCACCGACGTGTGGCCTATGCGTTGTCCGAGACGCGGCATGCCTTCGACTTGCAGCGGGCGCTGCGATTGGTGCAGCACCTGGCCGATGGCTTGGAGGAAATCCACGCCGCGGGGGTGGTGCATCGGGATCTCAAGCCGAGCAACGTCTTGTGCTGTGGCAGCGCGACGGAGGAGATCTTCAAGATTTCGGATTTCGGTATCGCCCGGCCAGCGGGGGTCCAATCCACGTTCGGGGATATCGCTCTGGGAACGCCAGGCTACATCCCGCCAGAGCAACTCCACCTGCGCGATGAGATTGGCCCCTGGACCGACGTGTTCGCGCTAGCAGGGGTTCTCTATTTCACGCTGACCGGACAGAAACTATTCCCCGGAAAGTCCGCGTTAGACTCCGTGCTCGCGGTCGACGGGCCAGAGCGTGCCAGCATTCGAGACCACGGCGGATTGAGTCCGGAACTCCAGCAGCGGCCCGAGCTGTGCGGCGCGATCGACCTCTGCATTCGCCGGGCAACGGCCGCCGACCCACGAGCGCGCACGCCCTCCGCCAGCGCCTTTGCGTCCGAGCTCTCTCGTTTGCTCGCTGCAGAGCCGCAGAGCACTCGTCCCCACCAACGTTGGACGACGAGTATTCGAAGCGCTCTGCGGCGGGCGGCGCCGGCCCCCCAACCAAAGTTCGAAAGGCGGACGACTGGCGGCGACGGCTGGGTGATCGCCGCGTGCGCGTGGGACGGCGACGCGCGATGCCTCGCAGCCACGACTCAGGGGCTCCGCTACTTCGACGGCGTCGCTTGGAGCGCCGAGATTTCGGAATGCCAAGACGCCGTTTGGGTCGCGCGTCGCGCGCCGGGCTGTTTTTTGGTCGTCGACGGCACGGGAAACGTGATCGATCTACGTGCTGGAGGTACATCCCCCGCATTGGAACACGAGCCGGCTTTGGGGCGCGTCCTCGCCGTCGACGGCGATCTTTGGGACTTGGCGTTGGTCGTATTTCGTGGAGCGTCGGAACAGATCTTCGTGCGCGCGCGGGTGGCGGGTCGCTGGGCGCGTCCGGTAACTCTTGTCGGTGCGGCACTGCTGACATCCGTGGCGCGCGTGCGTGACCAGGTTTGGTTGGTGACGGGTCGGAGCGTGGACGGCACCGGTTACGCTGCGTTGGTCGATCCCCTTGCGATGACCCTTGAGTTTCCCGACCAATCCCTGCCGTCGGTATTGGTACAGGCTGCGGCGCACGGCGCTGCGGGCGCGGCCCTCGCTGTCGGAGCCAGCGGGCAACTGTTGCGCACCCTCGATGGTCGCTTGCAACTGAGCACAATCGAAGACCGGCCCAGTCTCTCCGCGGCCGCTGTGGATATGCTCGGCACGGAGTGGGTGGCAGGCGCACGGGGCATCTGGGTGGCGCCGGCTCAAACTCGGCAATTTGTACAGGTATTTCGCCACGATGGGGACATCGCACCCATCGTCTCTATGCACGCGGACGTCGGACGCGTGCTCGCCGTCGCTGCGGACGGCACCGTGTTCGCTGGGCGCGAACAAGACTGATGCAACGCGTGCGACAAAGCCCGCTATGATCCAGCAATGTCGGACCACACAATTCCGATCGAGCCCAGCATGTCCCAACTCCGCTCCATCGCGGTGGAACTGCTTGCGCCGAGCCCAAAAACGCAAGGAACGCGCGCCGCGGGGGACGTCGTGCGAGTCGGCAGCGCGGATGGCAATGATCTAGTCATTGCAGACGGAACGGTGTCCCGCTTCCATCTCGAACTCCGTCGCGACGCGGGACGGATCCTAGCCACGGATTTGGGCTCCACCAACGGTACGCGGATTGGCAATGCCAGTTTTCGTTCAGCAAGCGTCTGGGTGGAGCCGAACGCGACTCTATGCATTGGTGAGGCGGAGGTTCGTGTCACGGATGACGCGCTCCTTTCTCCAGAGCCGGCTCCAGATCGCTTTGGCGGGTTAGTTGGCACGAGTCCGGCTTTGAAGCGTCTGTGTACCCGGGCGCACAAAGTCGCACAGTCGGACGTGGCCGTCCTTCTCCTCGGCGAATCCGGGACCGGCAAAGAGGTGATCGCGCGGGCGATTCATGACGAGAGCCCGCGTGCAGCGGAGGCTTTTGTGATCGTGGACTGCGCGGCGCTGTCCCCGACGTTGTTTTCCAGCGAGCTCTTTGGCCACGAACGTGGCGCTTTCACGGGCGCAGAGCGCCAGCACATCGGGGCATTCGAACGCGCCCACGGCGGGACCGTCTTTCTGGATGAAGTTGGCGAACTCACGCCGGAGTTGCAGGCGGCGCTCCTCGGCGTGCTGGAGCGTGGGAAATTACGCCGCCTTGGCGGACAGAAAGACATCGCCGTGGATGTCCGTGTCGTCTGCGCAACCCATAGAGACCTCCGCGAAGCCGTCAACTCCGCGGAGTTTCGTCTGGATCTATTCTATCGCATCGCTGTCGTTCTGCTGGAGGTGCCGCCGCTGCGGGAGCGTGCCGGGGACGTTCCCGCGCTGGTCGATCATTTCGTGAAGGAAGCAGGGGGCGGCGCCGTATCCTCCCTGTTTCCCAGGGAGGCCATGGAACGGCTCAAAGCGCATCGCTGGCCCGGCAACGTGCGCGAACTGCGGAACGTGGTGCTTGGCGCGCTGGCACTGGGGGAGACCAAAGAGGTGCTGGAAGGGACGGCCACTGCCGTTGGGCTGACAGACCTGGCGGAGCAGCTCTCGGATCTGTCGTTTCGGGATGCCAAGCAGCGCATGGTCGACGCGTTTGAGCGCCAGTATATCTTGCGCTTGCTCGACCGCGCCGGCGGCAATGTGCGACAAGCCGCGCGCGACGCCCGGATGGACCGGTCCTATTTGATGGAGCTGATCCGCCGGCACGGCTTGAAGCAGGCGTAGGCTGCTGAGTGCTAGAGGCCGTGGGCGCCACGCCCGCAGTCCACCGGCGATAGGATCTGGCAGCTGGGGTTGTCCGGCTGCGGTTGCCAGCTCGCGGAACGACACTCCTGCTCGGCGATTGGCGGCTTGGCCAGTGGGTCTGCACTCCGGTCTTGGACGACGACAAACGTGCACACTCCCGCTTTGTCCGCCACAAAGAAGTCGCTTCGCACCGCGTCGCCCTCTCCGGTGAGCGTGAACCACACGCCTCGCGCGGGGCGACACACCCCGAGGGCTGAATGCAGGCACTCAAACACGCGTTGCGCGGCGCAGGCGTCGCCTTGTGCGCCTTGCCGAGCTTGGCCACAGTCTTGCGCGCCCGGTCCGAGCTTTTTTTCCCAATGCAAGACCGCCGATGCGGGCGGCCGTTCGGGCGCAACGCGCTCTTGTCCACCGCACCCACCAACCAAGATGAGCGCAATAAACGTAGTTCGTACTACTTGCATGACCCTTCGCACATTCTACCGAACTTGCGCCCCATGGAGGATGGTGCATGTCGGTGTGGGTTAAGGTATTACCGAATGGGGGTGACTGACCACTACGACGTAGCCACTCGTTGTAGGATGCGCCGCAGTGTCTACTTCCCGCTCTTCCTCGCCCCCGCGCCATCTTTCGCGGGTCGAAGCCCTCGCTCAGCTAGCGCAGCTTGGGCGCAAGCAGGGACGGATCGCCGACTTGCGGGAAATTGCGTCTTTGGCGCGCCGCGCCGTAGGAGCGCGAACCTTCGCGCTTTCCGCGTGGATAGCCGGCGACGTGAACAGCGCGACCAGTGGCTCGGACCAGCACCAGCTTGCCCGTTGGACTGCGCGAACCCTCGTAGAGCTGCGCGGCGAAGGTCGAGAGCTGCGCACGCGCATCGAGCAGCGCACGCCCACCGGCAGCCGAGTCATTCCCATTTCCATGGACGGCAGGCTCGTGGCCGTGATCGCCGCGCGGGGCTTTCGAGCGCGGGACTCGGAAGAGCGTCAGGGCATCATGCTCGGTGCCGTTGCCGATCTGCTTGCCATCGCTCTCATGCCGTCGGTGGGCACGGAGAAGTCGCGAGTCTGCAGCGCCACGGTGACCGCATTGGGGGTCGGACTCGCAAGTACCGGCACGGCTTTGGACGCGGCAACCGTGTTCCGAGCGGTCGCACGGGCTTTCCGCGAAGTGCTTGCCGTCTCTCGGATTGGGATCGTTATTCGCGACGGGGAAGACTCCGCGTTCCGACGCGTGGCTTCTTTTGACGAGCAAGGCACTCGTGTGGAGTGTCGCTCAGGCGGCATTTCTCGGCTTGAGCGCGAAGCCATGGAGACCGGTCGGGTCGTATACTCCGCAAACGTCGCCCGCGAAGAGGATCACACGGTTCGGGGATTGTCGCAGTGCGGAGTCAGTTCCGTCGTGGCGGCACCCTTGACCGCTGCCGGGCGTCCCTATGGCGCCTTGATGGTGGCCCAGCCCGCCGAGGACTCCTACGACGCCTTCTCCCTTGAGGTCATCGAAGCCATTGCCGCCCAGCTATCTCCTTTGCTCGCGGGCTTTGCCGCCGAGGACTTGGATGAAGGTGTCGACGATCTGCGCGAGCGGCTCATGCGCAGCGAACAGCTGGCCTCGGTGGGGCAGCTAGCGGCTGGTGTGGCCCACGAAGTGAACAACCCGCTCAGTGTCATCTTGGCGAATCTTCAGGCACTTTCTTTGCGCGCCGCCAAAGCAGACGGAAGGCTCGACCCAGCCGAGGTCGCCGAAATGACAGGGGAGAGCATCGATGCGGTGCAGCGCATTGCTGGCGCCGTCGAGGACTTGCGTGCGTTTGCGCGTATGGACCGCGGGCAAGTGACCGATCTCGATATCAATGATGTCGTGCGCGACGCGGTGCGGATTGCAAAGAACGAAGTCCGTCATCGTGCGCGGCTGGATCTCGTTCTCGGGGCGGTGCCGCCGATTCGGGGAGACCGCACCAAGCTGACCCAGGTCGTCATGAATCTCGTGGTCAACGCTGCACAGTCCTTTGACGAACGCCCCAGCGACGCCAATCGCGTTATCGTGACTACTTCCGAGGAGGAGGGCCATGTCCGGGTTTGTGTCGAGGACAACGGCGTCGGCATGGACGACGTGACGCGGATATTTGAACCATTCTTCACGACGAAGCGCGAGGCCGGCACCGGGCTCGGACTCTCCGTCGCGGCGGATATCGCACTTCGCCACAACGGGCGCGTTGACGTGCAGAGCAAGCGAGGGCTCGGTAGCAGTTTTGTACTCACGCTGCCCGTTGAGTCCGGACTCACGCTCAAACACACCTCGGTACCCCCATCGACCCTGCGAACCCATTTTCGGGCGCGCCTGCTGATTGTCGACGATGAACCGGCAATCTTGCGGGCGTTTGAGCGTTTGCTCCGGGATCGCCACGAAGTGGTCGTGGCGTCCGGCGGTGAGGCGGCGCTACGCATCTTGCATCAAGACGACCAATTCGACGTGATTCTGTGTGACGTGATGATGCCGGATGTCGACGGCGTGGCGTTCTATGAGGAAATGTCGAAGCTTGCGCCTGCGCTGCAGCGTCGAATCATCTTCTGCACCGGGGGTGAATTCACGGCACGAGCGAAGAGCTTCCTGTCGCGCATCAAGAACCCCGTGCTTTCGAAGCCTGTTGACGCTCAGGTGCTATTGGACGCGATAGCGCGCATGCTCGTCGATAGAATCGCGCTCGTGTCTGACGCGATTGGCAACGACGTCTGAGGCCTGAGCACATCCTTCGCCGGTTCACTCGTCGATGCGAGAATTGTTGCGTAGTTCGTGCTTTTGCAGCAGTCGATACAGATACATGCGGTCCATCTTGGCTTTGCGCGCCGCCTTGCTGACGTTGCCCCCAGACCACTCAAGCAGAGTCTTGAGGTAGCGCTGTTCGAACTCGAAGATGAGCTGCTCCTTGGCCACGCGAAAGGGCTCATCAAGGTCCACTCCCTCCGCAGGCGCAGCTCCGGGCTCGGGCGGTAGCATGGAGGTTCCAGAGCGTCTCTGGGATGCAGGTGATGTCTGCTCCAACACCACGGACCGTTCCACATAGTTGCGGAGTTCTCGCACATTCCCTGGCCAGTCGTGTCGGCGCATATCCGCGAGCACACTGGGCGTGAACATCTGCCAGGAGTCCTCGGCATTGAGCGAGCCGAGCATGACGCGGATCAGAAGTTCGAGGTCGTCCAGTCGTCGGCGCAGCGGGGGCATGCGCACGGTGACCACGCTCAAGCGGAAGAACAAATCCTCGCGAAAGCGCCCTCGATTGACCTCGCGTTCCAGACTGCGATTCGTCGCTGCAATGACGCGGACATCGATCTTGCGTGCGTCGTTTTCCCCCGTGCGTCGCACCTCCCGCGCCTCAAGCGCGCGTAGCAGTTTCGGCTGCATGTCCATGGGCATCTCGCCCACCTCGTCCAAAAAGATGGTCCCGGTGTTTGCCGCCTCGAAGGCCCCGACTCGGCTCTTGTCTGCGCCAGTGAACGCGCCCTTGGCGTGGCCGAATAGCTCACTTTCGATCAGTTGTGGGGAGATCGCGCTGCAATCCACGATGATAAACGGCGCTTGGCTGCGCGCCCCGCGACGCACAACTTCTGTTGCTGCGAGTTCTTTGCCTGTGCCACTTTCGCCTTCCAGCAAGATAGTCGAGTCGCTTCGGGCGACGCGGTCCAACATCACGAAGAGTTGCCGCATTGCGATGGCTTCGCCGTAAAGCTCACCGAAGCTGGACCAAGCCGGCACCTCTTCGACGGCTTCTGAGCCGAGCTCTCGGGCACGGACAACGGACCCTCCTAGATGGATCCGACACATCGGCCGTGGGAGGTCCGCATCGCGGACACGTACACCGTCTAGGCTGGTGCCGTTGAGTGAGCCGCTGTCAGAGAGTGCCCAGCCCGACTCACCCCGGGCGAGCATGCAGTGAAAGCGCGAGACCATTGGATCATCCAGGACGAGATCGTTGGACGGATGGGAGCCGATGCGAAAAGCGTCGCCCTCAAGCACCAGAGAGCGCTCGACGTCACGCCCGGACTCCTTCTCAATCACTAGTTCCAGGCGTGGGATCGCGACAGCCTCCGCAAGCTGACGCAGGGTGTGCAGGCGTGAACCCGCGAGCGTGGGGCGATCTCCGACTTCCGACACGACGTCCGAGAAGGTTACGATAGTTCGCATCCGCAGCGGCAAGCCTCAGGCAGAGTGAGGGCGCCAGGCTGAGGGCGGGAGGCAGCAACTTGCGGGGCCTGGGCAGCGAGTCAGGCACTCCACTGTGACTAAAACTCAGTAATTACAGCGCCTTACGAGATTGGTCCGGGTTGGAACGACTCTCGCAATGCACTGCCCTCGATGAAGCTGACTATCGCAACGCTGCTGGTCGTCCTGGTGGGCTGGGTCGCTCCCGGTGAGGGCAGCGCCCAGGGCAACGCCGAAGATCGCACGCTCCGTGCAGACGAGAGCAGCGTGGCCACATTCGTTTCCGCTCCTGTGCAGCCAGTGGCGCCGGACGCGCCGGCAGTGGTTTTGAGCAAGCCGTACAAGAAGATCCGCATGCCCAAGGGCTGCAATAACGACACGCAGTATGATGTTGTCGTGCACTTCCACGGCGTGCCCGAGCGCGTATTCGACGCCTACGAAAAATCTGGACTGAACGCCGTGCTCGTCGTCACGAACCTGGGCGCGGGTAGTGGTCGCTACGAGAACACCTTCGCCACCGCGGGCAGCTTCAAGAGCCTCCTGTCGGGCGTGCAGTCTCTCGTTGAAAAGCACTGCGGCAAGCTCACTCGAGGCCGCGTGGCGATTTCCAGCTGGAGTGCTGGCTACGGCGCCGCCTATCGGATCCTTGCACACGCCGAAGATGCGGCGCTCGTGGACGCAGTGCTGCTCGCCGATGGCTTGCATGCTGGTTACGATCCGGCGGATCGACGCAAGGTGAGCAGCGCTCAGATGGAGCCCTTTGCGAAGTTCGCCCAGCGTGCCGCCAATGGCGACGCGGTGATGGTCATCACGCATTCGTCCATCGCCCCCCCCAAGTACGCTTCCACCACCCAGACGGCAGCACACCTGGCGGACCACGTTGGCGCCAAGCGCTCCACGGAAACCGCCGTCGGTCCGCGGGACATGCAACAGGTCTCCGCCGCGAGCCTGGGCGGCTTTTCGGTTCGCGGTTTCGGTGGCAACGGCCCGGATGCGCACTGCGACCACTTGTACGCTCTCGATGCCCTATTGTTCGCGCCTCTAGCGCAAGCTTGGAACTGAGTTGCGAGTCGGCCGACGCCGCTCCAAATGGGGGCGCGAGGCCAGATGCCGTGCGCGGCAGCGTTGTCCTTTACCGTAGCTGGGAAGATGGACAATGATGCCGGCCATGAACCGCATCCGCGTCGCGTCCTTGCAATACTTTATTCGTCCAGTGGAGAGCTTTGAACAGTTCGAAGCTCAGGTCACCGGACTGGTGGACACCGCGGCCGACTACAAATGCAAGCTCTTGGTGTTCCCTGAATACTTCAGTTTGCAACTGTTGACCCTGAATGACGTTCAGGTGCCCATAGAAAAGCAAGTGCGGCAGCTGGCCAAGCATGAGGCACGCATCGTCGAGATGTTCGTCAGGCTTGCGAAGAAGAGCGGCATGTACATCGTAGGCGGCACGCTCCCCGCGGTCGATCCGCCGGACGAGGAAACCGTCTACAACGAGTGCTACGTCTACTCACCCAGCGGAGACTGGGAGGTGCAGGGCAAGCTGCATATGACTCGGTTCGAGAAGGAAGAATGGTTTGTCTCGCCACACTCGCGCTTGAAGGTCTTTGACACGAGCTTCGGTAAGATTGCGGTCACGATTTGCTACGACGTCGAGTTCCCGGAACTCGCGCGCGCCGCAGCGCGCGAGGGTGCCAACATTCTCATCGTGCCTAGCTGCACGGATGAGCGCCAGGGCTACCTGCGCGTGCGCTACTGCGCCCAAGCCCGGGCCATCGAAAACCAAATGTACGTCGTGCATTCTTCCACGGTTGGAAGCCTGCCGATGGTGCCGGCGGTGTCCCTGAATTGGGGCCAAGCCGCGATCTACACTCCTAGCGACTTTGCTTTCGCTCGTGATGGCATCCTCGCCGAGGGGGTACCGAATCAGGAGAGCATGATCATCGGAGAACTCGACTTGGAGCGGATCGAAGAGTCGCGGCTGAAAGGCACCGTTCTACCCCTCCGGGATAGCGCGACGAGTGCAGATGTGACGAAGAGTCTAGAAGTCGTCTCCCTCTGATCCGGGGGTTTGAGCGACGCAACTGCGGTGCCGACCCGGAGCGTGATAGTCTCGCACGCGGATAGCGCAGAGGAGCATGATGACGGACGCAGACTTTCCCAGTCCCGAAGCGACGGATCCGGAAGACGTGGTGTGGGCCCTGCAGACGGCTGGCACCATGTATGCCCGAGGTGACGTTCGCGAAGCGGTGCGCTGGTTGCGCCGCGGCGCGGAAGCTGCCGGTGAATCCGGCAACGACTTGCGAGCACTCGCTCTGGCGCGACGCGCGGCCGATTTGGCGGCGGCACATCAGCTGCAAGCGTCGCTGCCACCACCCCCCGCAGATGCCGACCAAACTTCCCGCATGGCTGCAGCCCCTCCTCTTTCGCGACCCGACAATCCGGCCATCCATCCCGCCGACGACGCCGAAGGGGGCGAGAGCGATCTGACCATTCCCGAGGGGCTGAGCGCAGTCCACCGTTCGTCTCCCCGCGCCGCGCCGCCGCCACGTCGTTCCTCACCGAGCGCTGCGCCACCTCCGCCACGCCGGTCGTCGCCGGGAGCCGCACCGGGTACCGCGCCGCCGCCGCCCTCGCGGCGCTCGGCCCCCGCTCCGGAGGCAGCGAGCGCGCCGCATGCGTCGGCGCCAAGTCAGCCGCCCGCATCCGCACCCAAACGCTCCGCACCGAGCGTGGCGCCCCCCGCCACGCAGATCCGGTCGCGCCATGCTTGGCGCGTGGCGGTCGAGCCCGCCACGGATGACAGCGGCTGCCTCCTGGCCCGCCCTCTGGCCGAAGACGAAGCCGTGCCTGACGGCATGCATGAAGCCATACTCACGGCCGTTGAAGCCGGGGCACACTTGCTTTCGAAGAAGCGCTAGGCATCGCGCCGCGAATGAACCACTCGCATTCAGAGCCAGGGGG
Source organism: uncultured Myxococcales bacterium (assembly GCA_937872925.1). Classification (GTDB taxonomy): domain Bacteria; phylum Myxococcota_A; class Polyangia; order Polyangiales; family Polyangiaceae; genus JACKEA01. The sequence continues at coordinate 67,578 of CALMUT010000160.1, read as the reverse complement.
CCCGGATGCGGAGTTGCTGGCACCGACGCCAGTTGTCGAGCTTGTGGACGTGTCCAAGAGTTTTGGAAATCGAATTGCCCTCGACAGCGTGACCCTCTCCGTTCGCAAAGGAGAGGTATTTGGTTTGCTCGGTCCCAACGGTGCCGGCAAGACCACAGCCGTACGCATCTTGCTTTCCATCATCGGCGCAGACGCCGGCAGCGTCCGGCTCTTCCAGCAGCCCCTTGCGCGAGCGCTTTTGGATCGCGTGGGTTATCTGCCAGAAGAACGCGGCTTGTACATGCAGCACACTGTCCTCGATGCAATGACGTATCTGGGAGCACTCAAGGGCCTGCGCGACGCTGAACTCAAGGCACGTGCTCGGGTTTGGCTAGAGCGAGTTGGACTCCGGGACGTCGAACGGCTTCCCGTGAGCAAACTCTCAAAGGGAATGAGCCAGAAGGTACAGCTGGCGGCGACCCTGCAGAGCGAACCGGCGCTCTGCATTCTGGATGAACCTTTCTCGGGCTTGGATCCCGTGAGCACCGTTGTGGTCCGAGAAATGATCGACTCCCTGAGGCGCGCCGGGCAGACCGTCATTCTGTCGACGCACCAGATGGCAATGGTGGAGTCCTTATGTGACCGGGTGGGGTTGCTCTTTCAAGGCAAGCTCCTGGAATATGGCGCCATTTCGGATGTGCGCCGGCGCCACTCTCAGATCGAAGTGCGAGTCGGTGCACCTTCGTTGCCCAGCTTGCTGACGGCTGCTCGCGTCGAGAAGGACGCCGAAGGCACATTTCGTATCGCCTTGGAACCGGGCCAAACTCCGGCACAACTACTGAGCCAGCTGGTTCACGCGGGGACGCAAGTGTCGCGTTTCGAACCCGTCCTTGCCTCGATGGAGGAAATCTTTATTCGCATTGCCGGCGACGTCGAGGTGGACTCGTGAGGCGGCGCAAGGTGTTCGTGATCGCCCGCTTCGAGCTACGCAGCACGGTCCGGCGCTTGGGCTTTATGGTGGTCACTTTTGGCATGCCGCTGTTTGTGCTGCTCTACGGTGGTCTTGCCGCCATCCCGACCTACTTTGTGGCGCAACAGGTCCTGGCTCAGAAGACCTTTGGTCTCGTGGACCCTACTGGTGTTCTTGGGGTTGTGCCAGGGACGCGGCTTGAAGTGCCTCGCGGAGAGTTTGAGGTGTTTCACGACGAACAGGCCGCTAGCGCGGCTCTCGCGCAGCGCCAGGATATGGCGGCGTACTACGTGCTACCCGCTGACTACTTAGAGACCGGAAGAGTTGAGGGCTACGCGCTGGCACAGGGCACCTTCGGCGCCTGGGACGGACGCCTGGAACTGGAACGCGCCCTTCGGATGCGTCTACTTGCGCGTTCGCCCGACGCCACACTCAATTCGCGCATTCTTTCTCCAATCAAGAAGCGTGAGAGCTTCCGCGTCGAGGTTGACGGGTCGCGCATCCCCGAGCGTCGTGAGGCGCGCGTGGGCAGGCTTGTCTTGCCAGTCGGCTTCGTATTTCTGCTCTTTTCTTCAGTCCTCATGAGCGGGGGCTACTTGCTGACGGCGCTCGCGACGGAAAAAGAGAATAAGGTCGTGGACGTGTTGTTGTCCTCCGCCAGCAGCAACGAAATCATGGCCGGCAAGCTGGTCGGACTCGGTGCCGCAGGACTGATCCAGGTCGCGGTATGGGTATGTATGACCTTAGGCGCGCGCCTGCTGCTGCTGGACGCTCTAGCGTCCTTCGACGTGCGTGTGCCCTGGCAGGCGGTGGTGCTCTCCCCGGTCCTGTTTCTTCTGGCGTATGCTTTCCTGGGTAGCCTGATGCTGGGCACGGGTTCCCTTGGGACCAACGTGAAGGAAAGTCACCAGCTCGGCATGGTCTGGGCGCTACTCGCGACTGTCCCCCTGGTGTTCCTTCCGGTCATGTTGAGCGCTCCGCACGGCAGCGTAGCCCGCGTGCTCACCTTCATTCCGTTTTCCGCACCCGCGGCCATCGTGTTTCGGATTTCTATGGACCCGTCGGGCATGCCCCTGTGGGAAGTGCTTGCCGCAGTGGCCGCCATGCTGCTGTGCACATGGTTCGCGCTGCGGCTCAGCGCGCGGCTCTTTCGTGTGGGGTTGCTACTGGGCACCACGCGTCCGGGACTCCTTCGTCTCTTTGCAAGCGCAGCGCGGCTTGAGCGCTGATTCGGCGTCGCTGTACTGTAAATAGCGGAAACTACTAGTGGATTCTCCCTGCTTCGCGCGTCTGCCCGGGGCCGCTATGCTCCGCCACCAGATGTTGCGATTGCCTCCCGAGGACGACCAGCTTCGATCCCTTGAGGGGCTCGTGGTGCGGTCCGGCGCTCAGCCCGACGCCGCGTATCGGCTGGATCGTGCCATCGGTGCTGGCAGCTATGCGGTGGCGTTCCTCGCGCTTCGCATCGCAGCCGGAGGTGAATCTCCTGCGGTGATCAAGGTGGTTCGGCCCAGCCTGATGCGGCGTTCCAGCGAGATGGCACAGCTCACGGCTCAAAAGGAGATCGTTGCGCTGTCCCGTCTCAACGAGCGCGTGCCACCGACTCCCTTCGTCGTGCGGCTGTTAGACCACGACTACATTGATGCGGACCAGGCGGGCGTGCACTTTCGTCTCCCCTGGTTGGCATTGGAGTACGTGCATGGCGGTGCTGAAGGCACGACCCTCGAAGAACGCATCGATTTTTCTGTCGAACAAACCGGCTACGCATTTGATCCGGATCGCGCTGCACTCGCCATCACTTGCCTGGCAAACGGCCTGGAAGCGATTCACGAGGTTGGTGTCATGCACCGGGATCTTTCGCCGCACAACGTGCTGTGTTGCGGTTACGGCAACGGTGAGATCTTCAAGATCGCGGACTTCGGCATTGCTCGTCCTCTTGGAGATGTCGGTACCTTCATCGGATTGCCCGGCGGCACGCCCGGATACACAGCACCGGAACAGGTACGGCGTGGCGGTGCGCCGGCGGATACTGAGAGCGACATCTTCAGCTTCGCGGCGATCGCGTTCAAGGTGCTCACCGGCGAAGAACTCTTCGCGGCCAAGAGCACGGTGGACACTGCTCTCTTGGCTCATGAAAAGAAGCGGCGGCGCATTGCTGAGTGCAAGGGCCTTTGCCCAGAGCTAAGGGAGCGCACCGGCGAATGCGCGATCATCGATCGCATCTTAGCGCGGGCGACAGCGCCCGACCCGCGACACCGTCCACCGACCGCCTGGGAAATGGCAGCCGGAGTGCTGCGGGCGCTTCGGCCGCAAAACCGGCGCTCTAAGCCGCCGCGGCGACGTCTCGAAAGCATTACGGACTATTCGGCGCCCCACCGTTTTGGTTGGAGCTGGCACGTGCGCCACCAGCCTGGCGATAAGCGAGTGCTGCGTTCCGTGGCGTGGGACGGGGACGGTCGTTGTTTGGCCGCCGCCAGTCGTGGCCTGGCCTTTTGGGACGGCACGGCCTGGGGGGAGGCGCCTGTGAAGGGCTTTCCCCATCCCTACGGCGTGCGTTTCGCAGAGCGCGTCGATGCGGGGTTGTACTGGGTGGGAGGGGATGGCGCGACGATCGCCCACTATTCCCCGGAGGGCTTCTCCAGCATTCTGCGTGCGGAAGATGGAAGTGTGTCGTTCACCCACGCGAGCGGAGAAGTGGACGACCTGGCGGTTCTAGTCGGAGAGCGTGCCGGCGAGTCACCGTTGCTCTTTGCCATTACCGCGCGCCGTTGGATGAAACCTGCAAAGCTGAGTCGCGCGAAGACGGTGACTGCCATAGCGCGACTGGAAGACGAACGTTGGCTCATCAGTGGGCGTTCTGTCGCGGGCTTGGGCTTTGCTGCCATCTACTCTCCGCTCATGCTTGAAGTCGAACGACTCGCATCAGATGAAGTCGATCTATTTTCGGGTTGCGCGGCTCAGCCCGACCTTTCCCTTGGCGCGGTGGTGGGGTCCGCCGGCAATGTATTGGTAGTTCAGTCTGGCAAGGTCACCCAGCACTGCGTTCCGGGCGAACCCGATTTGAGCGCTGTCGCCATCGATCCGACGGGGCGTATCTGCGCCGCTGCGCCTGGGCAGATTTGGCTCTACGATGCCGTGCAAGCCAGTCCGTGGTCCATGGTGTGGGAGAACACGACGTGGAAGGTGCCCTTTTTGAGCATCTTCGCCGACGTCGGGCGGCTGGTGGCGACCACCGTGGACGGAGCCGTCGTCGAAGGACGCTGGGAACCCGCCACGGCCACGATCACACTGGATTCCGCGGACATCATCTGAGTCCAGCCCGCCCAGGGCGGGGGCCACAAGAGCTGGAAAGAAGCCTCGGTCTCGACACTGCCGGGTGCGGCGGATAGCTTTGGCTTCGTGAACGATCCCTCCCTGCCGCCGCTGGCGCCGAAGAAGTCCAACACTTTGTTGATTGTGCTGTTGGTTGTCGGGGGGCTTTTGGTGGTGATCGTCGGCGTGGTCGGAGTGATCGCCGCCCTCGGGATCCACGGCGCACGGAAATACGTCGCTACAGCCAAGACCTCCGAGGGCAAGGTGAGTGTGGCAGCGCTTGGGCGCGCCATGGTCAGCTGTGGAGAAAGAGAGAGCCTGGACGGATCGTCTGGTCTTCCGTCGACGACAACCTGGGTGCCCGCGACCCTCACACAGGTCAGCGCTAAGAAGTACCAGAGCGCTCCGACGGATTGGGACCAACCCGCCTTCCAGTGCGGGCACTTTTCGATGATGTCGCCCCAGTACTTTCAATACCGTTGGGAGCGCACTTCCGCCAACGCAGGCGTCGCGCGCGCGCAGGCAGATCTGGACGGCGATGGCAGCGCAGACTCAGTGTTCGAAGTTGACGTCACGTGTAGCGGCGGCAGCTGTAGCGCTGGTCCCGTGCGCATCGGCCCCTGATCGGTGCTGGCAGCCGGCTGGTGTGGCCGCGGGGAGACGAGACGAGCGTCGCGTCAGGACGAAATGAAGCGCTGGGGTCCCTTTTCCGCGTCCCAGCTCAACAGCGCCGCCACGGCTTTCCCGTCCACATGCTCCACGACCAGGTGGGTGCGGGAGGCGGGCAGCGCAGGTGCTGACCCGTCCGGCGTGTCTTCTTCGGACCATGCGCCGAGATTGACGTAGGTCGATGCACCGTCGTCGCTCGGGCGGAGCTCCGGCAAGTGGGTATGCCCCATGACCACAAACGCCGCAGGGAACAAGCGGGCCACACGCGCCGATTGCTCCCGTAGGGACTGACTGGCGTCGATGGCGACCCGCGTGCGGCGCCAGAGCACTGCTGCCAGTACGAGCCCGGGTCCTACCGTGGAAAGCACGATGCCGAGGGTCGGGGTCCAGCGTGCGAACAGCACCCAAACCAGAAGGCACAATGCTGCAGCGGAGACTGCGACGCGATCCACCATCACGCCGGCCAGTAGGCGCAGCAGGCTGCGCGTCATTGGCGGCCGCTGCAGCTTTGCGAGGGCGCGCAGGTTGATCAAGCTGAGTGCTTTGGCTTCGGCGAGCATGCCCATCTTGCGCTCGTGCTCGGCACGCACCCACTGCGTTGCGTCGCTCATGTGCTCACGCCACATGCGCACCAGCACGCCGATGGCACGAACAAAGCGGCCGCCGAGACGCAACATGCCGAAGGCGCCTAGGCGCGCGCCGAAACGCAGGTAGTCGATGGCGCTGGCGTCGTCGTGCCCGGTTTCACTCATGCCATGCGTGGGTCGAACCACGTAGCGCAGGAGCACGTCGGAAAGCGAGCGCAGGGTGCGCTTTGGGTCGCTTGGGTGGACCGGATGCAGCACATTCTCGTAGGAACAGAAGTCGTCATACTGATGGCCGTGCTCGACGAAGATGACGTCTTTTTCGTAGTAGAACCAGTCGGAGAATTCGATTTGCTGCGCCGCTGCTGCGTCATAGCGCCCGATCACGTCCTTGAATGCTGATTGCACCTCGGGCCAGTGGAAGTCGACGTCATGATTCCCGCGCACGATAACGACCGCGTTGCCTTCCGCAATGAAGCGGGCAAGGGCTTCGAACACCAGGCCGTGTTGCTCGGCCACACGCTCCAGCTTGGCGATGGTGTGATCGACGGCGCTGCCCAGGCCGTGCTGGCGTTCTTCTTCGTTGGGCAGCGTGCATAGACCCGGTTCGGTGGCGGACACGCTCATGCCGACGAAATCGATGAAGTCTCCGGCGATGACCAAGCGCCAGGGTTTGCCCGCTCTGGGCCGCAGTCGGTACCAATCCATCAGGGCCACGAGCTCGCGGTCCCGGCGCTTTCCGGCCGGTCCGAGGGCCGGAGCGCCTGGCCGGGCGTGCTGCACCAAGTCGCTGCCAAGATGCACATCGGAAAAGACAAGAAGGTTATGGGAGGCCATTGGATGAAATCAGTGCACACTTAGTATGGCGCATCCTCGGCGACCGGCACCCTGCGGGGCTTCACGATTCGGTCACAGCTACATCGGTCGCGCGTCTTTTGAGGCCGCAGAGCTTTTCTTGGGTTGGCGCGTTGGCGGGCGCCGCGGGCGGGTGGGGATTGCAGAGCCGCGGAGCCGGCGTGGCCCGCGTCCCGCGAGGCCGTGTCCTGGCGCATTGGGGCTGCCAAAAACCGCTAAATTCGGCGCATTCGTGCAGTTTTTTGTGCTGGACCGCGGCCGTCGGTTAGGTTTCCGCCGGTGAAGTCGTCTTTCATTGGACCCGCCCGCCCCGACGCCCGCGCCGAGCCTCGCGGCCGCTGGGCCCGATTTCTTGGGAGCGCCGCTCTTGCGAGCCTTGGCCTGCAGCCTGGGTGCTCCGCGCAACAGGCGCCAGCGCCGGTCGGCAGCGCGTCTTCCCGTAGTGCGGATCCGGCGGTCGCGCGCCCGCAGGTTGCCAAGCCGGCGGCGCCCCTGCCGCCGGAGCCGAAACCCCCGCCCAGCTTGAAGCCCGAGCTACGGCAGCCCTGGCTCTACCCGCTCGCTTCGGACCACGGGATCCGAGAAGACAAGGGGGGGCGAGGCGGATTCCTGGCGCCCCGCACCCATGGCAAACACAACGGACTCGACTTGCTGGCACCCATCGGCACAGAACTGCGCGCGCCTTGCAACGGTTCTGCCAAGAGTTCCGTGAGTCGGTCCTTTGGCAAGTGGGTCAAAGTTGTGTGCCCCATTCCCGCTGAAATCGCCGCTTCGCGCAGCGCCTACGCGTCAATCTTCTTTTCACATTTGGACAGCTCCCGGATTGACGAGAAGAAAGACGTTCGCCGCGGGGAGCGTCTCGGCACAGTGGGCAAGTCTGGGAACGCAAGCGGTTCGAGCATTGCCCCCCATGTGCACGTAGAGATCGTCGTACATGACACCGAAGCGCGCGCCATGGAAGAGCGACATTCCGGACGTGACCAGTCGAGTACAGGGGCTGCGAAACGCATCGCTGCGGCTTTGGAAGAGCAATGCCTGGCCCCCAACGGCTTCTCGGCGAAGGACCACAGCCTTACCCGAGCGCGTCGCCTGGATCCCTTCGTCGTGCTGTCGTGCCTGAGTGACGAAAAGCCCGACTTGGCGGCCCCAAAAGGCAGTTTGGCCAGCGCCAGCGTCGCTTGGAGCAAGCAATACTCGGCGAAGACTTTCGACGTGGACCTCGGGCGCGAGCCAGCGAAGCCCTGATCTGAGGCCCGCTCCCAGTTAGCGGCGGCTGCGGCGCACATCGACGCCGATTTGTGCTGCGCGCCCGGCGGATGCCCGAGCTTCTTCGTCCTCGGCATTCAGGAGGGAATTCGCCCACGCATCGAGGCGACCCAAGTCGGCCTTGGGGTGCGCACGATACGCGGCGCTGAGCTGGCGTGCCAGATCCGCGTCGCAGCTTGAGCCAGTAACGCGCAGAAGATCCACAGCGTAGTCGAGCCATTTTGGCTTCGTGGTGACGCTGCTCAGTTTCAAGGCGTAGTTCAAGCAAAAGAGACGCGTTTCGTCCTCGACTCCGATGCCATCCGTCGCTTCTTGCAAGACGTCGAGAAGCGTCGTCTTGAGCAGGTCCGCGGCGTCGTTGGTGCGGCCCGCCCCAAGCGCCTGGTCCGCGATGTTCGCCAGGATCTCAAGAGAGCGCGTGCGCTGAGTCGTCTCTTCGGCTTCCGGCGGCTCGCTGATACGGCGGTCGGCTTCCTTTCGGCTGGAAGGCGGTATCGGCGAGAGTTCGTCGAGGGTATCGGTCTTGTGACGTTGGCGCCCGCCCTCGCCGATGCAGAGCTCAAGCTCTTCGCCGCCGATGGTAACCCAATCACCATCGAAGAGTGCCCGCCGCTCACGGACCCGGGTGCCATTGACCAAGATCCCGTTCATGCTGCCGAGGTCTTCGACGAACACCAGGCTGCCATCGACGGAGATCCGCGCATGGCGCCGGGAGATGCGCGCGTCCTCCAACAGGATGTGACAGCTGCTGTCGCGGCCGAGCAAATAAGTGCCATCAGTGAGCAGCAGTTCTTGCCGTCTCCAGCGCACACGCACCGGCGTGAGCGCGGGGGATTCAGTCGTCTCACCATCGCGGGGCATGCTCGTCGGATTCACCTTATCTCGCTCCGCCGAGAGCGCAAATGCCGGAATTAGAACGGCTTTGTGCTGTCGTTTTTTGTCATGGCTGGGGCGGCTCGCCCTTGCCTGCCCTCCGCCGCACGCCTACCTGAGCGCTCCCGGCCATGTTTCACGTTCACCGCAGTAACCGCTCGGAAGCCTTGGCAGACGCCCTGGCCGAGTTGGTCCGCGGGCCCGCCGGCGGCGCCCTGGACTCGGAGATCGTGGTCGTCCAGAGCCGTGGAATGGAGCGCTGGCTCTCACTGGCTATTGCTCAGCGTTTGGGGGTGGCCGCCGCGCTGGAGTTTCCGTTCCCGCGCGCTTTTGTCGAACGTGTGCTTGGGCTCTCCCAACCGTCGGCCCCGGAGCTCGGGGCCTTCAATCGGGAGCGCCTCACCTGGGCCATCGCCGCCGAGCTGGAGCTAGAGGGTGAGCACCGCCGTGATCCCGAGGTGTCGCGCTATTTGTCCGACGACCCCATGGGTCTCAAGCGCTACGAGTTGTCGGCGCAGTTGGCGCAGGTCTTCGACCAGTACGCGGTGTTCCGTCCTGAAATGGTGTTGGAGTGGGACGCTGGCACCGGGTCGGGTTTTCAGCCCGCCCTGTGGCGACGCGTCGTAGGGAGACTGGGCGGACACCACGTGGCCGAGCGAGTCCAGAGACTCAGAGCGGAGGGGGTAGACAAGGCCTGGCTCCCGTCCCGCGTGAGTATTTTCGGAGTGAGCGCGCTTCCCCCACTGTACCTGGACGTCTTCCACGCGATCTCGAGTCACGTAGACGTGCACCTGTTCCAGCACAGTCCGTCGGATATGTATTGGTCTGCGCTGCGCAGCGAAAAGGGCGAGCAGGAGACCCTTGCGGAGCTCGGGCTGCTGGCGACTCTCGGCCGCCAGGGCGCCGAATTAGCCGAATTGCTGGAGGCGCGAGTGCAGTATCAAGAACACGCGCGCTACCAGGAGCCCGTGGGCACAACAGCGCTGGCTCATCTTCAGCGTGACCTGATGCACGTTCGCCGCCCCGCTTCCGGTCGCACCCGGAGCTTGTCCGCTGCGGACACGAGCATTGAAGTGGCCGTGTGCCACAGCGCGACGCGCGAGTTGCAAGTCCTTGCGGATCGCATTTGGGGTTGGCTGCACGCAGACGCATCTTTGGAGCCCCACGACATCCTCGTGATGGTTCCCGACGTGGATGCATATTGCCCACACATAGAAGCGGTGTTTGGCAGGGAGCTTTCCGAGCGTGATCTGATCCCCTATCGCATTGCCGATCGTGCTGAGCGACGTGCCAACCCGGTGGCCGAAGCCGTGCTGGGCATGCTGTCCCTTGCGGAAGGCCGCCTCAGCGCCAGCGCTTGCCTGGATCTGCTGCAGCTTGCGCCCGTCCGCGCGCGGTTCGACATCACCGCGGAGGAGCTGCCTTTGATCACTGAGCTGGTGTCGGATGCCGGCATTCGCTGGGGAAGGGACGCCGAGCATCGCGAACGCTCCGGGCAGCCACCCGCTGAGGAGAACACCTGGCGCTTCGGCATCGCCCGGTTGCTTTTGGGCTACTGCATGCCGACGGGGGGAAGGGCTGCATTTGGCGGAGTGCTGCCCTTGGATGATATCGAGGGGGAACGCGCGCTGCTCGCCGGCAAGTTGGCTGCCTTCGCTGAAAGCCTGTTCCGCGTCGTCGGGGAATTGACTGGAGAAAAGACCCTCGCGGAATGGCGGGACTGCGTGTTGCGTTGCACTGCCGACCTGCTGCTGGAAGACGACAACAACTTCGCCGACAGCCAAGTCGTGCGGCGGGCGCTCTCGGCGCTTTCCGGCGACGCCAGCGGCGTCGAATTCCACGGCGCCGTGCACCGCGAAGTCTTGCGGGTGGCGCTTGAAGCGCGCCTGGTCGAAGAGCGTCGCGTGCGAGAATTCATGGCGGGAGGCGTCACCTTCGCGGCGATGCTTCCGATGCGCAGCATTCCGTTTCGAGTCATCTGCCTACTGGGAATGAACGACGACGCCTTTCCTCGCGCAGACCTCGTGCGCACCTTCGACAAGATTGCTGCCGCCCGACGCCTCGGTGACCGCTCACTCCGCGATGAAGACCGCTACCTGTTTCTTGAAGCGCTGCTGTCCGCCCGAGATTGCCTGTATCTCAGTTATGTCGGGCGTGACATTCAGGACAACTCCGTTCGGCCGCCCTCCGTTGTGGTCGAGGAGTTGCTTGACGTCCTGCAAGCCGACGATCGCTTCGTCGTCGGCGATACCACGGAGCCGCAGCAACAGTTGTTCTCGAAAACTTGCGGAGCCCGCGAGCACGTGGTGATCGAGCATAGCCTGTCGGCGCATGCGCCCCGCTATTTCAGCGCTGAGGATCCGCGGTTCTATTCGTATTCGGAAGTCTTCGCGTCCGGCGCGCGAGCCCTGATCGAACCGAAGCTGGAACGGCCGAACCCCATGCTGGGCGCGAGGGATGCCACAGCCCAGGCCGCGGTAGACCTCGGTGAGTTGTGTCGCTTTTTCGACAATCCGCCGCGCTATTTGGCGGAACGGCATCTTGGCATTCGTTTGCGCCGCGACGCCGTGCGCGTGGAGGATCGAGAGCCCATCGAACCGACGGCCCTGGATGGTTATTTCGCCGGGACTTTCCTGCTGGAACACTTGGTTTTCGGCGACGAGCCAAAACAGGTCGAGGGTCTATTGCGTGCCCAGGGAGCCCTACCGGTGGGCGAGCTGGGCCGTCAGCATTTCTTGGAACTGCTCGCAGAGTGCGTGCCGCTCTGTCAGGCCACTGCAGAACTCACCCGGCAGCGTCGCCCTCCCGTGGAAGTCCAGGTGGAAACGCCCGAGGGCGCGCTTACTGGGGTCGTAGACAGCTTGTTCGAGTCCGGGCAGGTGCACTACGGCTACGGGAGGGTCAAAGGCAGGCGTCGGCTCCGCCTTTGGTTGAGGCACCTCTCCCTGTGTGCCGCGGGAAGTGCGGGTCCAAGCTTTCTGATCGCGCGGGGCAGTCCGCAGGTATTCATAGCGCGTCATCCAGCGCTTGCGCCGGAGCAGGCGGCGCAGATGCTCGGCGCGCTCATCGCGCTTTTCCGGGCAGGGGTGGAGCGGCCGCTGCCCTTTGTGCCCGAAGCCTCCTTCGCCTACGCAGAGCGACGCTTGCGGCTCGGCAACGCCGCACAAGCCCACGAGAAGGCGCTGGAAACCGCAAAGAGCGCGTACCTGGATCGCTACAACTTCGGTGAATCCCAAGACGAGTATGTGCAGTTGGCCTTTCCGGGCGAAGGCATATTCGCCGAAAGTAGCCCGAGCACGCCGGGATTCACCGAGCTGGCCTGGGCGGTGTTTGCTCCCATGCTCGATCACACCGAGGTCGGGGCGTGAAGCCGCTTGCTCCGCTTTCGGTCCCGCTCACGGGTCGGCATCTGATCGAGGCCAGCGCGGGAACCGGCAAGACCTTCACGATCACGACCTTGGTGCTGCGACTCGTCGTGGAACGGGATATGGGCATCGAACGCGTCCTTGTGGTGACCTTCACGAAGGCCGCCACGGCGGAGCTGCGTTCTCGCGTGCGCACACGACTGCGAGATGCCCTCGACCATTTGGACGGAGTGGTCGACGACCCCTCCCTGCGGGAGTTGCTCGCCCGGGTCGAACCGCAGGTGGCGCGTCGGCGCGTTGCCCGTGCGCTGTCGGACTTCGATCTCGCGGCAATCTTCACGATTCACGGTTTCTGTCAGCGCGTGTTGTCGGAGCACGCTTTTGAAAGTGGGGCGCGCTTTGGACTGGACCTGCTCACGGACACGTCGCAGCTGTTGCTAGATGCTACCCGCGACGAATATGTGCGTGCGCTATCGGCCGCTCCGCCCAGTGTAGCGCGAGAAGCGCGACGCCATTTGCGCGTGGCCGACTTGAGTGCTCTCGTTCGCACTGCCACATCCAGTCCCGACACGCTTGTTCAAACGGACGCTGCCGGCCCGGACCCTAGCGCCGTTGAGGAGTATCTGGCGGCGCGAGCGGCATTCGCCCTGGAATTCCCCGGGCACGCGCCGACGTTGCGCGGGCTACTGCTCCAGCCGGGCGTGTTGAGTCAACAGAGTTACAAAGCGGCACGCGTTGACCTGGCGCTCGCAGAAGCCGAGCGACTGGTCGGGGCCCGTAGCAAGGCCGTCGACAAGCTAGAAGTGCTGCACATCTTGAGTCCCGACGCCCTGGAGCGCGGCACCAACAAGGGCCACAGCACGCCCCGGCATCCTGTGCTGAGCTGCATCGGTCGCCTGGTTTCGGCTCATGCGGCAGCACAGAGCGACCTGGACGCGCAGTTATGCCATTTGCAAGTCGAGTTGGTGGCAAAGGTGACGGCCGGGCTCCACGCCGCCAAGGAGAGGCTTTCTGTACGCTCCTTCGATGATCTACTGCTTGGCCTGCGTGAGGCGCTCCGTGCACCCGGAGAAACGCTCTCCGCGCAGCTGCGGAAACGGTACCCGGTTGCCCTCGTGGACGAGTTTCAAGACACGGACCCGGTGCAGTATGAGATCCTATCGCGGGTCTACGCTGAAGACGCCACGACGCTTTTCATGATCGGTGACCCCAAACAGGCCATCTACGCGTTCCGCGGCGCGGACGTATTCTCATATCTGAAAGCTAGTCGGAACGTGGGGAAGAATCGCTACGGGCTCACGACTAGCTACCGGGCGGATCCGAGTCTGGTGCACGCTCAGAATGTGTTGTACGAAGGCGTCGCTGCGCCCTTCGTTGATCCGGCGATCGCCTACGCCCCGATCACCCCGCGGCCGGAGGCAGTCGACCTGCTTGGCTTCGAGGCGCGGACTAGACCTGCCCTCGACGTTGCGTTCATCGAGCGTGCCGAGTCAGACAACAACAAACCCCTCCATAAGGGGGTCGTGGATGCGGAGCTTTCGGCACGAGTGGCCGTGGACATCGCGGATCTACTTGCCTCCAAGGCCCGGCTGGGAAAGGTCGCGCTGCGCCCGGCGGACATTGCGGTCCTAACGCGCACCAACAAGCAGGCGGCGGAAATGCAGGCTGCCCTGTCGAAGATCGGCATTCCCGCGGTGCTAGTGGGCGATCGCAGCGTATTCGAAAGCGCCGAGGCGAGCGAACTGGCGCTCGTCATGCGAGCGCTCGCGGAGCCGGCTCGCAGCGTTTCCGTGCGCAGCGCGTTGTTCATGCCGTGTCTTGGATTCGATGCGGCAAAGCTGCGGGAGCTGGAAAGTTCCGACGCGTTGTGGGAGGAGTGGGCTTCTCGGTTCGCGCGCCTTTCCGAAGTTTGGAAGACCCGGGGTTTCATTCACGCCTTCCACAAGCTGATGCGCGAAGGGGAAGTGACACAGCGGCTCTTGTCCTACGGGGATGGCGAGCGAAAGTTGACCAACTTGCTCCACCTTGCTGAGTTGCTGCACCAGGTTGCCGTCGATCAGCACCTGGGGATTGCCGGGTTGCTACGCTACTTTGACGAAGCCATGGATGACGGCACCGCACGGGAAGCGTTGGCTCCCGAAGCGCAGCAGTTGCGACTGGAGAGCGACGCAGCGGCGGTTTCCGTCACTACGGTGCACAAGAGCAAAGGACTGGAATACCCGATCGTGTATCTGCCCCATCTGTGGAGCGGAGACACCTTGCACGACCCGCAGCGCCTACGCTTCCACGACGCGAAGCGGGATGGGGCGCTGGTGATGCACATCGCACGGCGGCGCGAAAAGGATGCCGAGCCGTGTCCGGAGCGCGCCCGCGCCGAAGAAGAGAACCTTGCCGAGGCCATGCGCGTCGGCTACGTCGCGTTGACCCGAGCCAAGCACCACACCGTGACCGTCTTTGGCGCCATCAAGACCGCTGGGGCCTCTTCCCTGGGGCGCCTCTTGCTCACACGCGGCGCGCACCTCGGTGCCTCGGCAACTCAGCGCTTGCGGGGTCTCGACGATCGCGGGCTGCGCAGCGTTCTGGATGCCCTCGGCCACGAATCCGGCGGCAAGATTGGCTGGCGGGGCCTCGCTTCGGCCCAGCAGGTCCCGAAGCTGCCCGAGCCATCGAATCGGATCTCGCTACAGGCGCGTCGGCTGAGTCGCCGGCTGGGGTTCCAGCACCGCACCTCCAGCTTCACCGCGCTCACGCGGGGTGCAGAGGCGTCGCATGCCACGGCCCCAGAGCACGACCACGACGCGTCTTTGGGTACGGAGACGACAGTGGAGGCGCCGAGTTCCACGCCCGTGGTGCTGGCCGACTTCCCTCGCGGCGCGCGGGCCGGCGAGTGCCTGCACCGCGTGTTCGAGCTGATCGATTTCGCCTCGCCGGACACCGAGGCGCGCGGGCGCATAGTAGAGCGCGTCGTCGCGGAGTTCGGCATCGACCCGAAGCTGCACGCTGAAAGTGTCAAACGATGCGTGGCCGACGTGCTGTCCACGTCATTGCATCCGCAACACGCGGTGCGCCTTGGGCAAGTGAGCGTCTCGGCTCGGCGCAGCGAACTCGAGTTCGTTTTTCCGGTGCGCGCCGACGGTACCGCGATGACTCCAGCCGCGTTGGGAAGCGTGCTGACGCAGCATGCCGCGTCGTCGCAAATCGTCGGGTACGGCGCCAGCGTGAGTGCGTTGGGCTTCTTGCCGCTGGCTGGCGCTCTGCGCGGGTTCATTGACTTGGTGTTCCAACACGAAGGCAAGTTTTACCTGGTGGACTACAAGTCCAATTTCCTGGGAACCACTCCGGACGCCTACGCCGCTGCGGCCCTGCAGGCCGAAATGCTGCGACATCACTACGTGTTGCAGTACCACTTATATGCCGTGGCGTTGCATCGCTTCCTCGCCGTGCGCGTGCCTGACTATGCCTATGACAGGCACTTTGGCGGCGTTGCCTACCTGTTCTTGCGCGGCATGCAACCCGAACGTCCTGGGTCCGGAGTTTTCTTTGATCTGCCAACCCGAAGCATGATCGAGGCGCTCTCCGCCGTGCTCGAGCAACGGGAGTCGACGCCGTGATGCCGGCCGACATTCCTGTGGGTGAGCGCCTCCATCCCCTGGACCTGGAGCTGGCTCGTGCCCTTTCGCGACTGGGTGGCGAAACCCGGTCCGCCGTGTTGCAGGCCATTGGGTTCGTCAGCGAGCGAACTCGCGAGGGCCACGTCTGCGTCGGCCTCGACGCGTTGGCTGAGCGTGCAAGTGCGTCATCGTCCGGGGCAACAGACTCCGAGACACTGCGAGCGCTGTTGGCCTCGTCGACCCTGGTTGGCAGCGACGCCCCGGACGCCCCGCCGGCGCCGCTGGTGCTGTCCCAGGACCGACTCTATCTAACGCGGTTCTTTCAGCATGAGTGTCGCGTTCAGGAGCGGCTGAGCCAGCTAGCGGATCCTGCAACTTCAGCCCCGGCAGCGCGTGAGGCCGCAGCTTGCCTGAGGCGTTGGTTCGGTTCGGAGCAGCCCCCTTCACAGTCCGCGGTCGCCGCGGCGACCCTCGCGGAGCGGCGCTTGGTCATTCTCACGGGAGGACCCGGCACCGGCAAGACCACTACGATCGCTCGGGTGCTCGCCTTCTTTGCCGACCTCTGCCAGCGCGGACAGCGCCCGGCGCCTCGCACGCTGCTCCTAGCGCCCACCGGCAAGGCCGCAGCGCGCATGGGCGAAGCAGTGGCCGCCTTGTCGGAGGAGTTGCGGCAGATCGATCCCGTCCTCGGCACTCTGCCGACGGAAGCGTTGACTATCCACCGCGCCCTCGGTCCGACCGCGTCGCCTGCGCGGTTCGTACATGGCGTGGACAGGCCGCTGCTCGCGGATCTTGTCGTGGTCGACGAAGCCTCCATGGTCGATATTGCGCTCATGCGCCGGCTTTTGGACGCACTTTCCCCGGATGCCCGACTGCTGCTTGTCGGTGATGAGCACCAGCTATCCTCGGTAGAGGCGGGAGCTGTGTTGGCGGACGCTTGCGCTGGGGCAAGCTACCAAGGGTGGTCTGCTGAACACCGGGCGCGAGTGGAGCAACGCTTTGAATGTGTGCTCCCGGGTACCGCCCAGCCCGCACGAAGCCAGCTCAGCGACTGCGTGGTGCACCTCGTTCGCAGTTTTCGCTTCAACCCCGACCGCGGGGTCGGGCGTCTTGCGCGTGCCACGCTGGAAGGTGACGCCGATTCGGCGCTCGCCGTGCTTTCTGACCCCGATCACCCCGAAGCAAGTTTGCAGAGTGGTGGTGTGCAGACTGCGAGTTTCGAGAACATGATTGTGTCGGGTTTCGAGACGTTCTGTCGGGCAGATCCCCCCGAGGCCCGCCTCTCGGCCCTGAGTCGATTCCGAGTCCTGTGCGCGCATCGTCGTGGTCCGCTGGGAGTTGATGCCGTGAACCGGCACATCGAGACTGTGCTCCAGAAGCGCGGGCTGTTGCCTTCCGCTGCGGGCCGCACACAGCAGTACTATGTAGGTCGCCCCCTGCTGATCACGAAGAATGACGCCGCCACGCGCCTATTCAACGGCGATATCGGCGTGGTCGTGCAGGGCGTGGCCGGAGTAAGCGTTGCGTTCGCATCCGAAACCGGCTTGCGCATGATCCCGCCCGCGCGCTTGCCAGCACACGAGTCGGTGTTCGCGATGAGCATCCACAAGAGCCAGGGTTCGGAAGTAGACTCCGCGTTGGTGGTGCTCCCCGACGCTGATTCCCCGCTTTGCACTCGAGAACTCCTGTACACAGCGGTGACTCGCGTTCGCGACCAAGTCGTGTTGTTTGGGAGCGCGACGGCCGTGCGCACGGGGATCGAGCGCCGCGTGGCGCGTGCGTCGGGATTGGTGGCTCGGCTGGCTCTTTGATGCGCCGGCCGCCGTCCGTTCGAGCGACTGTGGACCGAGGGCGTCCCGATGTTGATCGGTTGTCGCGTGCCGCGTCAGACGTCGATGCCGTTGATCGCGGAGCTGACTTGCGCCTGCACCTTCTCGAAGTGCTCGACGTCGCCGCCTGCTTCCACCACCACGATCTTGGATTCCGTCACGAAGAGCGTTGCCCAAAACACATGGGGCCGGCCCTGGTGCTTGGTGCTGTATCGGAGCTGTACCCCCGATGTGCCAGACGCACTCTTAACCTCTGATTCGCCCTGCTTGGAATAGCCTCGGCGAGCCAGTTCGTAGCCCATTGCCGCCTTCCAGAACTCAAGGTTGCCCTTGGGGTCGTTCTCCGCGGTTCGCACGCCGATGACGACGCCCTCTGCGCTGGTGGCTCGGTACTCGTAGTCGCCGCTTCCGTCTAGTTCCGCAAAGCTGGTCGGCGTGTTGATGTCGAAGCCCCGGGCGCAGCCAGCTTGCGCCAGGAGCAGGGCTCCGAAAATGATTGATGTGAGTGTCTTTTTCATGTTGGTTCCGCCGCGTTTTCAAGGTGAAAGCAAGTCGCCAATCCCGACGCGCCCGATCCAGTCCACCTGCAGTTTGCGAGGGGAAGCGGGTGGCACCGGGTCCGGTCCCCGCACGATCTTCTTTTCCGACTGCTTGGCCCGAAGAGTCACGCGAATGACCGAGTACGCTGCCCGGGTCTTCAGGAACTGCATGCGTCCTTTGATCTGATCGATCTGCTGAGCAACGGAGTTGAGTTCTTTTCCGACCTGCAGCGCCTCCTGCACGTTCTTCGTGCGCGCGAGGAATTGTTCAAGCCGGTCGCGGACTGCTTCCAAGTTCTTTAGACGTACGGCTAGGTCGTGAAACTCCTCCGACACGTCCTGTGCCGTCACGCTGCGGCCTGTAGCATCGCCCAACTTCGAGATCGCTTTCATCGCTGTCCGGAAGTGTTGGGAGGGGACCCGCACTTCCACGTGACTGTCGGTGCGCTTGAGCAGAAAGCCGCCCAGCCCTTCGGCGGCGTCGATCACCGCTTCGACGGACTCCGTCATGCTTGCGGCAGGCACATCCAATTGCAATGCGCCTTCGTAAATCAGGAGCGGGGCCAGCGTCGGGTCCAGCTTTGGGGCGCCCGGCGCTGACTTTGCTTGCTGGGATCCCTGGCTCGGGTCGACGGAAGCGTCTGACGTCGCATTTGCGGCGACGGCGGGGGCGGGCAAGGGGCTTGGCGCTTCGGCCTCCGCAGCGGGGGCGACTGCGCCAGCCCCCACATCGGCCGCGGGCATGTTTGCTCCCTCCGCTCCGTGGCTTTGGGGCATTACGGGAGGTGCCATCGGCGCGCCTCCGGCGCAGCCCACCAAAAGCAGCGCTCCGAGAAACCCTCCGGAAGCGCTAAGAAATAGTCCGCGATACTTCATGCCTGAGAAACGGCGTCAAGCGGCAGCCCTTACACCAAACGTCGACGCCCGCGCACCCACATGGAAGGATGCGCTGTCTGCATGGCTGCGCATCGCGACATATTGAGTATCAACGGCCTCGACGTGTTGTGCGTTGTTGGCGTGTACCCCAAAGAGCGAGGTACTCCGCAGCCACTTTCCGTGGACGCAGAACTCGTTCTCGATACGGAGATTGCCGCGCGTTCGGCGCGACTGTCGCGATCCATCGATTACGACGCCGTGGCGCGGCAAATCGAGGCCGTACTCGTGGCGTGTCGCTTCCGGCTCCTTGAGACCGCGGCCCACGCTTTGGCTACGCTGCTGCTCGCACCGCCGGCCCCGGGGGAAAAGCGCGGTGCGCTTTCGAGCGTCAAACTGCGGCTCGAAAAACCCGAGGCGCTGGCGGGACGTGCGACCGCAGCATTGACGATTGAACGCGACAAGAACTGGCTGAAGATGAAGAGCGAGCAAGCTCCCTTTGGTGGCGTGGACATCTTGCACGAGACGCGCGAGGCCAGCCTGTATCGTCTGCACCTCCGCCCGAGCCGTCAGGTGCGGTTGCCAGCGTTGCCCGAAGGAAGCGCTGGCATCTTTTGCTTGAGCGACGGCCTCGCGCTGGACGGTGATCTTCAGCGAGCGCACCGCAGCGCGCGTCTCGACGCGCGCGCTGGCCATACGGTCATAAACGCTGGGAAGCGAGATGCGAGTCTGCTCTTGGTCACGTGCCAGAAGCGCGCGGCTCTGACGGAGCTCGCCTCCGGCGAGGCGAAACGTGACTCCTCGGCGACACGGTCGCGCTGAAAAGTCTTCCATTGTTGGAGGTTTAGCGCCCAATAGCTCGTGCAATTGGGGAGTGTAGGTCCATATGCTCCATGTCCCACGTTGTCCTTCCATTCTCGGCTGCAGAGGGACTTTCGTATTTCCATCTGGTCCCGTATCGGGCATTTCAATGGCGGCACGGAGGGGCAACTGTGACGCAACCAGCGAGCGAAGAACGACCAACTCCCGAACGACTCACACGCGAGCAGAAGCGTTCGCGGCGCAAGCGCGTGGTGCGGGCGCGCACCATCAGCGTGGCGCGAACGGCCCGTCACGAGTTGTCGGAGCTCAAGCGGCGGAACGCTGGCATCGCGCGGCAGCTTCCGGAAGCTCGGTCCGAGTGCGCAGAAGGACCGCGTCCGTGCCCGCATGTATCTTGTCGTCACCATCTGTACTTGGACGTTTCGCCGAAGACTGGCGCCATCAAGTTGAACTTCCCGGATATGGAAGTGTGGGAATTGCCGGATACCTGCGCTCTAGACATTGCCGACCGCGGCGGCGTGACTCTCGAGGACGTGGGCGCCATCATGAACCTCACACGGGAACGCATTCGACAGCTCGAGCTCCAGGCGCTGAATCGGCTCGAGACCCTGCGCGACATGCGGGATCTTCGCGAACTGGTGGAGTGAGCGCGGAGCCAGTTGCGAGCCGGGGCCAGGCTTCCCCGGAAAATTCCGGTTTTTTCGCTTGAATTGGAAACCCCGGCCGCGCCGGTGTTAGACTCCTGCGTCGCTGTGACAGCCAAAATCCGGGAAATTGTCGCGATCTCGTCAACGCAGATTTGCGGCGATCAGACGCGCCCAGAGGCCGCTTGAGCAACGAGCGTGACAGCACCCGGAAACCGGCCGGGCCACCGCCGAAGCCGGCGGCTGCGAGACGGGCGCCCCCCAAACCCGACCGTCATCCGCCCGCCCCGCGGCCCGCCGCTGGCGTGCGACCTCCGCCCAAGCCGGCGCAGGCAGGACCCCCGCCAAAACCCCGAGCTGCCCTGGGCAGCTCCGCCGCTGCGACGGAGCAGGAAACGATGCTCGAGGACAAGCTGAATCGAGCAGCGACGCACTCCCGGATGCGCTCTCCGGATGGCGCCACGGAGCCGACAAGCGACATCATTCCCTTGGTCTCCGTGCCGCCACCTGGCAAAGAAGCGGACAAGTACATCGGCTGCACAATCGATGGCCGCTACGTTGTGCTGTCCGTCCTGGGCGAGGGCGGCATGGGGGTGGTCTACAAGTGCCGGCATCGCATCTTTGACAAGACCATCGCCGTGAAGATCTTGCGGGCGGACCTGGCGAAGAGTAGCGAGGCCACGGAGCGTTTCGTAACGGAAGCCAGAGCCGCCTCGGCGATTGGAAACATCCATATTGTTGATGTCTTGGACTTCGGCGAGCTGCCCGACGGTTCGACCTATTTTGCGATGGAGTACCTGGAAGGCCCGACTCTCGCAGACATGATCGACGACGGCGTTTTGATCGGCAGCCGCCGCGTCGTTGGCATTGGCCGGCAGTTGGCCGAGGGCCTGGCCGCGGCCCATGACGCAAAGATCGTGCACCGCGACCTGAAGCCCGACAACATCTTTGTGATCGACCAGGCCGGTGAGGACTTCGTCAAGATTGTGGACTTTGGGATCGCCAAGGTTGCGGGAGCTGCGAACAAGCTGACGCGAGCCGGCGCGATCTTTGGCACCCCGCACTACATGTCGCCCGAGCAGTGTCGTGGCAAGAGCGTGGACCACCGTACGGACATCTACTCTCTCGGCATCATGCTCTACGAACTGATTGTCGGTGAAGTCCCCTTCGATGCAGAGAATCCTCTCAGCATCTTGAGCATGCACTTGCACGATCCGCCGCTGCCCCCAAGCGCGGTCGACAACGCCCCAGCGCTCCCAGACGGGCTTGAGCGCGTGATTCTCAAGTGCCTGACCAAGGACGCAGAAGACAGATTCCAAACCATGTCGGAGGTCGCCGAAGCGCTTGCTGCCATTGAGCGCGGCGAGTCCGTCGACGAGATCGTGGTGCCGATCAGCGTGTTTCCGCCTTCGGATGAACCGCACTCACTTTCCGAGCTCGATCCTAACCTCTACCCAGATCCTGAAAGCGCGACGGAGCCAGTCCTGGACCTGAGCCGTGTGAGCATTCCCGGGGTTGCAGTCGTGGAAGCCCCGCCACCTTCGCGCAATAATCCCGCCATTGCGCAGCCTGCTTCCCAGCACGCTCCGTCGACGCCTCGGCCTCGGCAGGTGTCCGACGCAGCGGTCGAGCGCGAATGGGAGCGGGCCAACCGAGGCAGTCGCTGGCCGCTAGTACTCGGCCTGCTGCTGCTGGTTGCTGCCGTCGGCGGCGGCTATTACTACAACATGCTGACCAGTGTTGGGCCGCTTCCCCAGACCGTTCAGGCGGCTCGACCACTGGTATTCAAGGACTTCATGGGCGCCCATGCCATCGAGACTCCGGCGCCAAAGGTCACCGCGGTCGCGCTGGTGATGTCGCCCTTGGACGCCAAGGTCTACCGCAACGGCAAGGACCTGGGCAGCATGCCCGTAAGCGTCGACGTCCCCGATGGTGAGACGGTTACCGTCGAGATCAAACGGGACGGATACTTCACCCGCAAGGTGGAACTTGACGGGAAGCGACCCAAGAAGCTGATCCGTCTGGCGCCGATCCCGGGATCCCGCGCGGCTGCGCCGACCAAGGAACGCAGCGCAGAACAGCTTGGTTTCGACAAGGATGAGGGAGCTGACGAACCGGAGACCACCCCGGCCCCGGCTCCCAAACCCACCGGGTGGCGCATCGGGGCTCCCGCGGAGCCTCCGTCTTCGCCTGCACCCGCTCCCCCGCCAACCCCCGCGCCGGCGCCGGCACCCACGCCGGCACCCGAATGAGCGGTACTGCGTCGCGACTAGCTCGTGCTGTGAACAAATGTGCCGCGTCCGCGGTGCTTGACGACCCCGGGAAAGGGAAGCGCGCGGCCGTGCATCACCGCAAATACGCCGGCGGGAAGTAGCCGCGCGGCGATCAGCGACTCGGTTACGTTCTGCAGCGCGTCAGTGTCTCGAAACTCAAACGGACGGAAAGCTCCGGTGAGCACCACCGGGATCTTCAGATCTTGCAGTTCCTGCGCGAGCTTTTCTCCGGTCGCCGAGAGCGTGTCCGTACCGTGAATGACGACCACTGCGTCGTGGGACCCTAGCTGTGCGCGCACGGAGTCCATGACGCGTTTGCGGTCCACATCCGTCATGTCCAGGGAGTCCTTGCTCATCACCGGTACGTGATGGATGGCCAGGTCCACCAAGCGCAGATTGGACAGGATCTCGTCCAGAACCGAACGCACGTTTCGGAGCGAGCCGTCCGTCTCGTCGTAGGTCTTGTCGATCGTGCCGCCCGTGGTGAGGATCGCTAGTCGGAATGCGCCTTCTGCCTGCAACATGGGCGCTGCATAACACGGACAATGGTTGAACCACTCGGACTGCTGACATCCGGCGGAATTGCGAGTACAGCCGTGCCCGCACGAAGGCCAAAGGATGCCTTCCACGGGGAGAAGATGATGACTGGCGTGACGATCACCGGCTCCGGGCACTTTTTGCCCGGGGCGCCCATCCCGAATGCGGCGCTTTCCCGTGTAATGGAAACGGATCACGAATGGATCCTGCAGCGGACGGGCATCGAGCAGCGCCACTTCTGCCCAGAGGGCCAGGGCGTGTCGGATTTGGCGCTGGTGGCAGCTGAGCGCGCTCTCGAGTCCGCGGGCTGCGCCGCCGAGGACGTGGACTACATCTTGTTCAACACCATGACGCCGGACCACGTGTTTCCCGGATCTGCGCCATTGCTAGCGCGGGCCCTGGGCTGCCGTGGCGTTCCGGCGCTCGATCTGCGCACCCAATGTGCGGCCATGATCTATAGCTTTCAGCTCGCAGATTCCTTGCTCTGCTGTGGCGCGGCGCGAAGGATCCTCGTTGTGGGCGCGGAGGCGCACGCCGGCTTCATGCCCTGGCGAGACTGGGATGTCTTGGAAGGCACCGCGCCGGGGCCGGTGGCGCCAGCGGATTTCGAGCGAGCCTCGCGGCATCGCGCCCTCGCGATCATTTTTGGCGATGGCGCCGGAGCGCTGCTGCTCGAAAAGACCGACGCCGTGGGCGCAAAGCTTTTGGGAGTCGACCTGCATAGCGATGGCCAGTTCGCAGAAAAGCTGTTCATCCCTGCCGGATTCCGCTCGCGCCCGTTCGTCTCTCAGACGACGGTTGAAGAAGACCTGTGGATCCCACGCATGGATGGTCGCGACGTGTTCCGTCAGGCAGTGACCCTGCTGCCCAAGTCCGTCAAACGCGTCTGCCAGCGGGCTGGGGTGCAGCTTTCCGACGTGGACTGGTTCATCGCGCATCAGGCGAACCAGCGAATCAACGACGCTGTACGGGAGCGCCTCGGCGTCCCGGCGGAAAAAGTGCCCAGCAATATTGCCCGGACGGGCAATACCTCCGCCGCGACCATCCCCATCTTGGTGGACGAAATGCGACGGGATGGGCGCCTCAAGTCGGGACAGCTTGTATGCTTCTTGGCGCTTGGCGCCGGGCTGCACTGGGGCAGCATTCTGTGGCGGCTGTGACGTCCGGCCGCTCGCCTAACTAGAGCCAGGCTGGCACGCAAGAGCCCTGATGCTTGGGCGGGTTGCGCACGATGTTGCTCGAAGTGAGGATGACCCATTGCTCGCTGCATTTGTTGTTCGTCTTCACGACGAGCTCGATGTTTGGGTTGTTCGGATCGACGCTCGCGCAGGCGCCGGAGGCATTGATTGCCGCGACCACGGCATCCCGAAATGCCTGCGGTTGCAAGGCGAGGGGACAGCACGCGGCACCGACGCTGAAGTCGAACCAGCTGGGTTGCTGAGCCAGGACCGTCTGGATAGCGGTCTTGACCTTGTTGCCCAGATTGGGCGCTGGGTCGCCGCAGCTGTAGTTAGTGGTGGAAGCTGCGCTGCAGTCCAAGCTGCCGCTGGAGTCGCAAACGAACGGCGCTTCAATGGGGCTGTCGGTGACCGCGGCGTCTGAGGTCGCCCCGCCGCTGCTGTTGCCGCCGGTCGCCGAACCAGCGGCGCCGCCGGTGCCCGCGAAGCCTCCGAAACTCGAATCCACAACGGCGATCCCTCCCTGACCCGCGCTTGCGTCCCCCGTCTGCTTGCTGCTCGGTGTTTCACTGGCGCTGCATGCCGAATACCAAAGCCCCGCTACGCACACGACGACGGGTCTCAGACTACGCATCACGGTCAAGTATACGCGTTTGCGGCGCCGACCTTGGCGTGGACCGGCAGAAACCGTAGGCCAGCCCCACCGCGAAGAGAAAATCCCCGGATCCTGTGGGGGTAACGGCTTGGGCGGCCTTGCTAGAAAGCCCGCTCCAGAACGCTGCCGTCTCGCGCCAGCCAATGCACCTTGGAAGCGTAGGCGACTAGCGCGAGCGGGCCGTCGGCTTCCGGATCTAGGTTCGTGAGCTTTCGCTGGCTCGCGTCGTAGCGCACCAGCCCGGGCGCGTACTTGCCAGCGCGGACCCGTGCCCAGAACACGGCGCCGCTTGCCACCGCGAGCTTGTCGATCTCGGAAATGTCTTCGTACACGTCTTCGATTTGGCCCGACTTGCGGTCGACCCGCCGGACATGCTTTCCAGAACTCACGTAGATGTGGGTGCTGTCGAGGGCCATGGCCTTCGAAAGTCCGATCTGTTTGGCCAGGGGCTGCAGTGCCGAATCTCCCACGGCGGAGACGCCCAAAGCCGTCACCGCATACGTGCCCGCTGCGTCGGCCACCAACGCGTGCACGCTCATGCCGCGCAGTTCACTCTGCTGCCCGGATTGGTCGAATCGTCGAAGAGTTGCCGCAGACGCGACCCAGACCGACTCGGCAGTGGCGGCCATGACCGTGGGACGACCGGTGTGCGGTGCAATCGTGCTCAGCTTCGCTACGCTTTGCCCCCGATACACATGGCGGTCCGTTGCCACCCACAGTACGTCGCCTCCCGCCGCCACCGTCACGGCCTGAGCCGCAAGGGCAGTCTTCGTTGGCTGGCCTGTGGGCGGGACTTGGACGAGCTGTCGGCCCTCGGCGAAGAAGAGCCCCGTGCTGGTCTGCGCCAGGGTCTTTCCAGGGCCCTTGGCATAATACAACCGACGGGTTGTGGCCGCGTCCGCAAGGCACGCGCTCTGCAACATGCGTGCGTCTTCGCCGCCGTCCGGTAGCAGCACGACCGCGCGGTTTTCGCCCTCCATCAGGGCGTCTCCGTAGACACGCGTGATCCTGCCCACTCCGCCGCCGGTGTGGACCAGCTTGTTGATCAGTTGCGAAGCGCGGAACACTTCGGCATTTTCCAGGCTCTTGGCGCCGATGCTGCGACTTGCTAGGCCCGGCGGTGGGTTGCTGAACTCGATCACGAACTCGCCGGCTGGCTTGCGCCACAGTCGTCCCACACAAAGCGCCTCGGGTGTGCGCCAGGCGACGTACTCCACGTCGGTGTTTACGGGGTCTTCGCGCAAGGTCAGAGCGATGGCGATCACGACCAAGACGCCTACTGAGAGGAGCGGAGCCGCGACCGCGGCCGCCAGCGTGACGCGGATGGCCCAGGTAGAACGCGCGCCCAAGGCGCGTGACTCCCGCCGCGTTTCCGCCTCGTAGCGCTCGAATACATGGTGTGTGCGGTGACGCATACGCGCGAGCACGGCGGGGGCGACCACGTTGTCAGCGCGGCAAAACCCGCAGCTGCAGACGACCTCGCCGGGCGCGTTGCTCAGGGGCGCTCCGCATACATGGCAACACGCGGGCTCGCCGGGGGCACGGGGCGGACTCGCCGCGCAGGCTTCTTCGAGGTTGCGTCGTGCCCGCGCGATGATCCATGCGCCGAATGCGCCACTCGCCAGCATCACGGCCAAGGGCAAAAATCCCATGACGACGATGACCCACCACGCCACTTGTCCGGACATGAGGGAACAGGTGCCCGCAAAGAACACGAACGGGATCGTCACGAACAAGAGCACGATCGCGAACTTCAGCTTCTGCCACCACGCCGACATTAGCGTGCGGCGCTGCAAGGAGTTGAGGGTGCGCTCCCTTGTGTCCTGCTGCAGCAAGAGATCCCGGGCGTGGCGCAAATGCGCGAGGGTGTCCGGGGCCGGGGCGCCGTCGTATTTGCAATGGTCGCAGCGCTGCCGCTCGGGAGTGGCTAGCGAAACCGGGTTTGGTGCGCCGCAGCGGGGGCAATGGGCAGCCAGCATTGCCGCCACATTGCCTGCCAACGCGGGCAAAAATCAATCTGCGCGTGCCGCGCCTCGAACGGCGCCCGCGAGGCTTCGTACTTCAGTCGCCCGCGCCGGCGTCGCTGCTGCCACCGGCTCCGGCCGTGGCTCCCGTACCTGCGGCTGCACCGCTGCCGGCGTCGCTGCCGCCCGCTCCACCCGTGCCGCCTGCGCCGCCGGTACCGCCGCCTGGCATACAGACGTTGACCTGGATCGCAGTATTGATGATCTTCACCGTGGCACAGGCTGCACCGCCGGCACAGGACGTTCCCTGACAGAACGGGGAGCAGGTCCCGGTTTGCGGCGTGGCCGCATTCGGGAAGCAGAACATACCGGCGCCACAATCCGCCGTGCCTGCGAGGTTCACGCAGCTTGAGCCGGCTGGCTTGGTAGCATTTGCCGGCAGGCACTCAAGAGCATTGCCCGCCGCGTTGGGCCAGCAGGTTTGGTCCGCGGCGCACGAATATGGATTTGCTTGGCAGCCACCGGGCGTCGAGCTGCCGCCACTGTCGTCGCTGCCACAGGCGAGGGCAGTACATCCCAAAAGCGCGAATCCGAAAGCGAAGTGTTTCATGGTGTCCTCCCAAGTTCGGAACGCGGTTTCGCACAGACCGCGGCGGGAGGCAAAGCCTCCGAAGCTACTTCTTGGCGGGCGGCGCCTTAGCCCGTTCTTCACGCAGTTTCTTCAGATCAACGTCCTTGGCCTCGGGGCCAAGCAAGCTGCCGCATAGGGTCTTGCACTTCACGTCTCGGGCGCTGCAGCTGCAGGTGCCTTTTGCCTTTTTTTCGAGGGCTTCTTTGACTTCGGCCCGGGTGGTGTTTGCGAGTCTCTCGATGCGCTCGAAGTCCCACTTCTTAGTGCGTTGGTGCGGTGTGCGGGGGTCTGTCACTTTGCCGTCTGGCTCTGAGCAGCAGCGGAAGCCGAGGAAGTAGTAATAGAAGCCCTCGTCGTGGGTGTAGATCTTGGGGCGGCATTGGTTGCGCACGCCTTCGTACCAGGGGCCCCCAGTGTGCACACTGTCGTACTTGGCTTTCCAGTTGCCCACGGGCTGCTCATTGGCGACGACTTCGTCGTTGTTTGCTGGAAGGTCGTGCACGCCGAAGTCGCTGACGCACTCAGGCTGGTTGCCACTGCGAACACCTTTCCAAAGGCGCGCCAGTTCCTTCGGGTCGCGCCTCGCGACTTTCTTCATATCCGGTCCGTCCCACTGGTGGTCGCCGTTGCACTTGGTGCTGTCGCGCTTGTAGCCGTAAGGGAACGGCTTCATGTCAGGGCCCTCGCAGGA
This sequence comes from uncultured Myxococcales bacterium, assembly GCA_937872925.1. Taxonomy (GTDB): domain Bacteria; phylum Myxococcota_A; class Polyangia; order Polyangiales; family Polyangiaceae; genus JACKEA01. The sequence goes on along the minus strand of CALMUT010000160.1, from coordinate 39,458 downwards.
GAAGGTCCACTCACTTTCCGTGCACATGCGCTTCCCAACGGCTGCGCACTTGACCTGCGCTTGGTAGAAGTTGTTCATTACTTCTGGGCGCTCACCGGCTTTGTTGGGCCAAGAGTACTTGTCGATACAGAAGCGCTTCTTGATGCGCTTGCCAATGCACACGCTCTTGGGTTCGAAGTCTTCGCAGACCTTCTTCTTGTTCCATTCGGCGTACCAGCTCTTGCTACACTTCTGTTCCACCTTCGTGCAGTACTCGCCTTCCACGAGCACCATTCCCGCAGTGCAGGCGCCCGTGGTATCCGGCACCTCCTGCACAGGTGCCGTGGCAGTCTCCGTCGGGGCGGGCGCCACACTTGCGACCGGCGCGGTGGGCGGCGGCGGGTTGCTCGCTGCGGGGGGCGTAGCGGCCGTAGGCTCACCCGCGGAGGGCTCCGGCGGAGGCGCAGCTCCGCAGGCAATCGTGAGGGCTAGAGGAGCAGTCAGTAGCAGGCGCATGGCGGCCTTGTACCTGGCCCGGGCATGCGATCCAAGCTCCTGAACTCCTCCCCAAGCCGCACAAATGCCGCGCCCTGGACCGGGCCCGGCGCGAGCCTCCCAGCTCCGCGCCTAGGACGAATCCGGGGCTCCCGGCTGAACCCCCACAAACCACGGCGTCACGTTGGGGGCGTCACACTGTGACGCGTGACGCGTCCACCCACATCATCTTACGTCAGCCCCGGTGTATTGCTTCCTTTGGGGATTTTCCCGGGGTTTGTAGGGAAATTGGTCGCGTGGACACAGGGGCAGTGGCAGCGCGTCCACGTTTTTCTGCGGCGCCTGGGAGGAAGTGCCGTCAAATCGGGTTGGCCCGCGACTTGCTCTACAAAGAATTCGTCGGATGCACTGTCACAAACGGGAACGCTCGCGCGTTGAGAGTGTCAGTCGGAGTTACTCAGGAGGAGAAAAGGTCATGAAGAGCAAGATGATGAAGTCGGTTTTCGCGGGTTTGGGTGCGTTGATGGTTGCTACCAGTGGCGTGGGTGAGGCCGCAGCGTGTGGCGGGTCTTACTTCCCGGAGATCGAAGTCGACTTCCGCCCCATGGGCATTGCCATGGCCGAAAAACAACTCGAGCAAGGCAAGACCGCACAAGCTGCTGCAACCATCGTCCGGATCATGCCGCACGTTGCCAGCTTGAACGCAAAGAAGAGCAAGCTGACCGAGCGCGCCCAGCGCGTCCTGGCCGTTGCCATCGCACGCAACAACGGCAAGCTCGACATTGCTAGCGAAGTCCCCAGCTACGCTCAGAGCCACTGGGTCGGCAAAGACGCCAAGGAACGCGCGGCGAACTTGACCTTCGCTGTCAATACTCTGCGCACCGTCAACACCATTAAGAAGGACGACCCCGCCGTGCAGACCGAGCTCGCCGAAGCGCTCTCCCGCGTGGACTCGAGCCGCAGTGAAGCGCGCGACATCCTGGAAAAGCTCGCCAAGAAGGACTTGATCGCTACGCCCGAGGGCTATGCGGTACTTGCGGAGCTGCGCGCGAAGGCGGGCGACTCCAAGGGGAAGAAGCTGGCGCTAAAGCGCTGCGAAGCCATGGCTTCCAGTGCTAGCGTATGCCGCACCACCGCTTGAGATCCGACTGCATGATTCGACACGCTACTGGGCCGGCAGCCCTCGTCATCATCGGGCTGCTGCTCCCGGGAGCTTGCAAGAAAGAGACTCCAGCCGGTTCCGGGACGAGCGCGAGCGCCGCCCCGGAGCCTGCTCCCGCTTCTTCCGAAAAGCAGCCTCCACCGAAACCGGAGCTGCTTGGAAACGCTGAGCGGGGAAAAGAATTGGTCAAGACCTTCGAGTGTAATCGCTGCCACGCCGGCACCGGTCTCGAGGCCGCAGATTTTCACAAAGACTGCTTCCAATGTCATCGCGACATCATCAGCGGCAAATTCAAAGTCGCCGATACTGCGAAGGTAGCCAAGTGGAAGAAGAACGTCATGATGGTGCAGCACGTGCCGTCGCTGGAAGGTGCCGGGAAGCGTCTCCGCAAGCAGTGGCTTACGGCATTCCTGGAGCAACCCCAGGACTTGCGACCGAATCTGGTCCCCAGCATGCCGCGGCTCGCACTTTCGTCCCAGCAGGCAGCTGACGTCGCTGCCTATTTGACCGCCGGCGAGCCGGCATCGAAGGAGCAGAGTTGGAAGGCCAACGCGGAGGCGGGCCGCACCCTGCTTGAGACCCGGGCTTGCGGCACTTGCCATCTGTTTACCGGGGCGGATCTTCCCGCTAAGCCCGCGCTGAAGCAGGGAGAGTCCAATGCCGCCATCGAGCTGGCGCCGGACCTTCGCTTCACGCGCGAGCGGCTGTCTCCGGACACTCTGGTTGCCTGGTTGGAGGAGCCCGAGAAGATGAAGCCGGGCACGCTGATGCCCAATCTCGGCCTGACCAAGGCGCAGGCCCGGGACGTCGCCGAATACATCCTGCACGCGCCGCTCAAACCCGCGGCGGTGCACCCGGTGCCCAAGCGCCTTGCAAAGCTGGACCGCAAAGTGTCCTTCGCCGAAGTGCAGGAGAAAGTCCTGAACCGAACCTGCGCTCACTGTCATGGCAATCCGGATATCGCCAAAGGCGACGGCGGGCCGGGCAATACCGGAGGCTTCGGCTACAAGCCGCGCCACCTGGATCTGAGCAAGTATTCGGGGATCGCCAGCGGCTACGTTGCCGATGACGGCGAGCGCCACAGCGTGTTTTCTCCAAAAGACGGCGCGCCGCGCATCGTCGCTGCGCTATGGGCGCGGCATGACGAACAGGCCGGCAAACCGCGACCGGACTTGAGGGGGATGCCGCTGGGCATGCCGGCGCTTCCTGCCGAAGACATCCAGGTCCTGGAGAGCTGGATTGCCCAAGGCCGACCGCGCTGAACTCCGCGGGACGCCTGGCGCATCGCGAGCAGCGCTGCGCCCCCAACCCTCATCTCAGCTTCCACTACGGATTCGCGCTTGGCGCTACGGGCGCTGCGCCTGGGCTCTTGGCGTCCGCTGCTGCACCTGGGTCCTTGGCGTCCGCACAGCAGCGAAAGCCCGCCTCGTAGCCGTAGTCGAATTCCTTGTGGAACTTCACCGTGGGGCGGCAGCGGTTGCGAACCGGGCCCCACCAGCCACCTTTGAGTCCGCTGCGGTGCGGGTGCTCCTTGCCAGGTAACTCCACCCACTCGTTGACGTTCCCGTTCATGTCGACGACGCCGGCCCAGGACACGCAGCTATGCGTGGATCCGATCTTATGGCGTTGGTCCAAGCGTTTCATCTCCGAACTGCAAAACTCGTCGTCCGGGCATGCCAAATAGGTCTTCATCTGTCGGGACTGGTCGGGCTGCCGGTATTCCTTGTCGATGTTGCACTTCGACGGGTCGCGCACATGACCGTATACATACGGGAGCATCTCCGGCCCTTCGCAGGCGAGATTGAACTCGTCTTCAGTGCACAAGCGCTTGCCGAGCTTTTGGCATTTCTCCCGGGCTTGGATCCAGGACGTCAGCACCCAGGGAAGCTCGCCGGGTTTGTTTGGGTACTCGTAGCGATCCATGCAGAACGAAAGCTTGACCTTCTCTTTGGAGATGCACTTGCTTGGCTTGTACTTGTTGCAGCGCTCGCTCACATTAGGATCGGACTTGCGGGCGACGTACTCCGGGTGGTGTTCCTCGCAGGTCTGAATGACGCCCGGACAGTACTCGCCCTCCACGCGCACCATGCCGTCTTCACAACCGTCGGTGCGCGCCTTGGGCAGGTCGCTCTGCGCGTCGGGTGTTGCATCGGGGAGCGTGGCTGTCGCCGCGGACGCGGAGGCAACAGGCAAGCGAGCGCTGGGCGCAGGGGGCGAAGCTGCCGGCGCAGCGTCATTGCCGGCGGACTTCTTGTCACACTGGGGCAGAAGACCGAGGCAAAGCACGCTGGCGCATGCGGCACGCAGCCCGAAGGGAAGCAGCTTTCGAAGCATCTTTGACGCAGATAGCATCGACTAGCGTCTTGCAACAAACGAAAGCCGAGGGCAGTGCCATCTGACGCTACCCTCGGGAAAGCCTACCGCTTTTGTCAGCCGTTGGTGTCTTGGAATAGCGCGACGACGGCGCCCACGTTGTCTTGGATCACCGCAAACTTGCCGATGTTGGGAACCGCGATTTCCTCCATCAGCACTTTGCCCGACTCCTCAGTCACTAGCTTGCGGGCCGCTGCCAGGTCCTTCACCAGGATGTGCGCAAGCCAGTGCGGCGGTGAACCGGGAGGTGCTTCCCCGAGGCCCCCACCGAATTTGTCGCCGCTGCGCTTGAACACTGGCATGCCTGGTCCAAACTCGCCGGCCTTCCAGGCGAAGACTTTCTCGTAGAACTTGAGCGCCGCCGGAACGTCGCTGGTGTTCAAGTGGTCCCAGACAATTGTGCCCATCTTCGGCTTGTCAACTTCGGGCTGATCCCCGTCGTTACCCTTGAACGCGGCGAAAACAGCGCCCTGCGGATCCTGCAGCACCGCGAAGCGGCCCATGTTCGGAATGTCTTCGGGCGCTTTGAGCACCGTGCCGCCACCGCTCTTGGTGGCCGCCGCAGCCTCGTCCACGTTGGGGACGGAAACGTAGCCGAGCCAATGGGGCGGGACGCCCTCCGTGGGGATCATCGCGAGGCTCATGATCCCGCCGATCTGCTCCTCGCCTGCCAGGAACATGGTGTAGTCCATGCCCGTCATGTTCATTGTCTGGGTCGTCCAGCCGGCAACCTTCGAATAGAACGCCTTGGTCTTCTCGACGTCGCTCGTGAAGATCTCGTGCCAGATGAATCGACCCGGGGTGTATGTGCTCATATGCCTTCCTCCTCTTGAAGATCGATCTCGTGTCAAGGCGGTTAGAGGCCGTCAAGTCGGAGCAAGATCCGACCAAAAGCGCCGGTTTCCGAGGGTGAGGGACGGGGCGACGGCGTGGATCGAGTTTCTGGCGCCTCCCCGGAGGACGATTTCCCACTTCGATCCGTGAGGCTTCGTGCCTACGCTTGAGCCGGGTCCTAACAGCGTGAGTGGAGGTGGCCATGGTCGACGTAGACAAGAGCTTCATGCGGTCTTTGTGCATGGGCGTAATCGAGGAACAGATCATTGTGCCGTTCCCCCGGGTTCAGGAGGATCAGCGCGAAACGTTGCATGGCGTCATCGACTCATTGAAACAACTATTGGGCCCCCGCACTGAGGACTTCCGAAAGTGGGATCGCGCTGGCGAGATGCCTCCGGAGTTCGTAGAGCAACTCAAAGAGTTCGGGCTCTTTGGGCTGATCATTCCCGAAGAGTATGGCGGCCTCGGTTTCAAGAGCACGGCCTACTCGCGGACGCTGCAGGAGATCGCCAAATACGACTCATCCGTTGCGGTGACGGTGGGTGCTCACAGCTCCATTGGGATGCGCGGGCTGATCTTATTTGGAACGGACGAGCAGAAACAGAAGTATCTGCCGAAGCTCGCCACCGGAGAAATGATCGCGGCCTTTTGCTTGACGGAACCGGGAGCGGGTTCGGATGCAGCGGCGATCAAAACACGCGCGCAGCGCGACGGGGACCATTGGGTCATCAACGGCAGCAAGCTGTGGATCACGAACGGCGGTATTGGCAGTTTCTTCACGGTGTTCGCCAAGACCGGAGACGAGGCTGGCAAGTCGCATATGTCGGCCTTCATCGTGACCAAGGACATGGAAGGCGTGTCGATTGGCCCTCACGAAGACAAGATGGGGCTGCGCGCGAGTTCGACCACCACGGTCAACTTCGACAACGTCCGCGTGCCCCTGGAGAACTTGCTCGGCCCAGAAAACAAGGGCTTCAAGGTGGCGATGCAGATCTTGAACAGTGGGCGCACCGGACTAGGCGGCGGCAGCATCGGCGGGATGAAGAAGCTGATCGAAATGAGCACCCGCTACGCCAACGAACGCGAGACCTTCGGACAGCCGATTCGCGAATACGGATCCATCAAGCTCAAAGTCGGTCAGATGGTCGTCGACTGCTACGCAACCGAGGCAGTGGTCGATACTGTCGCGATGCTGATCGACCAGGGCTACAACGAGTACGCAGTGGAAGCCGCGATCAGCAAGGTCTTCGCCAGTGAAGCACTCTGGACGACCGCGGATGAGGCGCTGCAGATCGCCGGTGGCAACGGTTATATGTGCGAGTTTCCCTACGAGCGCATCGTGCGGGACGCCCGTATCAATCGGATCTTCGAGGGCACCAACGAGATCTTGCGTCTCTTCATCGCGCTGACGGCGATGAACGACGTGGGCGGGCAACTCAAGGAACTGTCGACCACCGTGAAGGGCATTTTTGACGCTCCCATCAAGGGGTTCGGCGTGCTGAGCCAATACGCGATGAAACACGCGACACTGGCCACGGGCTACCCGCGAGCCAAGAGCCGGTTCTCGCTAATCGATCCGGCACTGAGGGAGCCCGCCGCCGTGTTTGAGGACTCCACACGGCACCTGGCGGCCGCGGTGGACCGGATTTTGCGGAAGCACGGCAAGAACATCATCGGCAAGCAGCTGGCTTCGCGGCGCTTGGCAAACATCATGATAGATCTTTTCGTTCTTGCGTGCGTCCTTAGCCGGGTGAACTCCTCGCTGTCCGAGCACGGCAGCGAGGGCGCCGCGAAAGAGGTCGACATCCTGAAGATTTTCGCCAATCAGGCCCAGCGGCGCGTGCGCCACAACTTCAGTCTGATCGACATCAACGACGACGAAATGATCAAAGGCATCGCTGTGCATGCTTTCGAGAACGAAAAATTCGTGTGGGACAACATCTGACCTCCGCTCAGCCGCTCGCACCTGCCGCCGGCCCGCCTATCGTCCCTCGGCGGCAAGAGGGCGGGGAAGCGCGGGGGATGTCCCTCAAGCGTACGGGTTTTTTGCCGATAGTGTGGGACAGCGTCGGGTTTTGGGCGGCACTGTAGGAAAAGATGGCGTAGGCTAGGACGCTCGGATTTCAAGGGTATGAACATGGCAGGAAACGAACCCAAAAAAGCGCAGGACGTAGACGAGGGCATTCCGATGTCCAAGAGCAATCCGATGGTCATCATCGGGATTGTGGGCGCCGTCGTGCTCCTGCTTGCGGTCGTGGGCTTCAAGGCGCTCGGCAGCAGCAAAGACAAGAAGACCAACAAGGCCGCGGCGGCGGCCGTGGCGGCAGCGGAACAAGCGAACGACGGCATGACGCCTGAGGAACGCAAGCGCCACTTGGAGATCACGCGTAAGAGCTTGGACAACTGGTCCAAAGACGAGGCGACGCGGGAAGCTCAGAAGAAAGCCGCCGCTGACGAGGCGAAGCGCAAGGAAGAGGAAGAAGCCGCAAAGAAGACAGCTGCGGCTTCCCCGGGGGGCGGGGGCGCACCCAAGCCGGCCGGCAATCCGAAAGCCGCGAAGAAGGCGGCCGCCGATCTTGATAGCATCGCAGGCGACATCGCGGGTCAGCTGGCCAAGTAGCTGGTCGCGACAAGCCCTGCGGGGTGAGGGCTCGAGGCAGCGATTGTAGTCTGCCGGCCTCAGTGCGCGTTCATCCCTGCCCGGCGTTTTCGCGTATTTGTCGGGGAACGGGTGTAGGCACGGGCTGTGCTCAAGCGTTCTCTTACCATGCGACGCTTGCAGCTTCTCGCAGCCCTGGTCAGCTTTAGTCTTGCCGGCACGGCCGCCGCGGAGACGCACGCTCCGGCCGCACCCTCGGCGGCCGGCTCGGTCACGCAATTGCTGCTGCTTGACGGCTACCGGGCATCGACTCCGACTCTGCACGCCAGCAGCGCGTCGGCGGCGCGGCCGCCGAGCGCGATAGGCGACAGCGCGGCGCGGCCGCCGAGCGCGACCAGCGAAAGCGACGAGACCCTCACGGAGGTCGTACAGCGCATGTGGTCGCAGGTGCGAGCCTATCGGCGCCCAGGCGGAGCTGAAGTGCTGCTCCGCGGTAGTTTCTGAAAATCCGGCTGAGGTGCTCACCCGACACGCGCTGAAGGCGCCGGATTGCTCTATAGTGGCGGGTCTTGCGCGCTTCCTCCCGACCGCCGGCTAGCATTGACGCCGCCACTCATCCCGAACCCCCTCACGCCCGGGCGCTCGGATTTCGCGTGCGGCGTTTCGCGGGCTCACTCGATCACTCCGAGCGCCTCGATCACCTGCGGGTCGCCCACCTGACGGATTTGCACGTGGGTCGCGTCACGCCCTTCAACGTTCAGAAGATGGCCGTGCGGCTCACCAACGAGGCGCGGGCGGATGTCGTGGTGATCACGGGGGACTTCGTGTGCCACAGCCAACTGTATCTGGACCAGCTCACAGAAGTGGTCGCGTCCTTCGACGCGCCGGTGGTGTGCGTGCTGGGCAACCACGACTACTGGGCGGGCGCCGCCGAGGTGCGCCGGGCGCTACTGCGTGGGGGCGCCGAAGTGCTTTCGAACGAGCACACGGTGCTCAAGCTGCGGGGGCAGGAGCTGCAGGTCGTCGGACTCGACGACGCGTACACCGGGCACGCCTCTCTGGAAAGCGCCACCCGCGGATTGCGGAGCGACTTGCCGACCCTCGGGCTTTCTCACATCGCTGAGGAGGCCGAGGCACTCTGGAGCCGTGGCGTGCCGCTTGTATTGAGCGGGCACACCCATGCTGGGCAGGTCACCCTGGCGCGCCTGCACGAACTCGCCATCGGTCGCTTGGCGGGGCACAAATACGTTCACGGGCTGTACGGCAACCGAGCTACCGACGGCGCCGTTTATGTCGGAGCGGGCGTCGGTGCTAGCGTCATGCCGGTGCGTCTTGGGGAGCGCGGCCGGCGGGAGCTCACTTTGTTTGAGCTGGGACACGCTCCCGGATCCTTCGTGGAACCCTTCGGCGAGCAAGCGCCCGGTCGCGGCCGCAAACCCTCACCCCGCTTGCAGTACCTACGCGCCGCGAAAGTCATCAAGAAGGAGCGGCATCGTGCGCTCCTGCGCCGGAAGAACGGCGGCTAGCGCCGTCAGTTTCCGAGGCCTGCGCCCCCGGAAGCGTGAACGCGCGTGCCCGGCGGCGGCAGGCAACCCCAACGCCGGGTGGCGCCGGACCGCCACCGTGACGGCCTTCAGGGCGCTACCGGCGGCATGCTTTGGTGCTCGGGGGACTCGTAGCGCACCGTGAGCACGGGGCAGGGGGCGTTCCGCACCACGCGTTCCGCCACGCTCCCCATCATCAGCCGCCCGACGCCGCGGCGCCCATGGGTCCCCATGACGACCATGTCGCAGACCCCTTGCTCGACGAGTGCGACGATGAGTTCGTCGGGCCGCCCGACTTCCACCCGGGACGTGATCTTTACGTTCGGTGGACGTTCGACGCTGGCAGCAAGCTGCTGCAGGCGAAGCTGCGCTTCTCGGCGGGCGATCTCTCCAAGGCTTCTCGGCGCGGCCGTCGCGCCCACTTCGGAAAGCAGTGTTTCTATGGGAATGACGCCGGATGGCTCCCAGATATGCAGCAGTTCGATGGACGCATCGATTCGTTCGGCGATGCGGAGTGCCGCGATCAGCGCTTCGTGGGCGCTGTCGGAGAAGTCCGTCGCGACCAAGATGTGAGTGGCAAGGGTCATGAAACTCCCGAACGAAGGTTTCCTGCAGGAGTCATGCCCCGCCCCTCTCGCGGTGTCTTTGTGTGCGGGCCGGCAAGAATCAACATTGGCTTCGTTTGCTCCGGAATAAATTGCGCCGTTTCAGCGGGCGCAGGGCAGGCGCAGTCGGAATACCGTTCTGCCCGGCTTGGACTCCACGCTGATTTGGCCGCCATGTTCTTCGATGATGCGATGAACAATGGCGAGCCCCAGTCCCGTGCCTGCTTCCTTCGTCGTGTAGAATGCATCGAAGATCGGGGCGTCCTCGGAAACGCCGGGGCCGTTGTCCTCGATCTCGACGCCGGCGAACCCTTCGGGGTCTGTCGGTAGCGTACGTACCGTCAAGGCCCCGCCTTCGCTCATGGCTTCCAGCGCATTGCGCATTAGGTTTAGGAGCACTTGGCGGAGTCGTTCGGGATCCACCTCCACCTGGACCTCACCCCGAAGTTCGGGTCGCAGTCGGATTTGGGCCTGCCGGAGCTCGGGGCGCACTTGCTCCAGCACGGATTGGACCAGCCCGTCGAGGTCCGCTTGCGCGACGGTCAGGGGACTGGGACGGGCAAACGCGAGGAAGTCATTGACCAAGCGCTCCAGGCGCCGGATTTCGTCGTGTACGATTTCGACCACCGGGATCAGTCCCGCCGGCGCGGTGTTGCCCTTCTCAATCCGGCGCCGCAGGACTTGCAGTTGCAGAGTTGCGGAGTTCAACGGGTTGCGGACTTCGTGGGCCAAGCCAGCTGCCAGGGTGCCGACGGCAGCGAGACGCTCCGCCCGCAGTGTTCGGCGCTGCATGCTGCGCTCGTCTGTGACGTCCGTACCAATCGCGTAGGTGATAGGTGCCGCCGTGCTGTCCAGCTCGGCCAGTTGCCAGTGCACAAGCCGCGACGTGCCACTGGCTCCGGGAAGGTTGCGATCCCCTCCGCCGCCCACCAAATCCCTTCCGGGCTGACCCAGCATTTCACGCCGGGACTTCCCCGTGATCGCTTCGAGCTGGCGGTTCCAGAGCACAATGCGATCGGAATGATCCAGGGCCAGGACGAACGCTGGGATGGCTTCCACGACGTCGCGATGCCGCCGCTCAGATTCCTCGAGTTCGAAGCGCAGCGCCTCGCGCTCACGCACCAGCAGCGCGCGAGTCAAAGCGTTGTTGGCGGTCTGCAGCAAGTCCTGGGGCGAAAACGGCTTGAGCACGAATGCGAATGCGCCTTCGCGGACCGCAGCCACGGCGCTCTCGATCGTGGCATCTCCGGTGATCAACACGACTTCACAATGCCGACAGCGCGATCGCAAGCGACGGACTAGGTCCAACCCGTCGACGTCAGGTAGATGCAGATCCACAAAAGCCAAATCGAGAGCATGAGTCAGATTGGCGCATTGTTCTTCGGCCTCTTTGCCGCTCGTGGCCACCACGCACTCAATTTCGTAGCCGTCCAATCCTGCCAGCACGTCGCGTAGATTGTCGGCGAGCTCGACGTTGTCGTCGACGACTAGGACCGTCGCGCGTTTCATGATGTAAGGCGGTCCAGTACGTCGTGCAGGCGCTCCAGATTCACTGGCTTAGACTGCACATCGATGACGCCAAGCTCTGTGGCGCGACGAAGATGGTCCGGTTCCAGGAAACCGCTCATGACAATCGCAGGAACGGTCACGTGGCGGCGGCGCAACTCCTCGAGCATGGCGATGCCCCCCTGGCCTGGCAGTTTGACGTCCGTCAACAAGCAATCCGCGTGCTCTTGTTCCAAAAACTCCAGCGCCCGGTCCGCGCTTGAAACGGCGCTCACCTGGAAGCCGAAGCCGCGGAGGATCTCGCTGAGGTTCTCGGACAAGGCGGGATCGTCCTCGACAATGAGCACGCTCAGCGTCTTGCCGGACGCGCCGGGTGTTCGAAGTCTAGTCACTTTGCGCTTCTCGCGAGGGTAGGAAGACACGAAAATGGGCGCCGGCGTCGCTTTCCAGGAGCGAGATATCCCCGCGGTGGGCTTCGAGGACGCGTCGACACAGGGCAAGCCCAAGGCCCGTGCCTCGAGGTTTGGTCGTGAACAACGCGTCGAAGACCCGTGCGTGGTCTTGGTGCGGAATGCCGGGACCCGCATCACGCACCTCGAAGAATACTCCGCCGGAAGTTTCGCCCGCACGGATCCATATCTTTGGCTCGACGCCTTGTGCTTGAGCAGCGTTTCGCACCAAGTTGGCCACCACCTGAGCAAGGTCGGTTGGGTCGGCATCGATCAGCAGGTCTGCGGGCACGTCGAGGGTGGGCGCAAGGTTGGCGAATCCGCTGAGTTCTATGCCCCGACGCACCGTGTCCAGCAGCGCGTGGCGCGTCAGCTGTGGCGGACGGTCCCGGGCCAGGTCAAGGAGGTTATTCACGATTTGGAGGCAAGTCCGAGACTGCTCCGCGATGCGCGCCGTGTGCTTGTCGAACACGGCGACGTCGCGTTCCTCGCTCCGTGTCGCCTGCTGAAGGAGATAGAGCGAGGACTCGATCACACCCAGGGGGTTTCGTAGCTCATGCCCGATGCTGGCGGCCAGCTGACCGATGGTGGCCAGACGGGCTGACGCGCGCACGCGCTGGTCCATGTCCTCGCGGTAGGTGTCCAGCATGATCGCCAGCTCAAGGTCGATTGCTCGGTCCAGCGCCAGCGCTACGTCGGCGACGTCGCTATGGGGCAACTCGGCGAATGCTGTCTCCAGCAGGCGACTCCTGATGCGATTCATCGCCGTGAACATATAGTGCTGCGGCAGCTCGATGCGCACGTGGACCCGGCCGATGCGCGAGTTCTTCGTCAGATAGGCCGCCGTACGTTCTTCGGTCAGCATGGAGCGAAGCCAGTCGCGCAGGCTGACCTTGAGCCGCTCAACTTGCGCGACGCCACCGGAAATGGCGCGGCGCGCGTCCGGGTGCGCGCTGATCGCGTCGTAGAAGTCATCAACCACCGTGCCAAGACGGGGCTCCACTACGGGCGCGAATTTGCGCAAGCTCTCGAGGTCTTGCGCAGAAAACCCGACGTAGCTTTCGAGGCTTTCAAAGGCTGTGCGGTCGAGCTGCATGGGGGACGCGGGTCTCGGACGGGAGACAGCGCTACCATGCTTGCCATTCGGTTTCTAGAGACCCGAAACTACTTGGCTTTTTCTCGAACACTGAGCACTGGGCGGCGTGAGCGCCGTACGACCTTCTCGGCCACGCTGCCGAGCAATAGGTGCGAGAGCCCGGTGCGGCCGTGGGTGCCGAGGGCAACCAAGTCGTAGTTCCCGCTGTCGGCGGTTTCGACGATGACCTTCGCCGGGTCGCCCTGCTTGACGATGGTCTCCCCCACGGGGACGCCCTCGTCTTGAGCTGCGGAAACAAACTCCTCCATTGCGGTTGCGGCATGCTCCCGGGCGAGATCCGCAAGGGTTTGGGTGCCGCCAGAGACTCCCACCATTGCTTCAGGTGCGACGAACGCTGGGGCTTCCCACACGTGGAGGATGTCGATCGTCGCCCCGAACGCCTTCGCCAGCTCCGCCGCGCGCGAGAGAGCCAAGCGGGAACATCCCGAGAAATCGACGGGGACCAAGATTCGTTTCACTTCTTGCATCTCACTGCTCCAACTTCGTTCACAAGAGCCGTGGCTCGATAAGGGGTTTGGATTTGGATTCCGAATTGCGAGTCGGTACGACAATGACGGGGCACGGGGCGCGCCGAACGACCCGCTCAGCAACACTGCCCAAGGCTAGGCGCTTGGCACCCGACCGCCCGTGCGTGCCCATGATGATCCAGTCGATGGAGTCCCGTTCTGCGACGGTAATGATGGCGATGGCCGGCTCACCGTGGAGCAAACGCACGTCCGCCAGCGATAGATCCAGGGCATTTTCTTCCAAGAACTGACGAAGCTGGTGGGTGGCCTGCTCTTCGGCCAGCTCCCACAGCGGCCGGGGGCCCGCGCCCATCCAGATCAACAGGCTCGGCTGGATGTAGTGTGGCACTTGGTACGCAAGCAAGACATGGAGCTCGGCCCCGAGACGAGCTGTCCAGGTGGTTGCCGTGCGCAGCGCGTTCGCCGAACACGGCGAACAGTCGATAGGACACAGCACTTTTGGTTTTGTATTCATGTGGTGTCCTGATTGGGGTCTTGTTCGCTTGGTTCTCGTTCCGACGCCAGCGGTACCGCATAGCCGTGCTGTCTGGCCATCCACCGCAGCAAGTCGATCGCAGATAGGATGCCAACGACCGCACCCGAGCGGGCGGCGACCACGACCAAGCGGTGCACCCCTTCGTGCGCCATAAGCGCCGCGGCGCGGGAGATTGGTGCATTCTCCGGAATGGTCAACGCCATGGGCATCATCACGTCCTCGACGACTTCCTCTGCCAGGCGGGTCATCTGGAAGCGAGGACCCAGGTCGAATTCGTATCCCCCCGCGGCCAAGGGGCCGTGGTCCAGATCCCGCTCTAGTTGGTCGCGTCGGTCTCGTCGGAGCAGGTCAGTCTTCGAAACCACCCCAACCGGGACACCGTCCGCATCCACGACCGGGACGCCGCTGATGCCCCGTTCCAACATCAAACGCGTGAGCGCATCCAGGGATAGATCCGGACTGACGCAGACTACGTTTGCCGTCATGACCGTGGCCACCCTCGGGTCCACGGTGGGTGTTGCCTCGGCAGCGCTCGGTTGCTCCGGAGGCAAAGACGACCTGGCCGTGCCCCGGCACATCAAAAACGTATTGCGCTCGCTCGGGTCGAGGTGGAGGCCGCCGCATTCGGTGCAAGTCAGGCAAGCGTCCAGGGATACGGATCCGTTGCGCGGCGCGCAGAATACGCTCAGTTCCGTGCCCGGTTCGCCGTCCGGCAGCACCGTGCGTCGGACCTGGATCGGTAGCAGGTTGCCCTCCTTTTTGCTCACAGCCGCCCCCGTCTGCGCAGTTGCGCAAGTTTTGCGCCAGCAGGTCTAAGCGGTGCAAAACCTGCTTTCGTGCCCTCGCCGACGATGCCCATTTCCGTCGGGGGCGCGTCAAAGCTATGCAGTCTCGCATCCACGACCCCAGTCGTTTGCAAGCTCTGCACCAGCGGCATGGGCGTTGCAAATGCCAGTCGCATCACGCTAGGAGACGAGGAATGGTTGTCGAAGAAATCATGACGAAGGACCCAACGACGGTCGATGCAGCGGCCGCGATCCGGGATGTGATCTCCGTGCTGTTCGAACTTGATGTTCGGCACCTGCCGGTTGTCGACGGCAAGACACTGGTCGGAATCATCAGCGACCGGGATGTCCGCGCGTTTCTCGCGCCCACCATCGTCGAGCTGGAGAATCCCGAGGAAATCGCTCAGCGACTCCTCCAACCGATTGGATCCGTGATGAGTTCGGACGTGCTCTCCGTGGATGCCGAAATGGAGCTTTCCGACCTCGTGGACCTGATGCTGGATCACAAGGTCGGTGCTGTCCCGGTCGTTGACCCGGAGAGCGACGAGCTCGTGGGCATCGTCAGCTACGTGGACGTGCTGCGCGCGGCTCAAGACAAGCTTTGATTAGCCCGACCGTGGCGCTCCGGTAATCACCAAGGAACACGGGCAGACGCGCAGCGTGCGCTCGGCGGTGCCCCCAAGCAATACGCGCCGGATCCCACCCTCGCCCCAGCGTCCGATCACGAGCACGTCCGCCTGCTGATCCCGGGCAAAGGTTGCGAGGACCTCCGAAGGGGCTCCCCAGAAGAAATGCACATCGTCCGGATGTGCCGGCGCGACCCGCTGCACAAACTTGCGGATTTCGTCCTCGTGAGCTGCGCGAAACTTCGAGTTTTCTGCTTCCTCTTCAGCGACCGTCATGCCCAGAGGATTGAGGTCCGGGTTTTCAATCGCCGCGACCAGGGAGACCATCGCGCCGGTGCGGTCGGCGATCGCGTAGCCGTCTTCAATCGCCACTCGCGACGCGTCCGAGCCGTCGACGCCCACGACCACCCGCTCGATGGTGTCTTGTCGCGGTCGGCTCATCCACACGGGCTGAAACGCACAGCGAGCAACCGCCTCTGCAGTCGAACCGATCATGAGGCGCTCGAGGGTGCCCTTGTTGCTCGCCCCCACGAAGATCAGGTCGATGTGCGTCCGCTCCGCGGTTTCGGCAATGGCCTCGGCGGCGTTGCCGCGCACGACGGGAAGCGCGGAGGCGCGCACGCCGGCGGCCTCGAGTTCTTGTACCCACGCCTCGACGCGTTCCAGTGCTTGGCGCTCCAGCAGTCCCGACGAAACCCAAGTGCGCAGCGCCGACGGCAAGGCCGTCATCACGTACACAGAGGCGTGGAAGGCCTTTGCAACGCGGACGAGCTCATCCTGGGCTTGCGCGGCCGCGGACTCGAAGTCGGTAGCAAAGAGGATTGATTTCTCGGTCATGATTGGCTCCCTCGCTCTGGATTGCGGACCCCGAATGGTCCACCTCAGCAGATCCCTTGCCGTCATTCTAGTGTCCCGGGATCTGCCCCGGAACTGGGACGGTCTCGGCCGATGAGCACCCGCGCCTCCACAGCCTGGCGCAAGTGCTGCGCGGCAGCACGGCCGGACCGCAGGGCTTGCACGTCGGCGGAGTGCTCGCGGGCAGATCCCCCCTGGAACGGGATTTGCGACGCAGCCCCTCATGGCAAAGACAGTTCGCGAAGTAATGAACCCGGAACTTTTCAGCATGCGTGCTGGCGACAAAGCTGCGGAGGGGTTGGGCTATATCCGAGCGCTCGGTATCACCGCGGTGCCGGTCGTGGACGCTGAGATGCGGCCGCTGGGCGTGGCGTCGTTTCGGGATCTCTTGGCCGCGGCGCCGGAGCAGACCCTAGCAGACCGAATGACAACCCCTGCGGTTACCATCGAGTCCGGGGCGAGTCTCGAAGACGCCGCACAGATGATCGTGCAGCGTGGTGTGCATCGCGCCGTCGTCGTCGATGACGCCGGGAAAGTGTGTGGGGTCGTCTCCGCGCTCGACCTGATTGCCGGCATTCTCGGACTTCCGGCGAAACACCCCGACACCTTTCCTCACTACGACAAGCTGCACGCGGTTACTTGGGGCAACGACGAGTTGCTCGACTTGGAGCACGTGGAAGCGGCGCCGGATCGCGCGGGCGTGCTCCTATTGGTTGCCGGCGGCAAAGACAAGACGGAGCGCGTGATCTGGGCGGAATCCGCCTACAACGTTCGCACTCGGCTGTACGACCTCCTGTCGCGACCCCAGGACGATCACCCGGAACTCGCGAATCTGCTCCAGCGTCATCACGTCGGGCTACGCTTCCGCGCCACCGCCATCGAATCCGAAGCGCGCCGGCGCAGTCTCGCCGCCGCCGTCATGGCCGGCCTGCGCTTCGCCGCGTTCGGCTGATGTATTCTTTCGCAGAAGAGGCCGCGCGTGGGGCGCGCGGTCGGCTATCAGGGAGTGAGTTCGGGGGGGCGCGCCTTTTCGTTCGCCAGGACCCAGCCCCGAGGGACCAGTTCTTGGACGGCGTGCCCCGCCTGGGTGACCAGGTCGAACGCCTGGGTGTAGTCTTGATCCGTCGCGGCTTCGAAGCCGTCGATCCCGGCAATCTCTGCCAGAGCCCGCTTGCCGACGTCGCTGGCAGCGGTGGCAGCCAGTGTCCGGGTCAGTAGCGCACGCCGCGCCGGTTCTAGATCCGCACGGACGAAGACTGGCTCGTTGGAAACCGAGTTCGTCTTTGCGATCGCGTGGAGTTCCGGGATGCCGGCTGCTGCGCCTGCGAACGTCGCTGC
The DNA here is from genome assembly GCA_937872925.1 of uncultured Myxococcales bacterium. Lineage (GTDB taxonomy): Bacteria > Myxococcota_A > Polyangia > Polyangiales > Polyangiaceae > JACKEA01. The sequence goes on along the minus strand of CALMUT010000160.1, from coordinate 22,150 downwards.
TGCTGCTGCCTTGCCCTGCTGGACGGCTGCCAGCGCGGCTTCGTGGCTGCCGGTGAACATGGGTTTCGCGTCGACTCCCTGATCCTTGAGCAGTTTCGCTGCCAAGAGAAATCCGGTCGTGGAGTAGCGATCCGCATAAGCGATGCTTTGTCCATTCAGATCCGACACGGACTTGGTCGCACCGTCGCGCAGCGCAACAACTTCGCCATGGTACGAGCGCTTTCCGCCGTTGCGAAGAATGCGCAGCACGGCTTCCACTTTCCAGAGCTGCCTTGCGAACAAGTACTCGAAGATGGTCAGCAGCGCCGCGTCCGTGCCGGCTGCCGTCGCCATGCGCACGGCCTCGTCCCCGGTGGCGCCCGTTCGGAGTTCGAAGGAAATGCCGGCGCGTCGTGTCAGCTCGGCTTGGAGATTTCGAACGGCTTCTGCGTTTTTGCCATGCCCCGGTGAAAGCACGAGCACAAAGGGTTGTGCATCGGCTGGCGTGCGCCGTTTGCAGCCCAGCGCTGCCTGGCCGGATACGGCGAGGGCCCCGGTCAAAAGGGCGCGTCTGTCCAAGATGCGTCTCACAGCGGCTGCCATGCTAGCCGGCGCCTCCGTGGCGCGCTGCGCCAAAATCGATCCGAAGCAATTCCTGGCTTTTCAGGCCGAGTTCCGCGCGGAATACCAAGCGTCGAGCTCTGGCAGGAAATAGCGCAGCCGGCACTTCTTCAGCTCTTCGGTGCTGAACAACACTAGGTAGTCGCTGACCGCAATTTCTCCCGCCAGGCGCTCGGCGATCCGTAGGCAGGCGTCCTCGCTTGGTCCGTGCAGCATGCTGTACAGGGTATACTCGAATCCCGGGATCGAATTGCGGGCGTAACAGTGGCTAACCTCCGGCGCGTGGGCCAGGATGGCGCCGAGGTGAGCGTGCTCGCTTTCCGGCACGTTCCATACGCCCATTCCGTTGCCGCGCACGCCGAGTTTTCGATGGCGGAGCGTTCCGACGAAGCGTCGCACCGCTCCCCCGGCATGCCGCTGCCCGTGCGCGATGAGTTCGTCCTCAGTCACGCCGAACTTCTTCGCACTCTCTGCGAAGGGTCGCTCGGTGATGTGCAGGGGAGACTGCAGGGCTCGAAACAGAACCTTGTCGCGATCGGATACCGTGATGGGAACTGGCGTGGAGAGTTCGACCTGTTCGGTTCGGCTCTTACGCGTGAGCAAGTCAAAGTTCACTCCCACCTTGAACGTGGAGGTGCGGCGCAGAGGATAGAAAGCGTCGACGTCTGCTTCCCGAGCCAGAAGCTGCAGATGATGCTCCAGCCCTTGATCCGTGGGCACTGCGATGGTGAACCACAGGTTGTAGTCGTGCCTGCGGATGTAGTTATGCGTCACGGTGGGATGCGCATTGATCACCGCGGCAACGCTCTCGACATCGGCTGGCCGGATCATGCCGGCAACCAGCGCGCTGTCGTAGCCGAGGCATGCACCCTCGAGCACCGCTGAGATTTCCCGCAACAGGCCGCTGTCACTCCAGTGCTTCAGCTGCGCCAGCACGGCATCTCGCGGCAGCCCCAAGCTGTCTGCGAGCGCTCCAAAAGGCTCCGCAGTGATAGGAAAGGCATGTTGTACCGCGTGGGCGAGGGCATTGGCCTGCCCCGCGGGCAAGACGCCGTGGGTTTCGGCGGCCGTAGCGACGACTTCTAGATTCATAGTCCGATCCTGAATGCACGCCAGGCCCCAAACACGCCGGAGGGGGAAGGCAAGGTTTCTTCGTCCACCACTTCGTAGTGGCGGGCGTCCACGAGAGCGAGTTTGTTGTCGCGGTTGGCGCTGACGAGCACGTGGGAACCGCGCGGCAAGAAGTCCATGTGATAGATGCGCTTTCCGACGCGGATTTCCTGCTTCGGTTCTAGCGTCTCTGTGTCGATAACTTGAATGAAAGCGTCATCCGCCTCCCCGGAGAAACTGACCCACAGTTCGGCGCCCGTCGGCGAAGCGACCGTGTAGACCGGATGCCCTCGGAGTTTGACAGAGCGTTCGAAGGTGAAGTCGTTTTCGCGCAGCACGACGAGTCGGGCTTCTCCTACTAGCGGCACGAAAACGCGGGAACGTGCCACTGCCCAAGACGCCATGTGCGGCAGTTTCACTGGTGTGGAGCGCTTGGTGTTGGCGCTGGGGTCTTCCAACGACACTTCGCGCACGCCTCGCTCCGGGTGGGCAACGTCCAGGACACTGACGTGCTTCGAGCCCATGTGCCCGACCACGTAGTGGCGGCCGTTCGGCGTGATCATGGCGTCGTAGGGCATGTCCGTGCTGGTCTTGATGCGATGCTCGATGCTGGGGGTGGCCTTCGAGGCGTCGATGACCCAGATCTCCGCACCTTCAATCAACACACAAACCAGACGGTTTCCCGGTGCGTCGACGATGCCCGTCACGCGGCTATCGGTCTTCTTGCCGCCGCGTTCGATGTTGGCTGGCAATTTGGCGGCTACTTTGAGCGTTTTGGCGTCGAGCAAGGTGACGCCACCCGGGATGTATTCCGCTGTCGCGATGAAACGTCCGTCCTGGGTGATGGCAATGTCGATGGAGTTCTCCGACACCTGTACTTCGCCGGCCTTCTTCAAGGTCTCCAGATCAATGCGCGAGAGCTTGCCCTTGCGAGTTGCGACGTAGCCAAAGCGCAGGTCTGGCGAAAACGCCATCACGGCGTGTCGCATATTCCCGAGCCCTTCGATGCGCTGGGGGAGCAGCGTGCGGGAGTCCAAATCGTAAACCGCCAGTGCCTCGCGCTCGCGTTCGACGACAAAGACTCGGGATCCGACACCGCCGGCAATGCGCTGTATTGCGTCGGTTTCCCCGGAGGGTGATGTGATCGCGGACACTTCCGCTGCCGGCGCCGGTGCCTCAGATTTCTTGTCGCAGCCGCCGAGCAGCAGCGGGCAGAGCAACAGACTAGGTAGCAGGTATTTCATGCGCTTCTCATGTTTGCGGGCGCGTCGGGGCCCGCGATCTCCGCGTCCGTCATCACACATGCCGGATCTGGGCTCCAGGCATCGCGGTGTACGGAAAGCGCACGCTCGCGGTGGGAGCCCCGGCAGAGCGGTCGAAAACGGCAGCTCTGACAACGACCTTGCAGATGCTGCTCACGCTCCAGCAACTGCAAACGAAGTGGGTGATCGAGCACGGAAGAAAACTCCGCCTCGGCCACGTTGCCGAAGCTCGCGGCGCGCCAGAACTGGTCCGGATGCACCTCGCCGCGGTGGTCGATATTGACAATTTTCTCACCCGCAGAGTTGCCCCCACGCAGCGCCAGCATGGCCTCCACGCGGTCGCCAGCGGCGGCATCGTAGCGCGTCCGCACCCACTCGAGCAGCGCGGGACCATCAGAGTCGTTGCCGCCGGTGACGAGCTGCATGCTGGCGCCCTTCGAGAGGCTTTGATCTGCCCGTTCGAATAGTGCGTGCAGGGTGTCGCGGCACTCCTCGGTGGTGAGATCGTCTCGATTCAGTCGGATGGCGCGACCCGAATAAAGGAGGTGGGAAACGTAGAAGCGGTCGACCGCCAAGCTCTCGGCGTGATCCATCAGCGCCCACAGCTGGTCGAGGTTTTTCCGGGTCAGGGTGACGCGAAGCCCCGTGCGAAGCCCTGCGGATTTGGCGCTCTGGAGGCCATGGGACGCCCGGGTGTAGCCTCCGTCGAGGCCGCGGTAGGGGTCGTTGTACGCGGCCAAGCCGTCGATACTGATCCCTACGTAGTGGACGCCGGCATCGCGCAAGTTTTGCGCGATCTTGTCATCGATCAAGACGCCGTTGGTGGACAGCTGAGCGTGCAGGCCGAGCTCCGTGGCGCGGCCGATCAGGGTGAAGAGGTCGGGTCGGAGTAAGGGCTCGCCGCCACTGAAGATCACCACGCTCACCCCAGCGGCCGCCAGCTCGGCAAGCAGACTGAGCGCGCGCTCCTCGCCGAGCTCTCCGGGCCGCGGCTTTAGCGCTGCGGAGGCATAACAATGGGGACAGGTCATGTTGCAGTGCCCGGTGACGTTCCAGATCACCACGGGCACAAAACGCCTCGACGCCGCGCTGTAACGCGGCGTCGAGTTCCGGCTGTCTTTCTGGAATGTATCGTCCCGGGCAATCTCGAGCAGCTCTGTCACCGGAAGCATAACAGCTCGACAAGATTGCAAGGCATGTGCCGTGTCTTCAGTACACGTCGTGCGCGGTGTTGTAGACGTTGAACTTGCCAGTGGGCGTCACGACCCAATCCTCTTTGATGCGCTTGACCTCTTCGAGGGTCTGGTCGTTGTAGACGATGATCTCGCCCTTCTTGTCCCAGCCGGAGACCCAGACTTCCGTGCCCTGCTTGTTGTACTCGAAGTGCACGGTGCGGCCGTGGTCCGTCGGATTCCAGCACTTGTGGATCTTGCCCTCCTTCTTGGAGTAGACGCAGATCTTCCGGGTGTTCTCTTCTTTGTTCGCGAGCGGCGCGTCGACCCACACCCATGGGCTCTTTTCGTGAGTCTTCACGAACAGGCCGCCGGGCATGCCGTCGAGCTTGACCTTGCGCACGACCTTCCAGGCATGCTCGGGCTTGCCCTTGGGATCCGTGCCGTAGATGGTCATCAGACCTTCGCCGATGTGCGGGGTGGCGTTGACCCAACCAAACTCCGGATCCTTCCAGTTTGCGCCGCGTCCGGGATGCGGCTTGTTGCCGGTCTCGAATTTGGTGACCATCTTCTTGCTCTTCAGATCGATGACGGCGATCTGGTTGCGCATGTTGGCCGCGAGCAACAGGAAGTTCCCGGTGTGGTCGAATCCGCCGTCGTGGAGGAAGCGTTCCGCGGGGATTTTTTCGGTGATAGGGAAGTCCGGCTTGCTGTAGTCGACGATGGCGACGTGGCCGGATTCCTTCAGGTTGACGACCCAGATGGGTTCGAAATGGCTGGCGTAAATCGCAGCTACGCGCACCTCTTTCAGTTCTTCTTTGTTGTCATATGCGGGGGTGAGCACGCTCTGCACGGTCTTGGGCTCGAGGGTCAGGCCGTCGTAGACAACGTATTGCGGGGGCCAGTAGCAGCCCTGGATCAAGACCTTGTCTTCGTAGCCCTTGTACTTGGACCCATCCACGCTGCGGGCGTCGAAGCAGCCCTTGACCTGCGCCACGAGCGTGGGCGTCTCCGTCCAGAGATCGATCAGGCTGACCTTGCCGTCGCGACCGACTGCGTAGAAGTAGCGACCGGTCTTGCTAGAGCGCAGGATGTGCACCGCGAAGCCCGTCTCGATGATGGCGACCTTTTCCTTGGTGTCGCCGTCGATGATGGCGACTTGGCCGGCGTCGCGTAGCACGACCCCGAAGAAGTTCTCCCAGTTGCGCTTGGTCTCTGGTTTCTTGGGCCGGGCATCCGGCGCCACGATGACCTTGTGGGATTCCTTGATCTTCTCCAGAGGCAGCTGCGGCGGTTCTGGTGGTTCCATCTGCACGTAGTTGGCCATCATGGTGACCTCTTCCGGGCTCAAGATCCCCAGCTTGCCCCAGGGCGGCATGCCACCGGGCAAGCCGTTGGTGAGCGTCGCCTTGAGCGCGGCGGTACCGATCTTCTTGGTGCGCTCAGGCTGGATGTTGGGACCCGTGGCTCCCGCGCGCAGCGTGCCGTGGCAGCCCGCGCAGCGGTCGAAGAAGATCTTCTTGGCTTTCTCGAAGGTCTCTCCCTCCAGGGCAACGAACTTCTCTTCGGCCGGAGTGGCTGCGGCGCCCTTGCTCGCCTCGCCGATGTAGCCCAGCACTTGGCCGATCTTGGCGTCGTCCAAGCCCGGGTTGGGCATGGGAACGTTCTTGTACTTTGCGAGCAGCTCCTTACCGACGGGATCGCTCTTGCCCATCTCGATGGGATCCTTCATCCACTTGACCAGCCAAGCGTGGTCACGGCGTTCGTTGACGCCCTTGAGGTCCGGGCCGGTGCGGTCGCCGCCGCCGATGCTGTGACAGGCTTGGCACTGGGTCTCGAAGATCTGCTTGCCGGCGGCCACGTCTGCCGCCGACGCCTGAGTTGCTTTTCCGGTGGGTTCGTCCTTCTTCTTGTCGCAGGAAGCGAGCAGGAGACCGAGGCCCACGAAGATGGCCGTTGAAACAATCGATTGGGTATTTGAACGCATGAGGATCCTCCATCGAGGGCGCGGTTGACCGCCGAGGGGCAACCTATGTGCCTCCTATCAGGATGGGTATGACATCTCGCATTAGCGATGATTTGGGCCATATCAACGGAGTATTATATCCGGTGAGTTGATCTGCCGCATGTGGCACCCAGTGGAATACGCGCAACTATTTCGTTCCGCTGCAAACCGGCGGAAGCAGTTGCGCAGTCGAGCAGAAGCGCATTCCGGTGCCGATGGGGCTACTTACAGTTGGGGTCGGCGCCCAGCTTGAGCGCGGTGTACTGCCCCACGCAGGCAGCGCTCCAATAGCCACAGCAACACTGCGGCATGAGCTTACAAACGGTGTCGACGCAGGTGGCTTTTACCAGGTAGGGCGTGCCGGTCGGGTCGCAAGACTTGTAGCTTCCAGTCGCTCCGGCGGGTGTGCCCAGGATCGAGCCAATCTGGTCCATCGAGTGGCTACACTTCGTCTCGAAGGTTGCGCAATTCTGGGTCGGCGGACACGCGGCGAACGCCGCCAGCGCGCACAGTTCGTCCCATTGGTTGCAGCAGCACGACCTGTCGGCGTTGCAGACTGTTTCTACGCACGTTTGGTCGACGTAATGCTGCAAGTTGTTGTTGCAGTGTTGGTACACTCCTGGAGACGTCTCGACGGCCAGCAGGCCGCCGGTCTGGGTCATCGAGTGGGAGCACTCGGCTTCCGGTGCGGTCTTGCAAGCCGGCACGCAGACCTTTCCGGTCGGGTGGCAGGTCAGGCCATCGCAGCAGTCTTCGTTCTTGTCGCAATAACCGTTGGTGCAGGTCGTGCAGGTGTTGGTGGTTTGGTCGCAGCGCAGGCTCTTGAGTGTGCCCGTCGGGCCAACCGGTACCTGCCCGCCGCAGCAGTCCGATTCACGAACGCAGTAGCCATCTTTGCCCACGCAGTTGGTGCCACAGCGATTGACGCCTTTCACGCAACTGGTGCCCGCGCAGCAGGGCACGCTGCCGTCGGGGTCACAGGCCGAGTCCTGCGGAAAGCAGCCGTCTTTGATGCATACGCCTAGGATTTCGTCGTTGCTGGTCGTCGGCTTGGACAGCGCTAGCGGCTCACAGCTGCCTTCGCAGCACCGTTCTTTGGGGTTCTCTGGATCCCCCTGGGGGTTGCAGGGCGCGCCGTTGGGGATCCCGCAACCCGGAACTCGACACTTGCCGCCGTCGCAGAGCAGTCCCTCGCAACAGGTGTCGCCGGCGACGCAGTCGAAGCCAGCCTCCAAGCAGACCTGTTTTGCACAGAAGCCTTCGCCATTTGGCGTGCGGTCGCAGATCTTCGTACAGCACTCCGCGGCGTCCGAGCAGCGTTCGTCCGCGAGCTTGCACTTGACGCCGCCGCAGGTGCCAGTGAGCGCGTCGCACTCCAATCCTGCACAACACGGCGCGTCCGCGGCGCAGGCAACGCCAAGGGGGCGACAGCACTGCTGCACGGGCTCTTGGCCAGGCGGGGTGACAGACAAGCTCTTGCACTCCGCCTGGCCAGTCAAAAAGCCGCAGCAGTCTTCGGTGCGGTCGCAGGTGGCACTCGCACCAACGCAAAGCGGAGCCAGGTCCAGGCAGCGGCGCGCCCCGGTACACTGCTTTGCGCAAGACAGATCTAAGAAGCCCGCCAGCCATTGGGCGCGTACCTCCGGTGAAGCGGTGTCGAGCGCGGCATCGACCTCGCTCCGGCAGGCGCTCAGGTCTTGCCCTTCGAAACAGCGATCCAGCAAATCACACAGGGTTTCGGGCGAGCTTTCGTAGCCGTCGACGTCCAGCAGGCTGGCGCAACCGACTAGTGTCAAGAGCGCGAGCAGCGGGAGCCAGAGGTAGCGTCGGCGGCGTCTCGACGTCATTGACACACCTTTCCGGCGTCGGAGCAGGCGGCGCCGCTGCAGCACGGCAGGTTTTGACAAGACTCGAATTGCAGCGCGCATGTCGGTGCCAGGCGCAAACAGACGGCTTCAATGGCTTTCGGACCAGGGAAGTCCTTGCAGCGGTCGCAGCCGCGAGCGGAGAAGTTCTTTAGCCACTCCGCGCGGGTGCCTGCACTTGACGAGTCCAAGCGACCGTTCAGCGTGCGTTGACAATCGTCGATGTCGTTGAAGGCGCTACCTGCGCCCCCAGAGATGCATTGGCACAGCGCCGCAACGGCGGACTCCCGCTCTTCGTCCACGCCCAACGCGCTGACACATCCCGACATGCCTAAGAGCATGACAGCGGATGCAAGCAGGCGCCGCACTAGAGTTCTCCGCGCACGCTGAAACCGCCAGCAGAGGGCGAAAGCCACGGCGAGGCCAGCAAGCGGCGCCGCTGGGTCGTGCGTTCGCTGCTGGGCGCGGTGAAAACCAGCGTCGCGCCCACCGCAGTGGCAACCACGCCACCGATCCCGACCCATTGGCCGATCTCGGCAAAGGACTTGGCGGAGTCCGCGGCATCCAGGCCTTTGTTGCTACAAAAGCGCTCGGCGCAGGCGTCTGGCTCGTCCGCGTCACTCTTCTTGCTGAGTGCCACAACGCCGAATCCAACGCCGGTCAAGATCGCGGCGATCCCAACGCCCCCGACCACATAGCCGACGGTCTTCTGCGAGCTGGACACGGGTCTTCCGTCCGGTCCAGTGCCCGCTTTCGGTTTGGGAGCTGGGAACTTCTTGTCGATGGCAGCGAGATCGATGGACACACTGAGCTGTTGCGCTTCAGCCAAGTTGTGCTGCTGCTCATCCAAGACCCTGTCACCGCGACGGACGACCAGGCGCACCGGGCCAGGATCGACGGGCAGTGCCAGGTTGTACGCTCCGGGATCGATGCGCACGCCGTCCCGATACACGTCGAGGGCGGGAACTGACGTTGGAATGGTCAAGGTGAGCTTGGGCAGGCGCGGGGTGAGCGCATCCCGGCGCTCAGCCGCAAACGCGGTTCGATCGTCGCCCATCTTCTTTGCCATCTCGACGGCTTCGCCCCACTCGGCCCAGGCTGACGCGACCTTGCCGAGGTTCTCGTGGCAGTCCGCAAGGTTCAGCAGCGTGCCCAGGGTGCGGTCGAGCTTGTAGCTGGCCTGGAACTTCGGGCAAGCGGCGGCGAAGTTGCCCGCTGCCGTCAGCTCTTTGGCTTGGACAAACAATGCTTCGGCCGCGGCCGCGTTTTCGGTCGCTGTGGCCGCGGGCGCCGTAGCGAAAATCGTGAGGCAGAGCAAAGCCCCTGCGAGAGTTTGTGTGCGCAACATCAGTGTCGTCCGCTGAGGGGATCCGGTTTGGGAGGAGGCGTCGGGGGCAGAGGGGTTGTCGCCGATGGTTTCGGGGCAGGAGCCGGCGTCGGCTGCGGGGCCGCGACGGGTTTGGGGGCCGGCGCTGAAGCGGGTTTGGCCGTCGGCTTAGGAGCTGCGGTCGGGGGTTGGGGGATGGGGGTGGGCGCTGACGAAGCCGAAGCCGAAGCCGAGCCGGCGCCCTGGTTGGCAGCACTTGCGGCGGGCAAGATCACCGGTTGGGTTGGATCCGGTGCCGCTACCTGAGTTGGAGCCGCTCCGCGCGCCCCTGCGTTGTCGATTGGGTCGGCAGTCGGCGCTGCCGTTGGGGAGCGACTCGCCACGAATGCGATCACACCGATCAGCGCGGCAACACCGACGACCGCCGCCACGAAGACTTTGGAGTTCGGTTTGCCCGGCGCGACTTGCGCAGTGAGCGTGTCGGAACCGATGGAGCCTTGAGAACTCGCGACGGCCGTTTCGGCCAATGCGCTTGCGCGCCGCGCCTGCGAACCGGTATCCGTAACGATGGAATGCTGCGATGAGCTGGCCAGATCCCGCAGACCGAGGGCGTGCCCGAGTTCACGCACGGCCTTGCCGGCGGACGAGAATCGGCCGTCGGTTTCCCGCGCGCAGCAAGTCTTGAACCAACTGTCGAAGCTGGGACCGAGGGTCGAACCGCGCTCGCTCGGCACCGGCAGTGGCTCGTAGGCGATCTGTGCAATCAAATGCGGCAGCGTCTCGGCGGTCCAGGGTTCGTCGCCGACCAGTAGTTTGTGCGCGATAATGCCGAGGGCCCAGACGTCCGTTTGCGGGGATATTCGGTCCACTCTGCCCAAGGTTTGTTCCGGCGACATATACAGGGGTGTGCCGAAAACTTCGCCCGTTGCGGTCTTCGATTCCATGCCAGCACCGGAGGTTTCGGTCAGCTTGGCGATCCCGAAGTCCAGCAGCTTCACGCAGGGTGAGCCGTCGTCGCGCGTGGTCAGGATCAGGTTCTCGGGTTTGATGTCGCGATGAATGATGCCGAGGGCATGGGCGCGGTCTAGAGCCCGCGCGATCTGTCGTAGGTAGACCAAGGCTTCTTCGGGCTCGAGACGTCCGCGTCGCTTCAGCAACTCGTCGAAACTCTCCCCGCGCAGCAGCTCCATCACCAGGAACGGCGCGCCATCGAGCTCTGGCGCCACATCTGCGTCCGTGACCTTCACCACGTGGTCGCTGTCGATGCGTGCGGGTGCGCGTGACTCGCGTCGGAACCGCTCCAAAGCGACCGCGTCGGTGGTCAGCTTGGGATCGAGCAGCTTCAGAGCCAAGTGCTGCCCGGTGACGGAGTGCTCCACTTCGTACACAGAGCCCATGCCGCCCTGCCCGAGTCGACGCTCGATGCGATAGCGCCCGGCGACCATGGAGCCGGAAGGGATTTCGTCACTCTGTGCGGTCATGAGGAAAGAAAAAGGTGAATGATTCGCCGCAAAAGGCTATCACGCGCGGCTCCAGGGGTGCCAGCCGAGAGCCGGAAACCGCGGCGGACGGCGAAAAGCTTTCCGGCAAAGGGCGCGATCCTCCCGGAGCTTGGCCGAGAGCCCCGCCACGCCACCAAAATTTCTGCCGCAGCCACCTTCTTTCTCTAGACTCGCGGGTCAATCGTATGGATCCCCACCTGCACCAATGGATTTCCCTGCTCGTGCGTTGGCTGCACATCATCGCTGGGATCGCCTGGATTGGCGGCTCGTTCTACTTCAATTGGTTGGACGGCAATCTGCGCAAACCCGAGCGTGACATCGACGAGGCAGGCCTGGCTGGTGAGCTTTGGTCCGTGCACGGGGGGGGCTTCTATGTGGTGCAGAAATACCAGGTGGCTCCCGCGCAGTTGCCCAAAACCCTGCACTGGATCAAGTGGGAGGCCTATACGACTTGGATCAGTGGATTCTTGCTGCTGGGACTCGTCTACTACATGGGCGGGCGCGCGTATCTCATAGACGTGCAGACGTCGCCGGTCGGATTCGGCGCCGCGGTGGGTATCGGACTCGGCTCATTGGCTGCGGGGTGGCTGGTCTACCACTTGCTCGCTGACTCGCCGCTCGTGCGCGTTCCCGCCGCCTTCGCCGGCGTCGGCTTTCTGCTCTTTGCGGCGTCCTCTTATGGGCTGACGCAGGTATTCACCAACCGCGCGGCTTTCATCCACATCGGCGCCATCATCGGGACGATCATGGCGGCCAATGTCTTTTTCGTGATCATTCCTGGGCAGCGCAAGCTGGTGGACGCGATGATCGCTGGCAAAGAGCCCGACGCATCCCAGGGGGCGCGTGCCAAGCAGCGCTCGCTTCACAACAACTACATGACGCTTCCGGTGCTGTTCATCATGATCAGCAATCACTACCCGCACACCTTTGACCACAAGTGGAACTGGATCCTCTTGTGCGCCATCTCGCTAATCGGTGCCACGACTCGCCATTGGTTCAACCTCAAGAATCGAGGGCACCGAAACAAGTGGATCCTTCCCGCGGCGGCCCTCGCCATGCTGGCCCTTGTGATTGCCACCAAGCCGCCAGCGCCGGCGGCCGGCGGCCAGACCGTCGTGTTCTCCGAGGTTTGGAACGTCGTTTCAGCGCGCTGCACGACTTGCCACTCTGCGCACCCCAGCGACGACATTTTCAAGGCAGCGCCGAACGGCGTTGCGTTTGATACACCGGAGCAGGTGCAAGCGTACGCGCCTCAGATCCGGCAACGCGCTGTCCTGACGCCCAGCATGCCCTTGGGCAACAAGACGAAGATGACGCCCCAGGAGCGAGAGTTGCTCGGCCGGTGGATCGACCAGGGCGCCCCCATCGACGACGCGCAGTGAGCGACGCTCGGGCTTAGGCGTCGGATTTCGGCGGCGAGCTCGATCGGCCGTCCGGATCGGCGTCCGGATCGGCTTGCGGATCGGCGTCCGCGACGGCCTCTGCGACGGTCTCTGCCGGCGCGTCGGCAACGGTGTGCACGTCTGCTTCGGCGTCTGTCGGCGCAGTGCTGACCCGAGCCGAGTCTTCCGTAGCAGCGTCCACCTCTGCTTCGGCGTCTGCCTGCGCGGCGCTGGGCACGGTGGAGCCATCGGCTTCGGAGTCGGGACTGGCGTCTGTGTCGGCCGCGCTTGCGTCCGTGCTGGGCGCAGGGGCCGGAGCCAATCCGCCGTCAATTCCGGCGCTGCCCAGGGCCGCGCCGGATCCTGCCGCAGCCACGGCAAGCTCGGGTTCGAGCAACGCGAGCACCCCGCGCTCTTGCATAGTGTCTTGGAGCAGCAATGCAAGCAGACCCACGGTGATGCCGACAAAGAGCAGCGCACTGGCAAAGTGAAAGTGTAGCCCCAGATCGGACTCGCGCGTCGTCCAGTACTGTGCCCCGCAGACGAATAGGAACGCGCCCCACATCAGCGCATCGCCAAATGCAACCGGGCGGGCGCCGCGCACTTTGCGCTCCACCGCTATCAGCGGCATCAAGAAGATGAAGTGGATGTAGTAGTTGGCTGGATGGAACGCGAGGGGAATGCCAATCAAGCCCAAGGTCGCGACCGCGGCAAAGGACCGTCGTTTTGCTGCAAGGATGACCAACCCGAGATAGAAGGCGATGCCGCCGATGTAGACGGGAAGTCGCCCCCGTAGCAGTCGATTGTGCACGCCGTCCGGGCCGCCGATCAGCCCACGCCAGCTGACGTGATTCACATGCGGGTCTTTGTTCAGAAGACTGACTTTGTGTAACCACTCCGTCCAGGCGTCGAAGGAAAGCACCAGCGAAGAGATCAAAAAGAGCACGGCAACGGTGATCGTCGCGCCCAATGCAACGCGCAAGAACGGGGCTTGTGCCCGGGCGAAGTCCCCCAAGCGCGGCGGCCGCTTATGTTCCTGCACGTAGGCGCTTAGCCAGTAAAATACCGGGATCGACAGGGCGACCAGGGCCATTGCGGGGAACGCCCGAATCATGGCCGACGCGGCCAAGAACACGCCCCCTAGCGCCCAGCGCTCTTTGCGCAGGGCACACAGCCCGAATGCCAGGTACGCCATCCAGTCGTGGCGCAGCGTCGCGCCAGCCCAGTTGGTGCCGAACATATAAAAGTCGTTCGCGCCCCACAGCACCATCGACACGAGCATGGTGCGGGCGCCAAAGGTCCGACCGATGGCGAGGAACGCCAGCAGTAGCAAGAGCGGGTCGAGCATCGCCGCTACGAACAGTGTTTCGTTGCTGGCCGTCGTGCTCTTGAAGATGTAGTGCGCCAGCGTGAACCATACGGGTGTGGCGTTGCCCCCGTGGTCATGCATGCTGCCGAGGTAGTCGCGTACCCCCATGTTCTCGCGGAAGTAACGCATGTCCACGATGAACTGCTGCCAACGCTCTTCTGAAAAGCGTGCCTTGACTGCCTGGATCTCGCTGGACACTTGAGCGACGCTGGTCATGCGATGCGTCTTGAGATCGCGCAGCTGAACGTGCGACAGGGACTCCAGCGTGACCGTCGGGTCGTCATCCGCATAGGCCGCCACGCTGGCCATATACAGGCCGTCGAAACGCAGCTCTTTGAAGTATTTCCCGACCGGGTAGTACACCCGCATGTCGAAATTGTGCACAAAGCTGGGTTCGTTCAGTTTGTGGTCGATGTACTGGGGCCGACCCAAATTGAAGAACGCGGCCACGGAAATCGTGGCGCATACGCCTAGCACCGCCAAGATTGCCGCGCCGTTGGCGAGAAAGCGCTTGGGCGCAAAGGCCTCCCGCAACACCGCGACGAGCGCTGTCATGGCCATGGTGCCGCGTAGCAGCGCGATTTCTCGCTGCGCGACGGGCCAGTCGTCCTGCATGGCGCCCACGAGCTCCCAGCCACCGAAGATCGGAATCAAAAGTGCGAGCAACGTCCACCAGATGGGCGCCCCGGAGTAGGCCAAGAGCGCAAACGCGGCGAGGGAGAAGCCGAAGCTCAGCGTCAGGTTGCGCATCCGTTCGTCCGGCGGAATGCCCGGGCGCTCTGCGATTGCGGGCGGCCACGGATCCGGCTTCTCGCCAAAGAGCTGCACTTCGCTGATGGAGTAGGAAGTGTCGCCTCCCTTTGCCGTGATCCGAATGTAGCGACCGCGGGCGTTGAGCGTATCCGTCAACCGAGGTTGGAGTCCGCTGCCGCCGGTGGGAACGGCTTCCCAAAGTGGCGCGAAGCTCGCACCATCCGAGGAAATCGTGAGCGTGTAGGTGTCGTTGTTGTCACCCAGCAAGTATCCGCAAGTGATGGGCAGCTCTTCGCCCAAGTCGAACTCGACGAAAGCAGTATTCGATCGGAAGATGGCGGTGCGGTCGGTCTTCCAATGATCCCCACGCACCGCGGCGACGCCGTCGGTCATGCGTTCCGCGCGCGCGACACCACTGGCGTTGACTGGGAGACGACCCGAGAGCACGTTCACGCCGGCGGTCTGGGCCGGCGCTTGGGTTGGCCAGGCGACCAGACACGCAGCGATCCACAACACGCAGATGCTGCAGAGCACGGCGACCCGCGACCGCGCCATGCGTTGTCGGATTGCTCGCGGGAAGGCGCGGATTTGGCCCAGGGCGTTCACGGCCGGGAGAATGTCTTAGGACGCCGTCCCAAGTCTACCGGATGTGGCGATTCTCTACTTGCCCCGGCGCGCGCGGGCAGTGGGCGCCGTCGTTCGACGCGTCGCGCGCCGTTTCAGCTGGCTGTCCGGTTTCTGCCGATTGCTACTTTTTCTGGTGGATTTGCGACTTGCGCTCGTCGCTGAGTCCTCTAACGCAAAGGCGGCTTTCTTCTTGGCCGCTTTGGAGAAGTTTCGCTTCCCAGATGCGCCCGCGCCGACCTTCTTGTCTGAGGCGCTGACCCCGGGTTTTGCGGTGTCCACACTTGCCTTCTTTTTCTTCTTTTTGGAAGGCGCCTTGGGCGTGGGGCGGGTTTGGTCACGTTTGAACTTGAGTGCTTTTCTGAGCATGTCGGCGTCGGTCTCCTCGACTTGTTCGAGCACGGTATCATCCCATTTCCGCGGGGCGCACCTATCAGTTTCGGGAGCCGCCTTCGCCACGTCGAGTATGCTGCCCGGCCATGCGCCCCCGCGCCCTGCTCTTCATCACCGTTTTCAACAGTATTCTGGGGCTGAGCGTGCTGTTCCCGGTGCTGCCGCCCCTGGGGCGGGCGCTCGGGCTCAGCGAACTTGAGGTGGGGTCCCTGTCGACCAGCTACGCGTTGATGCAGTTCCTGCTGAGTCCGATGTGGGGGCGCCGCAGCGAGCGCGTTGGGCGAAAGCCGGTGCTGCTCGTGGGGATCCTGGGCTTTTCGGCAAGCTTTGCCGCATTTGCACTGGTGGCGCATTTCGGCCTGCGCGGTGGACTCAGCCACATGGCGATCTTTGCAGGCTTGTTGGGTGCCAGATTGTTCGGCGGCGCGTTTTCCTCTGCGACCATTCCCACCGCCCAAGCTTATATCGCCGACACCACGGAGCGGGACGATCGCACGGCGGGCATGGCACTCGTTGGTGCGGCCTTTGGGCTTGGCATTGTCTTCGGTCCTGCCATCGGCGCCGGGCTGGCCACCATTTCGCTGCTCGCGCCTGTCTACTTCTCCGCGGCCTTCGCCCTCGTGAATGCGGCCTTCGTCTGGTTCAAGCTGCCCGAACCCGAGCGCCACGTGCGGAGTTCCGGCGAAGCGCGCTCCGGCGTTCTGACCAAACGGCTCTGGCCACTGCTGTTGGTCGGGCTTTCGCTCTCGCTTTCCTCGGTCGCCATGGAGCAAACCGTGGCGTTCTACTACCAAGATCGGCTTGGATTGACGGCCCAAGGCACGGCCCGCACGGTGGGTTTGGCGCTGGTGTTCTACGGCATCGTTGCGGTTTTCGCTCAGGGCTACATCGTGCGGCGTACCGGGCTGTCTCCCACGACGCTGATGCGTGTCGGCGTGCCCATCGCCCTGGCCGGATTCGTTGGGCTGTCCTTTTCGCACCACTTTTGGGAACTGACCCTTTCCCTCGCGGTGCAGGGTCTGGGGCAGGGCCTTGCCATGCCGGGCGTCAGCGCCGCCGTGTCCCTCGGGGTCGCGGATAACGAGCAAGGGGCCGCGGCTGGGCTCAACAGTTCTTCGCACGCGCTCGGGCGCATGCTCGGACCCGTGCTGGGAACCAGCCTGTACCAACTACGTCCGGAGTATCCGTACTGGTTTTCCGCCGCTCTGCTGACCGTGCTGCTGCTGTGTTTGGGGCTCGCAACGCGTTCCTTCGCCCAGAAGCAGCGACCAACCTAGCCGAACTCGGATCTCGGTTCGAGCCCCGCTCTGGGCGCCACTACTTGCTGCCACGCAGGAAGTCGATCGCTGCGTCGAGCTGCCCGTCGCCCATGCTGTGTCCGCCGCGTTTGCGGGCGTTCGCCTTGTGTGGCCAGCCAAGTTGCGCCAGCGCGCGGGCCAGGCCCTTGGGGTCTTTGTGGGCGCGGTCCTTTAGACCGTAGCCCACGTAGATACGCGGTCGGCGGGTCGTGCCTTTTGCCGGGCCCACCAGGTATTTCGCTCCCGCACCCCCCGCGAAGATCCCGTAGCCTTGGACTTTTAGCTTGCCCAGGAGCGCAAGGGCTGTGGCGTAGTAGGCGCCGTTGGAGAACCCGATCACGAAGACGCGGCGAAAGTCATGCGCCCGCCGCGATTCGAGGCTCTTCTGTGCTTGTGCCCACTCCGCGGTCAGTTCGGACTCCACCGCGCGCTGAGCGGCCACGGATGTGGGCCAAGTCCACCAGTCTTTCATCTGAGCGGGACCGATGCCGCGGCGCCCACGGGGCATCAGCACACTGAAGCCTTTGCGCTTGGCGGCGCGCACGATGGCGCGCTGTTGGGCCCACTGCCAGGTCGTGCCCGGTTTCACCACACCATGCAGAAAGACGACCAGCGTGTCGGTTTTGGCCTCGGCGGGCTCGAACGCACAGACGCCGTCGGAGAGCGCCTCGAGTTCCGCGGCGCACCATTGCGGGGGCGTCGCATCCGCCGTCGCATCCCCGCCTGCGTCACTTTGTGCACAGGCGGCGCTGACGGATCCGAGGGAGAGCGCCAGGGCCAGGCACGCGGCAGCGAAAAAACGCCAGTCCCGAACGTCGGCACGGCGATTGCTCTGAGAAAGCTTCGAGTACGAAAGGGACCGAATGATGCGACCGAGCCTCGAATTAAGCCTGAATATTCGCGACAGCATTGACGTGGACTCGGCACGTTGTGGCACAGATGTGGCCAGCGCGCCCACTGAGCGGATCACGCTACCCGATGGCCCTCACGCTCTCAACCCAGCCGACGAGGAGTTTTTTGCGGTGGGAGACGCCGGCGCCTACGAAGGTGGCCCAGCCGTGGTCGAGCTCGAGCCCGAGATCGAGGACCCCGCCACACTGCCGCCGCCGCCGCCGTCTCCTGAGCAGCTGAAGCGTCGGCGTCGCGCGTCGCGTGGTGTCGCCTTGGCCATGGGCGCGTTCGCCGCCATGAGCGTTGTCGCTCTGCTGCGCGTCGGCATCGCGACCGCATCCGACGGAGCGACCGGTGCGCCCATCGCAAACGTTCCCCCCGTTGCGGTTGCCGCGGCACAGGCCGCGGCGCAGGCCGCTCAAGCCGCCCAGGCCAAGGTCGCTGCGCCGGAGATCACCCCCGCGCCTGCGCTTGAGGCCGCAGGGGACGCGCCCGACGAGTCCATGGACCAGGACTCCGACCCGACTGCGCTCGCTGCTCCCACCGTTCAAAACGAAGCCGCGGTCGGCGCGGGAACCACGCCCGCGGCATCCCCGGCCCCGAGCCGGCCGGCGGCAAAGCGCGCTTCGAGCGCGTGGTCGACTCCTGAGGCGCCTGCAACCTGGCGAGCGCCCGCCACTCCCGAGCCCGCGGCTCCCGTCCGAGCGCCCGCGGCTGCCGAGGGGCCCGTTCCCACGGCCGCATTTCCTGTGAACTGAGCCCGGCGCCGCGGGGGGCGCATCGCGAATCCACTGGAGCCGCTGCGGCGGCCCAGGCATCGCCCGTCGTGAACTCCCGCCGACCCGAAGCGGTTATGCTCACGCCCGTGAAACTCCGCGACGTCATCGACGCTCACGACGGCGAAAGCCACGCTGCAGCGCTACCGGACGTTGCGGGTGACGGTTTCCTCTACGTGCACAACGCGTTCTACCGTCGGGTGCGCGACGCAGCGCTGCGGCAGGGCATTGGTTTTGTGCCCGACGACAGCGCGTACTACGGCTTTCCTCTGCTGGGTCTGGAGCGCGTGATCGATGCGGGCGTCCTGCCCTATCGCCGCAGCATGCCGCCCTTGCGATGGCTCGAAGGGAAACGTCCGGGTTTTTTTCGCCTGCGTGATCTGAAGGACAACCGACCCGCACCCAACTATTTGCTGCACGAAGCTGCCCACGCCGTGGCGTTCCGTCAGGTCTTCGGAGACGCGCGGGCGGCCACGGTCTTCTCGGATGCGGCGTGTTTGCCGGGCGTTCTCTTGGGCGAGTCCTTCGCCATGAGCGCGGAGTACCTCGCGGCTTGCAGTGTGCACGGCAAGCTCCAGCGCTGGTTCTTCTCCATTGCGTCCTATCGCCACCGTGCTCCGGCGAAAGCGAGCGTTGCCCGCAGCATCGACGCCCAGGGAGTCAGCCCGGTGATCTTCTCGCTCTTGCTGGGCTTCTTACTCCACAACTACCTAGTCGAGCCGCTGCTGCCCGTGCACATGGAGCGCATTGCCGGCCTCATGCCGCCCCGGTGGCGCCGCGGCATGACCAAGAAAACGGCGCGCCGACTGCTCAACGCTCAGAATCGTTTGATGCTGATGAGCCCGGAATTCCGTAAGGAAACGGCGCGCCTCTTCTTGACGACCTACGGGCACCATCGGGATCTACGATCGATCTTGAGCAGCGACCCCCTGGGCGCCTTCGAACGCAGTCCCGCGCTCGTCGCCAGCGCCGTTTCTCTCGTCGGTATCCTTGACGGGGAAGCGCCTGCGGTGAGTCAGCGCGGCGCTTCGACTCTTGCAGCCCCTCGCAACGCCGCGGTGGGCTTTAACTCAGCTGGAACGGGTTGCGACAGCAATGCCGGCTCGCCAGGTGCGGCCGTGCCGAACGCGTCGCGATAGACGCTGCGCCCCGCGACGTGGGCCGCCGCCACGACGCCGCTAGTCATGGCGCCCAAGATCCCATGGGCCGTGCGCATGCTCGCGCCGCATAAGAGCAAGTCAGGGATCTCGGTTTCCGCACCGGGACGTCGATGCAGGAACTGCTCCCGGATCAGCGCAAGCCCGTAGGACGTTCCGCCCGTTGCGCCGGTGTAGCGGCTGTGGGTGAGGGGAGTGGCGACCTCTTCGAACACCACGCATTCCTCCAGGGTCGGGAACGCACGGGCGGCGCCGCGTCGCATACGCTCGGCAAACTCGGCTTTGCGTGCGCGGTACTCGGGGACGTCGCCATAGCTGCCGTCCTTGGCCTGAGCGGCCGTCACGCCCCACGCCGAAGGCTGACTTGGAACGGCGGTCATCAGTTGCAGATTCAGTACGCCCTCGGGCGCGAGGCGCGTGTTGTCCGGGTCCTTAAGGGACGCCAGGGTCGCGTACACCATCGGCTCTTCGCTCAGGCGCCCTTCGCGAGCGTCGGCGTAAAGCGTCTCCATGTCCGTGCTGGGGTACACCCAATAGTTGGTGTTGCGCATGCCGCGCTTCCCCAAAACCGAAGCCTTGACTCCCAGGTAGGTGACGCCGAGGGCTGGCGCCATCTCCCAGCGCTGAGCGCGGGTCGTGGTGGCGCGGGAGACAGCGCCGCGGTCGACCAACTGTAGCAGCGTCTTTTTGATGTCGGCGTTTGAGATCACGGTGCCCGCCGCCACAAAGCGGCGTCCGAGGTGTTTGTTGGAGATCTCGACGCCAGCGGCCCGGCCGCCCTGCACGCGGATCTTGTTGACCTGAGTCGAGAGCAGCAGCTTGCCCCCCGCACCCTCGATGGCGTCTGCGAGTGCATCGGCGGGCACCTGGCCGCCGCCTTGGGGGTAGTACCCGCCGTCCTCGAGATAGTGCAACATCAGACCGAGGTGGAGCACGAGGGACACGCGACTGGGCGGCTCCGCGTAGGTTCCGTTCTCAGCGGCTAAGACGGCTCGCAGTAGTGGGTCTGCGCTACAGCTATCCAAGAAGCTCCCCAGCGTGGAGTCGACCCAGCGCAACGCTTTCAGTGCGCCCCAGGCTTGTCCCCGTGACCAACTCAGCGCGCGTTTTGGTTTCTGCGCGACGCGTTGCAGGTTGGCCGCGGCGGTGAGCAGCCCCACATAGCGGTCGATGCCGGCGCGCTCTTGCGGGAAGTGTTGCACAAGGCGATCGCGGTAGGCGTCAACGCCCACTGGTACCCGGAACTCCAGCCCGTCGAATAGCAGTGTGTCGAAGCCGTCGGGGTCCATACGCCCGAAACGCACTCCTCTAGCTCCAGCTGCGTGAAGAATGCGCGGCAAGATCCCGTCCGGGCCGCATTGACCCAAGTAGTGCACGCCGACGTCGAATTCGTAGCCAGGGCGTTTGAAGATCGTCGCGTTGCCTCCTGGCACGTAGTGCTGATCGAGTACCAGCACGCTGCGACCTCGCTGAGAAAGCAACGCGCCGGCGGTGAGCCCGCCCATCCCGGCGCCGACGATCACAACGTCGAAGCGGTCTTGATCGAGGCGGCGGAAGCGGTCGTAGCGCGGGGGGGTGGCCATGCTGGATCTCCGGTAGGGACGCCTGGAGCTTGCCGGCTTATCTTTACTCTGTCAAGATTGGCCATGCCCGCCGCGAATCCGGGGAAAATACGACAAAAGCGCTACCATCACGGCGATTTGCGTCCGGCGCTGCTGCGAGCCAGTCGCGCGGTGGTGGAGTCCGAGGGCGTCGGGGCGTTGACCTTCCGCGCCGTGGCGAAGCGCGTGGGCGTGAGCCACGCTGCGCCCGCGCACCATTTTGCAGACAAGTCCGAGCTGCTCGCAACCATCGCCGCCCAGGGGTTCGACGAACTGACGGCCGCGATGTCCGCGGCACTGCATGCCGCTGGCTGCGAGACCGACGCCATCACACGACTGAACGCCGCAGGCGTCGCGTACGTTGCTTTCGCGGCGCGGCACCCCAAGCTGTTTCGCTTGATGTTCGGTCGCGAAATGGCGGCGTGCACGGCGGCGTGCTTGGTGGAGTCTTCAGGGCGCGCCTACGCGGTGTTGGAGTCGGCGGCTCGCGAAGTGCCCTGCACTCGGGGCCAAGCGGAGCCAGCGGAACTCGAAGTGCTCATCGCCAGCGCGTGGTCTTTGGTGCACGGCATGAGCATGCTTTGGCTCGATGGTCGGCTCATGCCCGGCGGCGGTAGCCCGGAAGCACTCACCAGCCTAGCGCGTCGGGTCACGGAAATGCTAGGCGCTGCCATCCGGCCCGACCCAGGTTGATCTTCGGGCGCCCGTTGCCGTCGTTGGCGCAGCCCTTGCCGCCGCCGGCCGCTTGTATGCGACGAGCACCTCTGCGACTCTGGCCGCACGATGAGAGAAATCGAATGGCAACGACGGGGCGACGGCAAGATGCGGGCAGAAGTCCGCGTGCGCGGTCGCGAACTCATGGCGCAGTGTTTGGTCAACAAGGGCACCGCGTTCAGCGTGGAAGAGCGCATGCGTTTCGGCATGGAAGGGCTCATCCCCCACGCGGTGAATAGCATCGAGGAACAGGTCGAACAGACGTACCACACCATCGCGGTCAAAACGGACCCTCTCGAGCGCTACATTGGCATGGCGGCTTTGCAGGACCGCAACGAGACGCTGTTCT